>NZ_JARACH010000031.1:0-99312 GCF_029087445.1 Amycolatopsis sp. La24
CCTGCCCTCTCGCGCACCCACCGCCCTTCCACCCAGCCGCCGCCCCCGGCCTGCCGCCCGCCCCATGAGACTCCCCGCCCCAGCCACGGCGCAGCTCCACGACCCGCCCACTTCCCCGTCGCGAAGGGCGAAATCCCCCCAAATCCGTCACCCTCGGTGATTCGTGCTGTGATCCGTCGGGCATCGCCCCGCGAAGCCACCCGCTCGGGCTAAGGTCTCCTCCGGAACCGAGGGGGTCCGTCACCGATGTCGTTCGTTTCGCCGCTGTTCTTGTGGTACTTCATGCCCGCGGTGCTGATCGCGGTCCTGGTGTGCCCGCGCAGTTGGCGCAACGGCATCGTCGCGGTCGCGAGCTTGCTGTTCTACACGATCGGCGCCGGCCCGTACCTGTTCCTGCTGCTGCTCTGCATGGCGGTGAACTTCCTGGCCGGACCCGCGCTGGAGCCGAGCCCGTGGGACGTCCGCGGCACGCGCCGGAAGCGGATCCTGATCGGCGTCATCACGCTCGACGTCCTCGTGCTCGTCATCTGGAAGTACGCCGGTTTCGCGACGCAGCAGATCGCCGCCGTCGCGCACTGGTTCGGCGGCGACCTGGGCGTCGCGAACATCGTGGTGCCGATCGGCATTTCCTTCTACACCTTCCACCACATCTCGTACGTGGTGGACATCTACCGCGGCGAGCGGCACGCGCTGCGCAACCCGGTGTCGTTCGCCGCGTACATCGCGATGTTCCCGCAGTTGGTGGCGGGTCCCATCGTGCGCTACCGGGAGATCGCCGACCAGCTTCCGCAACGGCGTTCGCACCGGCTGGACGACATCGCGGCGGGCTTCCCGAGGTTCGCGCTGGGCCTGTGCAAGAAGTCGATCATCGCCGACTCGCTCAGCCCGATGGTCGAAGCCTGCTTCTCGACCCCCGCGAACCAGATGACCTTCACGACGGCCTGGCTCGGCGCGATCGGCTACACCCTGCAGTTGTTCTTCGACTTCTCGGGTTACTCGGACATGGCGATCGGCCTCGGCCGCATGCTCGGCTTCCGGCTGCCGGAAAACTTCGCGCGCCCGTACTCGTCGGTGACGATCACGGAGTTCTGGCGCCGCTGGCACATGTCGCTGTCCCGCTGGTTCCGCGACTACGTCTACATCCCGCTGGGCGGCAACCGTTCGGGTGCCGGAAAGACGTACCGGAACCTGTCGATCGTCTTCGTGCTGACCGGTTTCTGGCACGGCGCGCAATGGACGTTCCTGATCTGGGGCTGCTACCACGGCGCACTTCTGGTCATCGAACGCCGCTTCCACCTCGGCGACGCTCCCGCCGGCCAGGTCGCCCGCATCGCCCGCCGCGTGCTGACCCTGATCCTGGTCGTGTTCGGCTGGGTCTTCTTCCGCTCAGCCGATCTGGGTCATGCGCTGTCGATGATCGGCCACATGCTGATCCCGGATTTCGGCGGCCTCGGCGACGTCGTGGAAAGCGCGCTGACGAACCAGCGGCTGGTGATCCTGCTGCTGGCGCTGATCGTGTTCATCCTCCCGGCGCATCCGGTGACCGGCCCGCTGCTGGAATCGTCCCGAAGCCGCGGAGCGACCGCACTGCGCATCGGGGTCATGACGGTGGGCCTGGTTTACGCGGCGATCTTGGTGGCTACCGGGACGTTCAGCCCGTTCCTGTACTACCAGTTCTGATCGCGGAGCCGCGTTATTCCGGTTGACGTCCCGGACAGGCGAACGTCAGGCTTCCCGCATGAGGTCGGCAGCCAGCAACGGCGGGGAGCGGTTTCGCGACCAGCAGCTGTGGATATGGGATTTCACCGCTGACGAGGTGCTGGTTCGTTGCCCTCGTTGTGAGCGCTGCGCGAAAGTCGTCGTCGTACCCGGCGCGCCGCCGACTGAGAGGATCCTGTTCGCCCCGAGACGGCTAGTGTGCGGCCGTTGCGGTCACACTGAGGACGCGCGAAATCCCGTTCAGCCCGCGCCAGCTCCGCCGGGGAACGCGCGCGATCCTTTCCTGCAGCACCCGTTGTGGCTGCAAGCCGACTTCGACGGACATGTGCTGTGGGCCTACAACGAACGACACCTGGACTACCTCGAAGCCTATGTCGCCGCTCGGCTTCGGGAGCAGCAGTTGCCTGCTGACGGCGGGGGTCTACGCCTCATGACCATGCTCGCCACGCTTCCGGCCTGGCTGAAAGCCGCGAAGAACCGCGAACGGATCCTGCGCCGAATCGGCCGGATGCGCGCGACTCTCCGGCCTTCGGCACCCGACGACCGATCCGTCGAGGGTAAGCTTCGCTCATCGCCCTGACGGAAGGCCCGGACCGATGACTGACCCGACCGAGCCGCCAGACCTGTCGTCCACCCCGAACGTCATCCCGTATGTCGACCCGCACGACGGCCCGCGGCGATTGCTCATGATCGACATTTCCACGCACATCTTCCACGCCGGTGCGTACATCCCGATCGCGGGAATCGACGGCCGCCAGTACGTCGTTTCCTGGGGCACCGTGTCGTTCGAGATTCCCGCTGACCGCAACGTCCACGTCAGCGTGCACCTGCAGAGCAACGGCGGGGCCGGGTACACGCCGTCGCCGTTCGCGTCGATTATCTTGTACCCGAATCCGTTGCCGCAACGCCTGTCGACCCAGTTCGTACGGGCAGGCATGGGAGCGCTCGTACCGCTGCCGTAAGTCGCGCCCACGCTCTAGCCAGTCATCGCTGACCGTATCCCTTCAGTTTCTCCACCACGTGCTCGATTTCCGCTGGCGGCAACAGAGCCGGAGTACCGGCGGATCGAGCCGTCAGCCACACCTGGCAGACCCATTCCAGTTGCTGCGCCCGGCTGTACGCACTCCCCAGCGAGTCGCCATAGGTGATCGTGCCGTGGTTGGCCAGGAGGCAACCTCGGCGATCGTCCAGGGCTTGCAGCATCGCATCGGCAAGTTCGGTGGTGCCGTAGGTCGCGTACGGCGCTACTCGAGCCGTCGGACCGATTGCCGCGAGCATGTAGTGGATCGGCGGGACTTCGGTGACCAAAGTGGACACTGCGGTGGCGTGCACCGAATGCGTGTGCACGACCGCGTTCACCGGGGCGGATTCCGGGTCGGTGGCGCGGGTGTACACGGCCAGGTGCATCGGGAGTTCGCTCGTCGGCTTCAGCGCACCGTCGGCGATCTTGCCGTCGAGGTCCACCACGGGAATGTCGGCGGGAGTGAGGGCGGCGTAGTCAACGCCGGTCGGGGTTACCGCGACCAGGTCGCCAGCCCGCGCCGACACGTTGCCTGAGGTGCCGACGACCAAGCCGTCCGCGGTCAGCCGACGGGCGTACTCGCAGACCGCGGCACGCTCGTTCTCCAGGATCATTCACAGCCTCCACAGTCCGCGCGCGGCAGACAGGGAAGCCTGGTAGTCGGCGTAACCGCGCTCGTAGTCAGCCACATTTTCGGGCCGGGCCTCGACCGTTCGCGCGTTCGCGGCCCAGCGATCCCGATCGTACGGCGTTCCGAGCGCGTCCGCGGCGGTGAGCACGGCACCGCGCGCGCCGACGCCGGGATCGCTCGGGATCACGACCGGACGACCGAGTACATCGGCGAAAATCTGCAGCCATTCGGGCGAACGGACTCCTCCGCCGCAGGCGTAGAGCTGTCCCGACAGGCCGGCGGCGTCAAAGCAATGCCTTGCGGCGTAAGCGATCGACTCGCACAGCGCCCGGACCAGGTCGGCCCGGCCGGTTTCGAGGCTCAGCCCAGAGAACTGTGCGCGTGCTCCGGCGTCAACGAACGGCGCGCGTTCCCCCGATACCGAAAGGAACGGCAGCGCGCGGACCCCGCGAGCGCCCGGCTTGCTGTTCGCCAGCAACGGGTCGATTTCCTCGACGCTGATGCCCAGCAACTGGCAAGCCCAATCGATGCCTGCCGTGCCGACCATCGCGGGCATCGCGTGCAGGTACTCGTGCTCGTCCGGCGTGCACAGGAACATGCCCGCGGGTTCCGCTTCGGGATCGAACGTCGGGTCGGAGGTGAGCACCTGACAGGCGAGCGTGGTCCCGGCGGTGAGGATGCCGTCGCCGGGTTTCCGCACGCCAGCACCGATCGCGCTGGCTGGCAGGTCGAACGGCCCTGCGGTGACTGGCAATCCGACCGGCAACCCGAGCAGTTCGGCACCGCGCCGGTCGAGCCGGAACACGGACTTCGCCGGGGCTGGTTTCGCGAACAACGACCGGCGATGTCCCAGCCCGCAGGCCTCGATCGCACCGTCGTCGTAGCTGCGGGTGGCCGGGTTCAGGAACGGCAGCGACGCGTCCGAAACGTCGACCGTGATCTCGCCGGTGAGCCGCTGCAACACCGCGTCCACGCAGTATCCGGCGACTGCGGCACGGTCGAGCACCTCAGGTTCATGGGTGTCCAAATAGGACATAATGGCCGCGGTGCAGCCGGGGAACATGCCGGAACCGGTGCGTCGGAAGACTTCCGCGGTCACGCCGTCGGCCTGCCATTTCGCGAGCACCGTGTTCGCCCGGCCGTCGAGCCACGAGATGGCCGGGTGCACCGCGGCGCCTGCTTCGTCGCGGAGCCAGAGCCCGTCGCCCTGTCCGGTCAAGGCCAACGCGGACACCGGCTCGGGCAGCGCGGCCGCGACCTCGCGCACCACCTTCGCGACCGTGCCGACGACCTGGTCGAGATCCTGTTCGACCCGGCCGCCCGGCAGGTGGTGCACCTCGGACGGCGTGCATGCGCTCGCGATGGAGCTGCCGTCCTCGTCGAACACCACGGCTTTGGTGAGCGACGTCCCGATGTCGACCCCGACAATCACGGCCGCCGCTCCAGTACCTCGGGATTCGCGAGGTTGGCCAGCTGCTCGCCGCGGGCGTACCGGCCGACTTCCGCGGCGACGATCGCTGCCGCTCGCTCGGCGGTCTGCCTGCTCGCGCCGGCGAGATGCGGGGTCGCGATGACGTTGGGCGCGTCGCGCAGCGCCCAGTCCGCCGGCGGCGGTTCGACGTCGTAAACGTCGAGGGCGAGCGCTCCGAGCTGTCCGGAACGCAGGGCGTCGGGCAGCGGCGCGTAGTCGAGCAGGCCACCGCGAGCGGTGTTCACGAGGACCGCGCCCTCCGGCAGGAGAGCGAGTTTGCTCGCGTCGATCAGGTGCCGGGTTTCCTCAGTGAGCCGCGCGTGCAGGCTCACGACTCGGCTCTGCCGGAGCAGCTCGTCAAGCTCGACGAGCTGCGCGCCGTCGGCTGCTACCGCGGCACGGTCGGCATAGGGGTCGGCTACCAGGACGTTCGCCCCGAACGCGACGAGCACCTTCGTGACCCGGGACCCGATTGCGCCGTAGCCGACGAGCCCGACCGTGGTGCCGCCCAGCTCCAGCCCGGCCTGGTCGTACGCGTAGTAGTCGCCGCGCCAGGTGCCGGCGAGCAGTTCAGCCGAGGAGGTCGAGATCCGCCGCATCGCGGCGAGGATCATGCCGACCGCGAACTCGGCCGCCGCGCCCGCGTTGCGTCCCGGCGCGTACGTGACGGCGACTCCGGCCTCGGTGGCGGCGACGAGGTCGACGTTCACCGGCCCGCCGCGGCACACCGACACGAGCTTGAGCTCCGGCGCGGCGGCGAAGACCTTCTTGGTGAACGGGGCCATCTGCGTGACGACGGCCTCGGCACCGGCGAGTGCCTCGATCACCTGGTCCTCGGTACCGCTCGCCTCCAGCACGTTGCCGACCGGCCCGAACGGCTCGACCGGCCACGGCAGCGTCAGCTCGGCGACCTCGTGGCCGCCGCCGAGTTCCGCGCGGACGGCTCCGGCCAGCAGGCCGGGGCTGACGAAGTGGTCTCCCGCAGCGAGAATGTGCAACTCTGCTCCCTCACTCGCTCTGTGCCGATTGTGCGCCACGACGGACGCCTTGGTCAGTGGGCGTTCTCGTATTCGGTGATGTGCGCGACCTTGGTCGCGCTGGCCGAGGCGGGATCGAAGCGGTACCCGACCCATTCGGCCACGATCTTCTTCGCCACCTCAGGGCCGATCGCGCGCGCTCCGAAGGTGATCACCTGGCAGTCGTTCGATTTGATCGACCGCTCGGCGGAGTACGAGTCGTGCGCGACCGTCGCCCGCACGCCGGGCACCTTGTTCGCCGAGATCGCCATGCCGATGCCGGTGCCGCACACCAGGACGCCGCGGTCCGCTTCGCCGCGAGCGATGGCTTCCGCCGCGGCCAGCCCCAGCAACGGGTACGCCCGGTCGTCCGCCGCGTCGGGCACGCCGAGGTCGGTCACCTCGGCGACTCGCTCGTCGGCCTGCAGCAGGTCGCGCAGCTGATTCTTCAGTTCGACCCCGGCGTTGTCCGCCGCTACCACGATGCGCATCAGTCCGCGCTCCTTTCCAGCTCCTCGCCGACTGCCGTGACCAGCAGCGAGAACGACACCGCACCCGGGTCCGAATGACCCTCGCTCCGTTGCGCCAGCCGCGCAGCGCGCCCCTTCGCCGGACGCAAGTGCGCGGTCTCCTGCGCGGCTACGACCGCGGCTCCAGCGGCTTTCCGCCAGGCTTGCACTACTTCCGAGCCCGACTGCTCCCGCAGCGTGGCCCGGAACGGCTCGATCGCGTCGAGCATTGTCTTGTCGCCCAGTTCGGCCTTGCCCAGCTCGCAGAACGCGCGCACCGCACCGTCGACCGCGTCGGCGAGCATTGTCGTGGTGATGTCCCCGGCATCGACACCGCGCAGACCGGCACCGGTCTCCGCCAGCAGCACGCCGTACAACGCGCCCGAGGCACCGCCAGCCGCATCGGCGAACGCCGTACCGGCAGCCAGCAGCGCACCGGAAACCGTGTCCGGCTCGCGCCGCGCGGCAGCGACGGCGGCGCGCATCCCGCGCGTCATGCCGAGCCCGTGGTCTCCGTCCGCGGCCACCGCGTCGAGCCTGCCCAGTTCCGCTTCGTTTTCCTCGATGCTGCGCAGAGCCGCGGTGAGAACCCGGTCGACCACGCTGGTCCCCGGAGCCTCCTCGGTCAGCAATTCGTCCACTGTGGACTCAAGATCGACCGCGGTCAGCTCGGCACCGCTGGTGCGGTAGCCCGGGGTATCGCACGGCGCGGCGTACAACTCGGCCAATTCGTCGTCCAGCACCAGGATCGACAGCGAAACCCCGGCCATGTCGAGCGAGGTGACGAACTCCCCGACCTCGGAATGCACGGGGCTGAGCCCGACCTGGGCGAGCCGTTCGTGCACGCGGGTGTAGGTGACGAACATTTCCTCGTATTTGGTGCGGCCGAGCCCGTTCACCAGCACGACCACGCGGCCATCGCCTTCCGGAAGCTCCGGCAGGAGACCGTCGACCAATTCGTCGGCCAGTTCCGCCGCGGACAACCGGCCCACCGTGCGGACGCCCGGTTCGCCGTGAATTCCGAGGCCCAGCTCCATTTCCTGGTCCGCGACCGTGAACAGGGGCGCGTCCGCGCCGGGCAGCGTGCAACCGCCGAACGCGACGCCGAAGGTCCGCGTGCGAGCATTCGCCTTCGCCGCGACCTCGTACACCGCGTCGAGGCTGTAGCCGCGCTCCGCCGCCGCACCGGCGATCTTGAAGACGAGGAAATCGCCCGCCACGCCGCGCCGTCGCTCCGGTTCGGTCGCCGGGCCGCTCGCGATGTCGTCGGTGACCAGGATGGTGCGGCTCGGGATGCCCTCCGCCGCCAGCCTGCGAGCGGCGAGTCCGAAGTGGAGCACGTCGCCTTGGTAGTTGCCGAAACCGAAGAGCACGCCGGCGCCGTTGTCCGCCGCCCGAGCCGTGCGGTAAACCTGCTCGGCACTCGGGCTCGTGAACACGTCGCCGACGACCGCGCCGTCGGCCAGACCAGGGCCGACGAGACCGGCGAAGGCCGGGTAGTGACCGCATCCGCCGCCGATCACGACCGCGACCTTCGAGCTCGCCGAGGCCTCGCGGCGGACGACGCCGTAGGCGTCCGGCACCTTCTGGACCGTGCGGCCGTACGCGGTGACGAACCCGTCGAGCCACTGCCGCTTGAACGTGTCCGGGGAACCCAAGGTGGTCATGGTTCAGTCCCTCGCAGCCACCGGCTCGCCGGCCAGGTAGGCCAGGAGCTTCAGTCGGACGTCGTCATTGCTCTCGGCCACCGCGCTGGCCAGTTCCAGCGCGTCCGGCTTCGGCGGGTACGTCGGGTTGGGCAGCGCGATCACGGTGAGCCCGGCCGCGGCCGCCGCCCGGATGCCGTTGCTGGAGTCCTCGACCCCGAGGCATTCGCTGCCCGATTTGCCGAGCCGGGCCGCCGCCTCCAGGTACACGTCCGGATTCGGCTTGCCCCGCGCGACCTCGGCGCTGGACACCGTGGCGGTGAACTCGCCGGTGAGCTGATGCTTTTCGAGCACCGCGTCGATCACCCGGCGGGCCGCCGACGACGCGAGCGCGACCGGGACCCGCTCGCTGACCTCACGCACCATCGCACCCGCACCGGGAAGCAGCGGCGCTTCGCCTGCGTCGATCGAGGCGATCATGCCGTCGACCACCGCGCGTTCCACCTCGTCCGCCTGGTCCGGCACCCCGCACCGCCGGGCGAGATAGCCGGCCCATTCGGGCGCGCTCATGCCTTGCACCGAGGCCGTGTCCTCCGCCGTCCACTCGACCTGGTGACGAGCTGCGAAAGCGACCCAGTTCTCCTCCCAGAGGTGTTCACTTTCCACCAGGACACCGTCGAGGTCGAACACCACCGCGTCGAGAGTCATCCACC
Organism: Amycolatopsis sp. La24; assembly: GCF_029087445.1. Lineage (NCBI taxonomy): Bacteria > Bacillati > Actinomycetota > Actinomycetes > Pseudonocardiales > Pseudonocardiaceae > Amycolatopsis > Amycolatopsis sp. La24. The sequence continues at coordinate 8,727 of NZ_JARACH010000031.1, forward strand.
AGATCCCTTCAGAGAGCGAGCCCGCTTCACACGAGCAATGTTAAGTTAACAGCGACGATGAGAAGTTCGCAAGGGTGTTCACACAAGGAGGGCACGAGTGGGTGCACGGCTGCTGCTCGCCAGGCACGGGCAGACTGAATGGCACGCGGAGAACCGCTACGCGGGCACCAGCGAGGTAGCGCTGACCGAGGAGGGGATCCGCCAGGCGGACGCGCTGGCCGCGTACGCCCGCCGGGTGAAACCGGACGCGCTGTTCTGTTCGCCGCAACGACGTGCCCGGCACACGATCGAACCGGCAGCCGAGGCACTCAACCTGGTCCCGGAAATCATCCCCGACCTGCGGGAGACCTATTTCGGCATCGCCGAGGGCCGCACCCGCGACGAGGTGCGCGAGACCGATCCCGACGCGGTCGAACGCTTCCTCGCCGATCCGATCGCCGGCGCGTTCCCCGGTGCCGACGATCCGGCCGCAGCGGCCAGGCGCGGGGCCAGCGCGCTCCGCTCGATTGCCGCCGCGACCAGCGGAACCGCACTGGTCGTCGCGCACAACACGCTGTTGCGGCTCACCCTCTGCGAGCTGCTCGGCATCCCGCTGTCCCGCTACCGCAGCGTGTTTCCCCGCCTGGACAACGCGGCCGTCACCGAACTGGAGGTGAGCGGTGACCGAACTGCCCTGGTGCGATTCAACCTCCCAGTGGAACCGCGATAATCACGGCATGTCGAGCGAAAAGCCTGCCGCCCATCCCCGCGAGAACCGTCAGCAGAAGCTGACCGAGCACGTGTTCCGGCAGGGTTCGGCGACCATCGGCGAGCTCGTCGACCTGCTCGGCGTCAGCATGATGACGGTGCACCGGGACATCGACGAACTGTCCCGGCGCGGCCTGGTCCGCAAGTACCGCGGCGGGGTCTCGGCGATGCCGTCGACGGTGTTCGAGAGCAACGCCGAATACCGGATGAACGCGCACGTCGACGCCAAACGGGTGATCGCGATGCACGCGGTGGAGCAGGTCGAGCCGGGCATGTCGGTGCTGCTCGACGATTCCACCAGCGCGCTCGCGCTGGCCAGGCTCCTGGTCGAAGTGACGCCGCTGACCGTGGCCACGAACTACCTCGCCGCGATCGACGTGCTCAAGAACGTGCACGAACTGCGGCTGATCTGCATCGGCGGCGACTACTCGCCCACCCACGATTCGTTCCTCGGCATGCAGAGCATCGAGTCGATCGAACGGCTCTCGGTGGACATCGCGTTCGTGTCCACCTCGGCGATGAGCACGTCGATGAGCTTCCACCAGGAGCCCGAGATCGTGATGATCAAGCGGGCCATGCTGGCCGCCGCGCGGCACAAGGTGCTGCTGATGGACCACAGCAAGATGAAGCGCACGGCACTGCACCGGCTCGCGCCGCTGGACGACTACGACCTGCTGATCGTGGACGAGGGTGCCGATCCGCACTACGTCGACGAGATGCGCAGCCGGGTCGAGGTGCAGGTCGCCGAAGACCCTGAGAACTGATCGACTTCATAACACTCTTGCGTGCGAAGTTCACACAGTCCATGATACGTTGGATCTCGACGTCATGGAGGCGTGTATGAACGAGTCGGCAACAGCGGAGTTGCCCAAGTCGGGCTTCGGGCGCTTGCTCACGAAATGGGGGCTGCCCGCACCCCTGTTCCTCGGGTATGTCGGACTGCTCCTGTTCATGATCGGCGACGGAGTGGAATCCGGTTTCATCGCGCCGTACATGGCGGACAACGGCGCGGGTACGGAAATCAAGGCGTCGTACGTGATCACCGTGTACGGCGTCGCGGTGATGCTCGCGTCGTGGCTGTCGGGCGCACTGTCCGAACTGTGGGGCCCGCGGCGGGTCATGATCATCGGCCTGGTCATCTGGCTGGTGTTCGACGCGCTGTTCCTGACGATCGGCCTCGCCGGCGGGAACTACGCGGCGATGCTGATCTGCTACGGCATCCGCGGATTCGGCTATCCGATGTTCGCGTTCGGGTTCCTGGTGTGGATCACCGCGGTAGCCCCGGTCGCCCGGCTCGGCGCGGCGGTCGGCTGGTTCTACTTCGCCTTCACCGGCGGCCTGCCCACGCTCGGCGCGCTCGTCGCCAGCTTCACCAATCCGCTGTTCGGCCACTACGGCACGCTGTGGGTGGCGGTCGTGCTGCTCGGCGTCGGCGGGATCGTGGCAGTGTTCGGCGTCCGGCAGCGCACGGGGTACCGCAGGCTCGCGCCGCCGGACGTGAAACCGGTGCAGAGCCTCGTTTCCAGCGTCTCGATCGCGTGGAAGAAGCCGCGGGTCGGGGTCGGCATGATCGTGCGGGTCATCAACACCGCACCCGAATTCGGCATGCTCGTGTTCTTCCCGACGATCTTCATCTCCCAGATCGGATTCGGGGAAAGCCGCTGGCTGCTGCTTGTGTCGGTGATCTACGGGACGAACATCTTCTTCAACCTGATCTTCGGCGTGCTGAGCGACCGGATCGGCTGGCGCACCACGATTTTCTGGTTCGGCGCGATCGGCTGCGCGATCTCGATCCTGCTGCTGTACTTCGTGCCGGTCGCGATGGGCTCGCAGTACTACTGGCTCGCGCTGATCGTCGGCGCGCTCTACGGTGCGACGCTCGCCGGGTTCGTGCCGATCTCCGCGTTGCTGCCGTCGCTGGCCCCGGAGCACAAGGGCGGCGCGATGGCCCTGCTGAACCTCGGCGCGGGCGCGGCGGCGTTCGTCGGACCGGCGATCGTGTCGCTGTTCCTCGGACCGGCCGGTGCCGCCGGAGTCGTCATCATCTTCGCCGCGCTGTATCTGGTGGCCGCGGTGCTGGTGCGATTCCTGAAGCTCCCTGAGGAAACCGAGAAGGCACTCGCGAGCGACGGCAGCTTGCAAGATGTCGAAGAAAGGGTCAGCACGGCGTGAACGAGCAGGTCTCGGTCGGCATCGACGTCGCCACCGCGGGGGTTCGCGCCTTCGCGGTGCGCGACGGCTCGGTCCTCGCCACCGCATCGGCGTCGCTGCCGGCACCGGTGCGCGCGGACGGTGGCCGCAGCGAACAGGATCCGTCGGCGTGGTGGCCCGCGGTCGGTTCGGTGCTGAACGAGGTCACGGCCGCGCTGCCCGGCCGCGGCGCGGAAGTCTCGGCGGTGGCGATCGCGGCGACATCCGGAACGATCGTCGGAGTCGACGCCGCGGGCGAACCGGTGACGCCCGCGTTGATGTACGACGACCGGCGCGGAGCGGACTACAACGCGAAAGCCGTCGAACTCGGCGCCGGACGGTGGCAGAAACTGGGTTCGAGCGTCTCGCCGACCGCGGCACTCGGCCGGATCGCCTGGCTGGCCGAGCACACCGAGGCGGTCACCGTCCGGCACACGCCGGAGATGATCGCGGCGAAACTGACCGGACATCCGGTCGCAGCGGATTGGTCGCACGCACTCAAAAGCGGTTACGACCCGTTGGCTGGGGAATGGCCGTCCGAAGTATTCGCCGGTCTGGGCGTCCCAGACGGAATGCTGCCGCCGGTGGTCGCACCGACGAGCGTGCTCGGCGAAATCTCGGTGCCGGTCGCCGGGTTGCCTGCCGGATGTCTCGTGGTGGCAGGCATGACAGACGGATGCGCCGGACAACTCGCCGCAGGCGCGGTCGAACCAGGGCGATTTGTGGGAATCCTCGGAACCACCTATGTCCTGAAGGGTGTTACGGAATCGCTCGTGCCGGATCCCACCGGAGTCATGTACAGCCACCGGCATCCAGACGGCTGGTGGCTGCCAGGCGGTGCGTCGAACACCGGCGGCGAGTCCGTTTCGGACAGTCCGCGGCTAGCCGAGTTGGATGCCGCCGCTGCTGCGCACGGTCCGGCCGAGGTCGTGGCTTTCCCGTTGCGGCGCAAGGGAGAACGTTTTCCCTTCGCCCATGGTGACGCCGAGGGTTTCGTCCTCGGCACTCCAACCGACGACGTCGAGCTGCACCGGGCACGATTGGAAGGGGTCGCCTTCCTGGAACGACTCGCCCTGGACCATTTGCGGCGTCTGGGGGTCCCGGTCCGCGAACCGCTCCTTGCCGCCGGCGGTGGCAGCAAGAGTCCTTTGTGGACGCAGATCCGGGCCACGGTGAGCGGGCTTGGGTTGCAAGTCGCACCGCAAGCAGAAACGGGCTACGGCGCAGCACTCCTCGCGGCGGCGGGGTGCACGTCGGGTGGGCTGAGTGCGGTGTGCAAGGGAATGCCGGTGGGGTCGTTGATTGAGCCCGTGCCCGGTGAGTCGGCGGCGATGTTGGCTTCGTACCAACGGTTTTGCCGAGAGCTGCGGGATCGTGGCTGGATTGACGAAGAGCTGTTCACGGTGGCCGCGGGGTGATGCTGCTGGGGATTTTGCGCGGCTGACTGGGACTTGGACCCGATCGTGGGCGCTGCCGGTCGGTTGAGACGGGACAGGTCGATTCCCTGGAAGGTGCGAGGCCGGTCTGGCAGTCCGGCCAGCAAACTGGCGATTCTCGTCGCCGACGAGCTCGCCCAACCGCCAACGAGAGCAGCGAGCTCGGATCCTTGCGCGACCAGCAACTGAACGAGCCATCAGCGCGGCGAAGTCCGGAGGTCTGCAGGCCGAGGCCGAGCTAGAGCGGCGACGCCAGCGGATTCGCAGCCGAGGCCGAGCCAACCCGGCCACGCCAGCAGGCCCGCACGCCGAAGCCGAGGCAGCGCGGCGAAGTCAGCAAACTCGCACGCCGAGGCCGAACCAACCCGACCACGCCAGCAAACTCGCACGCCGAAACCGAACCAACCCGACCACGCCAGCAAACTGGCGGGCCAGAGCCAAGGGCAAGGGCGCGGGCGAAGCCAGCCCGGTCGCTCGCGAGCTGGGCTAGTCGAGACGGCTGGGCTGGTTCGGACGGTGCGGTCGAGGCGGTTAGCTGCGACCTGCGCGCGGGCGGCCGGGGCGGCGGCCGTTGCCGTTGCTGCGAGGGGTCGGCGGTTCGGAGGACTTTGCCGTTTGTTGCGGCCCCGCGGACGACTGGGTGTCTGGGCGCGGGGTCGGCTGGGGCAAAGCCGGTGCGGACGAGCCGGTTGCTGAAGGGGCGTCGGTCGGTGACGTGGTTGATGGCTGGGAAGGTGCGTCAGCCGATGAAGACGTCGAGGTCTGCCCCGGAGCGGCAGTTCCCGAAGGAGCATCCGTCGGCGACGAGGCGGAGGCTTGCGGAGGAGCGGAAACAGCGTCCTCCTCCTGCGAGCCGAGGAAGCGCAACGCCTCCTGGACGGCTTCGTTGGTCGCAGCGATCCGGTCCGCGACCTTGGTGCGCAGGTCCAGGGCCAGGGTGCGGGATTCGGTGGCTTCGGTTTGCTTTTGGAGAGCGTCGGCGAGGGCAGTCTCTGCCTGTGCCTTCTTGATGGCGATCTCTTCCGACGCTCGACGGTCGGCCTCGGCTCGGGCTTGGGCGGCGGCGGCTTCGGCAGCGGCGTCGGCTTCGGCGCGGCGTCGGGCGGATTCCTCGTCGGCGGCTTGGCGGGCGGCTTCGGCTGCGGCGTCTGCCTCGGCGCGGGACTGGGCGGCGGCTTCGTCGGCTTCGGTGCGAATGCGGAGGGCTTCGGCGTCCTTCTCGTCGCGGATGCGGCGGGCTTCGGCGTCGGCGGATAGGCGGGCGTGCTGGGCTTCCGCATCCGCCTTGGCGCGGGCTTCGGCGGCTGCCTCGTCGGCCTGGGTGCGGGCTTCGGCGGCTGCCTCGTCGGCCTGGGTGCGGGCAGTCAAGGCTGCCTGATCGGCTTCGGCGCGGGCTGCTGCGGAAGCCTGGTCTGCCTCGGCGCGGGCGCGGTCGGCGGCTTCGGTGCGCGACGCGATTTCGGCGTCGGCCGCAGCCGTGCGGGTGGTGATGTCCTCATTGGCCGCTGCGGTCCGGGTGGCGATATCCGCGTCGGCGGCCGCAGTGCGCGTCGCGATGTCTTCTTCTGCTGCGGCCAGGCGGGTCGCGATCTCCGAATCAGCCGCTGCGGTCCGGGTGGCGATGTCTTCGTTCGCCGCGGCGGTGCGCGTGGAAATGTCCTCATCGGCTGCCGCGGTGCGGGTCCCGATATCCGAATCGGCTGCGGCCGTCCGGCTTGCGATATCCGCGTCGGCAGCCGCAGTCCGCGTCGCGATGTCTTCGTTTCCTGCCTTCAGTCGCGCTTCCAAGTCCGCCAGGCGGGTCGCGATCTCCTCGTCCGCTGCGGCCGTCCGGCTCGCGATGTCCGCTTCCGCGGCGGCGATCCGGGACTCCAGATCCGCTTGTCGCGCAGCCAGGTCCTGCTCCGCAGCCGCGACGCGGGCGTCCAGGGCCTCCGAGCGTGCGGCCAAAGCGGCGTGGGTCTCCGCTAGCAAACGCTGGCGTTCCGCTTCCGCTTCTTTGGCCGCTTTGTCCGCTGCCCGTTGGGTTTCGTGGGCGTAGCGGTCCGCTTCAGTACGCGTCGAGGACGCGTCCGCTTCCGCGGAGCGGCGCAGGTCGGCGATTTCCTCCTCGGCCAGCTGCACCATCATCCGCACGCGCTCGGAGATCGCGCCGGCACCGGCCGGGCTCGAGGTGACTCGGACCAGTGCGGCCTTCGCCTCGGACAGCTCCGACTGGGCTGTCGTCAGGGCCTTCGTGAGCTCGCCAGCGGTGGCCACCGCCTCGTCGCGGCCGTGGGAGGTCGTCTTGAGTTCGCTGGTCAGCTGGGCGATGCGGGTGTCGACCTGGTGCGGGTCGTATCCCTTCCGGGTAACAGCAAAGGCGGGGTGCTGCGGCTTCTCGGGCGCGACCATCGGGCCACCTTAGTGATCCGGGCACCTGCGGCACGTACCGCCAAACGGCTGTATTACGAAGCGCGAAACCCGACGTCACGCATGGCATCCTGTCCCCCGACGTACCGCGCGGGCGAACGGGGCAGACGCATGGACCTTTCAGCCATCGCCGCCGACCTGGCCGCGCACTGGCACGTGTACGCGACCATGCCGTTCATCGCGGCGCTCATCGGCTACCTGACCAAACGCGTCGCGATCGAGATGATGTTCCGGCCGCTCGAGTTCCGCGGCATCCGGCCCTTCCTCGGCTGGCAGGGCGTCATCCCGGCCAACTCCCGGCGGATGGCCACCACCGCGGTCGACCTGCTGACCAAAAACCTCCTCGACCCACGCGAGGTCTTCGCCCGGCTCGATCCGGAGGAAATGGTCGCGCAGCTGGAAGAACCGCTGCTGAAGGCGGTCGACGAGGTCACCCGCGAGGTGTTCGAGACCTACCAGCCGCGGTTGTGGGAAATGCTGCCCGCTCGCGCGCAGCAACTGCTGGTGGACCGCGTCCGCGCGCAGGCGCCCGTCGTCGTGAAGCGGCTGATGCGGGAAGTGGCGTCGAATGTGGACGAAGTGCTCGACGTCAACGACATGCTGATCAACGCCATGGTCCGGGACAAATCGCTCACCTGCCGGCTGATCCGCGAGGTCGCCGCGCCCGAGTTCCGGTTCATCGCGCGCAGCGGAATCGGCTTCGGATTCGTCATCGGGCTCGTCCAGCTCATCGCGTGGGCGCTCACGAAACAACCGGTGATCATGCCGGTCTTCGGTTTCGTCACGGGCTTCGTCACGGACTGGCTCGCGCTCAAAATGATCTTCTACCCTCGCCAGCCGCGCCGGTTCTTGTTCTTCACCTGGCAGGGCATGTTCCAGAAACGCCGCGCGCAGGTCGCCGCGGACTACGGCGCGTTGATCGCGGAGGAAGTCCTCACCGCGGGGAACGTGCTGGAAGCCGTCCTCACCGGGCCGCGGGCGGACAAGCTGTTCGCGCTTGTCACGCGGGAGGTCCAGCGGACCGTCGACGCGCAGGCGGGCCTGGCGAAACCGCTGGTCGCGCTGGCGGTCGGCGGGCGTGAGTACCAGCAGATGAAGCAGGCCGCGGCGGAGAAGGCCATCGCGTATCTGCCGGAGACCGTGAAGCACGTCGAGAGTTATGCGACCGACGCGCTCGACGTCCGCAACACCATCGTCGAGAAGATGCAGCAGCTGACGCCCCTGGAGTTCGAGGGCATTCTCCGGCCGGCGTTCAAACAGGACGAATGGAAACTGATCGCGGTCGGCGCGGTCATCGGCGGCCTCGTCGGCGAACTGCAGGTGCTGCTCTTCTTGGGATAATCCGCGGCTCTGCCGTCCGTTGAGGGCGGTGGTGGGGAGGATGCGGAATGACGCGCGGGTTACCGTTCCGTAGGCAACACGGAGGGGACGCGCGTGCACACATTCGCCGAGCACTGGCCGGTGTACGTCTCCATGCCGTTCATCGCGGCGCTGATCGGCTACGTCACCAAGCGCGTCGCCATCGAGATGATGTTCCGGCCGCTCGAATTCGTCGGCCTGCGGCCCTTCCTCGGCTGGCAGGGCGTGCTGCCCGCGAACGCCGAGCGGATGGCGACGACCGCGACCGAAATGCTCACCACCAACCTCGTCGACCCGAAGGAGATCTTCGCCCGGCTCGACCCGGAGCAGGTCGCGAAGGAGATCGAACAGCCGCTGCTGCGCGTGGTCGAGGACGTCACCCGCGAGGTGATGGAGACCTACCAGCCGCGGCTGTGGGAAATGCTGCCGTCCGGCGCGCAGCAACTGCTGCTGAAACGCGTGCAGGCCGAGGCGCCGCGCGCGATCACGAAGATCATGCGCGAGATTTCCCAGAACATCGAGGACGTGCTCGACCTCAAGCACATGGTCGTCACGAACCTGGTGCGCGACAAGGCTTTGCTCAACCGGCTGATCCGCGACATCTCGCGGCCGGAAATGCGGTTCATCGCGCGCTCGGGCCTCTGGTTCGGGTTCATTCTCGGCTGCGTGCAGCTGCTGGTGTGGTCGCTGACGAAGTCGCCGATCGTGCTGCCGCTGTTCGGGCTCGGAATCGGCTGGCTGACCGACTGGCTCGCGCTCAAAATGATCTTCCTGCCGCGCGAGCCGAAACGGTTCTTCGGCTTCTACAACTGGCAGGGCGTGTTCCAGAAACGCCGCGACGAGGTGGCCGCCGACTACGGCGACATGATCGCGCGCGAGATCATCACCGTGCCGAATCTGCTGGAAGCCGTGCTGCGCGGGCCGAAATCGGACCGGCTCTTCTCGCTGATCAGCCGCGAGGTGCAGAAGACGATCGACGCGCAGGCCAGCGTCGTGAAGCCGTTCGTCGCGATCGCGGTCGGCACGAAGCGGTTCCAGGAAATGAAGCAGGTCGCCGCCGCGAAGGCCGCCGAGCGGGTGCCGGACACGATCCGGCACGCGGAGACGTACGCGATCAACGCGCTCGACGTCCGCAACACGATCGTGGACCGGATGCGCCGGCTCAGCCCGCTCGAGTTCGAGCAGCTGCTGCGGCCCGCGTTCCGGCAGGACGAATGGAAGCTGATCGCGGTCGGCGCGGTGATCGGCGGGCTCGTCGGCGAACTGCAGGCGTTGCTGCTCCTCGGTTAGCCCGCGCACGCGATACGGTTTCCTTCCGGAACGGGGGAGGGAGACCCGGTGAACGCGGTGCTGGACGACCTCGCGCGGCACTGGCCGGTGTACGTCTCGATGCCGTTCGTCGCCGCGCTGATCGGCTACGTCACCAAACGCGTCGCGATCGAGATGATGTTCCGTCCGCTCGAATTCGTCGGCATCCGGCCGTTCCTCGGCTGGCAGGGCGTGGTGCCGAAGCACGGCGGCCGGATGGCCGCGATCGCGACCGACCTGCTCACCGCGAACCTGCTCGACATCGAGGAGGTCTTCGCCCGCGTCGACCCGGTGATCATCACCCGCGAACTCGAGCAGCCGCTGCTGCGCGCGGTCGACGGGATCGCCCGCGACGTGCTCGAACAGCATCATCCGCGGCTGTGGGAGGTCATGCCCACGCTCGCCCAGGAACTGCTGATCAAGCAGGTGCAGGCAAGCACGCCGCAGTTGGTGCGGGAGTTCCTGGACGAGGTCCGCGACAACCTGGACGAGGTCCTCGACGTCCGGCACATGACCGTCGAACGGCTCACCCGCGACCGCGCGCTGCTGGTCCGGCTGATCCGCGAGACGTCCCGGCCGGAGATGACGTTCATCGCGCGCGCCGGGATCGTCTTCGGCTTCGTGCTCGGCCTGGTCCAGGCCCTGGTGTGGGCGTTCACCCGGCAGCCGCTGGTGCTGCCGATCTTCGGCGGCGCGATCGGGCTGTTCACCGACTGGCTGGCGATCAAGATGATCTTCCTGCCGCGCGAGCCGGTGCGGCTGGGCCGGGTCATCCTGCAAGGCAAGTTCCAGCGGCGGCGCGCCGAGGTCGCCCGGCAGTACGGCGAGCTGGTCGCCAACGAGGTGCTGACCGTCCCGAATCTGCTCGATGCCTTGCTGCGCGGCCCGAAGTCGGACCGGCTCGTGGCGATGGTCGAACGCGCTGTCGGGCACGCAGTGGACGCGCAGGTCAGCGCCGCGAAACCGGTGGTCGCGCTCGCCGTCGGGGCGCAGCGGCTGCAGGAGATGAAGCACGCCGCGGCGCAGCGGGCGCTGGCCGAGATGCCGTTGACCGCGCGATACGCCGAGGGGTACCTGACCGAGGCGATGGACGTGGCGAAGATGGTGGAGCAGCGGATGCTCGCGCTGACGCCGCTGGAGTTCGAGGGCTTGCTGCGGCCGGCGTTCCGGCAGGACGAGTGGAAGCTGATCGCGGTCGGCGGCGTGATCGGGTTCCTCGTCGGCGAGTTGCAAGTCCTCCTCATGCTCGGCTGACTTTTCGGCGGTTGTTCGCGCCGGGCTCACTCGAACTGGCTAACCTCAGTGACGTGTCCGAGCCACCGCAGCTGCCCGCAGTCCACGAGGCCTACCTGCCCCGCGAGCACGCGCTGCATCGCCCGCGGCACGGCAAACGGCAGCTGACCGCGCTGGTCAGCGCCCTGTTGTTCTTCGTGACGCCGACCCTGCTGTGGGTCGTCGGGGTCCGGCCGAGCGAGATCGAAAACCACAAGCTCGCCGGGTTCCCCAGCCTTGGCGAAGGCTTCAAGTTCTTCACCAACCTCCCCAAATGGGCGACCGACCAGCTGTCGTTCCGGGCCGGCGCGATCAACGCGGCGAACGGGATCAGCGAGGGCGTCTTCGGCGAAGCAGCCCCGCTCGACCAGGGTTCCGCGTCGAACTCCGGCCCGATCCCGGCCCCGCCGCTGCAGCAGCCGGGCGCGCCGAACACCGGCCCGTCGACGCCGAGCGGACCGGGTTCCAGCCAGGCCGGATACCGCAAGGTCGTGCAGGGCACCGACGGCTGGCTGTACTACGGCTACGACTCCGAAGCGAAGTGCACGCCGACCCAGGACATCGACACCACGATGAAGCGGATCGACGAACTGCGCGCGGCGGTCGAAGCGTCCGGGCGGAAGTTCGTGTTCGTGGTGACGCCGGACAAGACGACGATGGTGCCGCAGTTCCTGCCCGCGAGTTACCCGGGCAAGGAATGTTCGCAGGCCGCCTCGCCGAACGACTGGTATAAGATCACCACCGAAGGCCACTCGCTCGACCTGCGCCCGCAACTCGCCGCCGAAGCGGCCAGGGTCGGCCACCCGATCTACGCCCCCAACGACACGCACTGGCGCGACGAAGGCGGCCTCGTCCTCACGCGCGCACTCGCCGACACGATCAAGCCGGGCGCGACGAACAGCTGGCTGAGCGCCCCGGACGGCCAGTACGACGCGGTCGCGGACCTGCCGCTGCTGCTCGGCCAAACCGGCGTCAAGACGAACACCCGCTACAACCTGCGCCCGGACGGCGTCACCGACCGCGCGGGGGAATTCATCGGCAGCATCGACCAGCCGGTGCACCGCTCGGCCCCGCCGATCGTCGGCACGATCGACCAGCCGACCCTGGTTTACGGGGACTCGTTCAGCCTCGCGTCGTCGCGGTACCTGGAGGCGGCGTTCACGAACCTCACGTATTTGGCGTATTCGACGGACAAGACGCCGCAGTCGCAGGCGGTTGACCAGTTCGTGAACTCGCACGTGGTGGTGCTGCAGGCGGTGGAGCGGAATGTGGCTGGCGGGTTGGTGCCGTTCACGGATGAGGGCTTTATCGCAGCGGTGAAGACGGCGTTGGCGCAGCATCCGATCCGGTAGCGGATTCGGTGATGGCGGCACACCAAGGAGCTCGTCGGAGACGTGGGGCGTAAGCGTTTCTTCAAGTCGGGTACGGCTACGGCTAACCGACCGGGACCGGGGCCGCTTCCACTGGACTAGTCCGCACTCCGCGTCGCCGGTCGCGGACCCACGCGATCACTCGGCACACCAGATAAATCAAGAACGAAATCGAAGTCACGAACGCACTCACCGGCAGCCCCGGGGCGAGCGACAAGACGATTCCGCCCAGTGCGGCGACCTCCGCGAATACCACCGACAGCACCGTGGCGCGCAAGGGGCTGGCCGTCACCCGGGCGGCGGCCGCGGCGGGGGTCACCATCAGGGCGACCACCAGGAGCGACCCGACCACCTGCACGCTCAGCGCCGTCGCGACACCGACCAGCAGGGAAAACAGCACCGTCAGCGTCTTGACCGGGACCCCGCGCGCCTCGGCCACCGAGCGGTCGACGCTGGCGAACAGGAGCGGGCGGTAGATCATCGCCAGCACCGCCAGCACCGCCGCGGCGGAGATCACCAAGGCGGTCAAGTTCGTGCTGTCCACGGTGATGATCTGGCCGGTGAGAATGCCGAACTTGTTCGCTGACCGTCCTTTGTAGAACGACAGCAGCAGGACGCCCATGCCCAGACCGAAGGACAGGATCACGCCGATCACCGAATCGCGGTCGGCGTCGCGGATTCCCAGGATTCCCAGCAACAGCGCGGCGGCGACGGCGCCGGCCAGTGCGCCGTATTCCACTCCGACGCCCAGCAACAGGGCACCGGCCGCGCCGGTGAAGGCCAGTTCGGACGTTCCGTGCACCGCGAAGGACATGCGGCGCATCACGATCAGCGGGCCGAGCATCCCGGCGAGTAAGCCGAGCACCGCGGCCGCGATCAGGGCGATGCGGACGCTGTCCAGTTCCGAGATCAGCTCCCACGTCTTGGCGAAGTCGAACATGCCGTCCAAGGCTCAGCCCACTGCTTCCTGCTCGTGGTGATGCGGTTCGTCCTCGCACAGCGCGCTCTGCGCACCGGCGATGTGAATCTGCCCGCCGACGCGCAGCACCTCGATCTTCGTTCCGTACAGATCCGACAGCGTCTCCGAGGTCATCACCTCGTCCGGCTTGCCGATCCGGAACTGGCCGTTCACCAGGTACAGCACGCGGTCGACGAACTGCAGGACCGGGTTGATCTCGTGGGTCACGAACAGCACCGCGGACCCGGCCTCGCGCCGGCGCGCGTCGATCAGTTCGCTGACCGCGCGCTGGTGTGCCAGGTCGAGCGACAGCAGCGGTTCGTCGCACAACAGCACCGTCGGGTCGCCGACCAATGCCTGCGCCACTCGCAGTCGTTGCTGCTCGCCGCCGGACAAGCGGCCGACTGGCTGTTTCGCGTAGCGCGTGCCGCCGACGGATTCGATTACCGACGCCACGCGGCGTTTCCGTGCCCGCATTCCGGCCAGGCCTGGACCCCAGCGGTGGCCATCGAGTCCCAGCCCGACCAGGTCGACGCCGCGCAGCGTGAGCGAATCGTCGATCGCGCGCTGCTGCGGGATGTAGCCGACCTTGCGGTTCACCCCTCCCGGACGCCCGCCCGCGATTTCCACCGTGCCCGCCGACAGCGACTGCATCCCCAGCAGCGCCTTGAGGAAGCTGCTCTTGCCGGAACCGTTCGGACCGAGGACGGCCAGGAATTCGCCCGGCTCGACATCGAGGTCCAAACCGGACCAGAGGGTGCGGTCGCCGAAGGCGAGCCCGGCCCCGCGCACGCGGACCGCGGGGCCGGCTTCCGGAAGCTGGACGGACATCAGCTGTTCAGAGCCCCCGACAGCGAGTCCACATCCTTGGTCATCCAGTCAATGTAGCCCGTGACGTTCGCCGGGAGCGTCTCGGATACGTCGACCACCGCGACCCCGGACGCCTTCGCGTCGGCGACCGCTTGCTTGGTCAGCGGGGTGACCGTCTGCACGTTGTTGACCAGCGCCTTCACCTGCTTCTCCTTGATCAGCTTGGTGAACTCGGAGACCGCCGCGGCGGGCACGTCGGTCTCGTTCTCGATCGCGTCGGAGAAGGCCTTCGGAGTGGCGTCGGCGATGTTCGCGGTCTTCAGCAAGTAGTGCGCGACGGGTTCGGTGACGACAACCTTCGTGTTCGGGTGCGCGGTGCCCAGCGCGGACGCCTTCTTGATCAGGCCGTCGAGCTGGCCCTTGAAGGTCTTGGCGTTCTCGTCGAACTTCTGCTTCGACGCGGGCTGGATCTCGCCGAGCGCGGCCGCGACCTGGTCGGCGACCTTCGCGACGCCCGGCAGGTCGTACCAGACGTGCTCGTTCTCCTCGCCCGGCTTGGCGATGTCGTAGGCGACCAGTTTCTTCGCCGAGGCCGCCTCGCCGGACAGCTTGGTGAAGAACTCGTCGTACCCGCCGCCGTTCGCCAGCGTCAGCTGCGCCTTCTTGGCGGCGAGCGCGTCGTCGGCGGTCGATTCGTACGAGTGCGGGTCAGCGGATGGATCGTGAATGATCGACGTGACCTGCACTTTGTCGCCTCCGACGGCGGACGCGACGCTGCCCCAGACATCGGTGGAGGCGACGACCTTCACCTGGTCGCCCGTGCCCCCTCCCGCCCCGGAACCGGACGAGGACGACGTGCTGGAGCACGCGCCGAGCGCGAACACAGCCAGAGCCGACGCGGCGGCGAGGACGCTCGTGGTGCGGCGGGAAGTCATCGGGCACTCCTGGGTCGAACTGCTAATGGAAACCGTTGTCAGATTCACTTTACCCCATCCGAACGGCGAGCCTCACTCCACCGGGTGGCCGCACGCGCTCTTGATCACCGAGCGGATCGAGACGCTCACCACAGGGGTGTCGCTTCTGGAAAACGATCTGAACCGTTACGGTTTGCGGATGGGCCGTCCTATTCGCACCCGGAGGCAGGCGACATTGGCGTCGCTCGCGGCGGAACTCGGGGTGTCCAGGACCACCGTGTCCAACGCCTACAACCGCCCGGATCAGCTCTCCCCCGAACTGCGCCGCAGGGTGCTCGAGACCGCGCGACGGCTCGGCTACCCCGGCCCGGACCCGGTCGCGCGCTCGCTGCGCACCCGCAAGGCGGGCGCGGTCGGGCTGCTGCTGACCGAGAACCTCTCCTACGCCTTCCGCGACCCGGCCGCCGTCGGCGTGCTCGAAGGACTCGCGCTGGCCTGCGAGGACGCGGGCGTCGGCCTGCATCTCGTGCCGGCCAGCCCCGGTCGCGAGGATCTCGCCGCGGTGCACCGCGCGGGCGTGGACGGGTTCGTCGTGTACTCCGTGCCGGACGACGACCCGCATCTCGCGGCCGTCCTGGAACGGCCCGTGCCGACGGTGATCATCGACCAGCCCCGGATCGAGGGCGTGGACCGCGTCGGCCCGGACGACGCGGCCGCCGTCACCCAGCTCGCCGACCATCTCGTGGCGCTGGGCCACCGGCAGATCGGCGTTCTCTGCATGCGGCTCGGCCGCGAGCGCAACGACGACTTCGTGACTTCCGAACGCCAGAGCGGCGCGCACTTCCACGTGCAACGCACCCGGCTGGAGGCGCTGGCGACGGCGTTTTCCTCGGCGGGCGTCGACTGGGCGACCGTCCCGGTGGTCGAGCGCTTCGACCACACGGTGGACGACGGCGCCTCTGCCGCACGTCAGCTCCTGGACGCGTATCCGCAGGTCACCGCACTGGTGTGCACGTCGGACATCCTCGCACTCGGCGCGCTGGCCGAGGCCGCGCGACGCGGGCTGCGAGTGCCGCTCGACCTCACGGTGACCGGCTTCGACGGCATCGCCGAGGCGGAACGCTCCGGCCTCACGACGGTGCATCAACCGGTGCTGGAGAAGGGCAAGGTGGCCGGACGGCTGCTGCTCAGCTCCGCCGAGCGGGTCGGGCCGAAGGTGATCACGCTGCCGACCGAACTGCGGGTCGGGAGGACGTCAGCGCCGCCGCGGACGGTCGAGGAGCCCTGGTTCGGCGGCTGAGCGGTTCACCCCAGCCTTTGCCGTGATTTCCGGCCCACCGCATTGTGTACGCGGGTCCGGGCCGGTTCCATAGTGGGAACCGCCCGCGCAGGCCGAAAGGTGCCCCATGACCTCCATCGACGTGCTGCTCAAGCGTAATCAGGAAATCGGGAACATCGTTCCCGGCGACCGGTCCTCCCCCAAGCCGTCGCTGCAGGTGTCGATCCTGACCTGCATGGACGCCCGGATCCGGGTGTTCGAGATCTTCGGCCTGCTGCAGGGTGAGGCGCACGTGCTGCGCAACGCGGGCGGGGTGGTCACCGACGACATGATCCGGTCGCTCGCGCTCAGCCAGCGCAAGCTCGGCACCCGCGAGGTGCTGATCGTCCAGCACACCGACTGCGGCCTCTCCACGGTCACCGAGGACGAGTTCAAGGACGAGCTGGAGACCGCGACCGGGCTGCGGCCGACCTGGGCGGTCGAGGCGTTCCGCAAGGTCGAGGACAGCGTGCGCACCTCGATGGAACGCGCCCGGCGCAGCGACTTCCTCCTGCACAACGACAACGTGCGCGGATTCGTCTACGACGTGAAGGCCGGGAGCCTGACCGAGGTCAAGTAAGGGCCGTCGTATTCAATGGCGGGGTGGCAGTAGACACCGATGTTCTGATCGAGTGGTTCGCCGACGTCGGCCGGGACCTGCCCTGGCGGGAGCCGGACTGCTCGGCGTGGGGCGTGCTGGTCAGCGAAATCATGCTGCAGCAGACGCCGGTCTCGCGCGTCCAGCCGATCTGGCTGGAGTGGATGGCTCGCTGGCCGGTGCCCTCGGCGCTGGCCGCGGAGACCACCGGCGAGGTCGTGCGCGCGTGGGGCAAGCTCGGCTACCCGCGTCGCGCGCTTCGGCTGCACGCCGCCGCCACCGTCATCGCTCAGGAGCACGGCGACGTCGTGCCGTCCGATGTGGACACGCTGCTCGCGTTGCCCGGCATCGGCGCGTACACGGCGCGCGCGGTCGCGGCGTTCGCGTACGGCAAGCGCGCGCCGGTGGTCGACACGAACGTCCGACGCGTGGTCGCGCGTGCCGTGCATGGCGCGGGCGACGCGGGCCCGGCGTCGAATACTCGCGACATGGCGGACGTCGAAGCGTTGCTGCCCGCCGAGGACGCGCCTGCAGCGAAGCTGTCCGCGGCGTTGATGGAGCTGGGCGCGCTGATCTGCACCGCCCGGTCGCCGAAGTGCGCGGACTGCCCGATTTACGCCGAATGCAAGTGGCAGCACAACGGCCGTCCCGAATACGCCGGTCCCGCCAAGCCGGTGCAGAAGTTCGCCGGCACCGACCGGCAGGTGCGCGGGCTGCTGCTGGACGTTCTGCGCGGTGCCGAGGGGCCGGTCGAGAAGGCTCGGCTGGACCTCGTGTGGCACGAATCGGGCCAGCGCGACCGGTGCCTGGATTCGCTGCTCGTGGACGGTCTGCTGGAGCAAACCCGCGACGGGCTGTTCGCGCTTCCCGGGGAACACTGACGCACTACGACGAAAGTCGGCAAAAAGTTGTCACCCCCGGGGCGCCGGGTTAGCTTTCCCCCGTCGCACTTCCGGGCTGAGGAGTTCCGCATGGGGGAAGCATCGCGTCGTGCCGTCTTGAAGGGCGGCCTCACCGTCACTGCCGTGGGTGCGTTGGGCTTCGCCACGGCGAAATCCGCGGCGGCGGTCACCGCTCCGGTCATCCATTCGACAGCCGAGTGGAACGCCCGGCCGCCGTCGGGCGCGATCGTGGTGGAGAACCACAAGCCGACGTACATCGTGGTGCACCACACCGTCGATCCAGGCAACAACACCGACTACTCGCTGGCGCACGCGCTGCAGATCTCGCGGGACATCCAGAACTTCCACATGGACACCCGCGGCTGGATCGACACCGGCCAGCAGTTCACGAACAGCCGCGGCGGCTTCGTCACCGAGGGGCGGCACCGCAGCCTCGAAATCCTGCGCGGCGGGACGCAGCACGTGCAGGGCGCGAACGTCGCGAACCACAACAGCGAATGCCTCGGCATCGAGAACGAGGGCCTCTACAGCACGGTCGACGTGCCGGTCGCGCTGTGGGATTCGCTCGTGCAGCTGATCGCCTACATCGCGCACCAATACGGCATCACGCCCGAGTTCATCAAGGGCCACCGCGATTTCAACTCGACCGAGTGCTGCGGCCAGGTGCTCTACGACCGGCTCCCGGAGCTGCGCAAAGCGGTCGGCCAGCAGCTCGGCCTGTCTGTCGCGCGCCTTGACGCACCGGAGTGGCCGCTGCTCAAACCGGGTGACACCGGGCCGCGGGTGATGACCGCGCAACGGTTCCTGCGCGCCGCCGGGTTCGCCGTGCCCACCGACGGCGTGTTCGGCAAGGCGACCGCGGCCGCCGTGTCCGCGCTGGCGGCTGAGCACGGGCTTTCCCGCGACAGCTGCACCGCGGCTCGCGCCAGCGACGAGTCCGCCTACCTGGGCTCGGACGTCTGGCCGCTGATCGTGCCGGCAGACCGCTCGACCGCCGCGTGGCGCACCGAGCTGGCCCGCTGACCGGGGACGCCTCACGTGTGCCAGCGAGGGCGGCACGCGTGGGGCGTCACAGGCCGGACAGGAACGCCTCCACCGCGCCGCGATAGGTCTCCGGAGCCTCGGCGTGCGGCAAATGCGCCGAACCGGGCACGACCAGGTGCTTCGCGCCCGGTACTCGTGCCGCCACCTCGGCTTGCTGGCCAAGCGGCATCGCGGTGTGCTCGCCCTCGACCAGCAGCAGCGGGCAGCGGATACCGTCCACAATGGACCAATAGTCCCGGCGGCCCCATTCCGCGGCGATCTCGTACAGGTTCTCCAGGTCGGCGATCAGGTGATAGCCGTCGTCGCGTTCCTCGACGCATTCGGTGAAGTAGTCGCCCGCGGCTCCGAAGAACTCGCGCACGTGGGCCAGCGATTCGAACGGCACCGGCCAGCTCTCGAAGTAGCCCCGCCAGGTCTCGACGGTGCGTCCGCGCTGGTCCGGCGCGAAATCCTCGCTGACCACCGCACGCACCAGCTCCGGGTGCTTCGCCGCGGCGGCCCACGCGTGCAGCCCGCCCATCGAATGCCCGATCAGCACGGACGGACCAACGTCGGCCAGCACGTCCGCGACGTCCTCGGCGAACTGCTCGGTGGTCCACGGACCGGTGTGCGGCGCGCGACCGTGCCCGCGGGCGTCGAGGGCGCGCACGCGGCCGTACCGCTTGAGCCATTGCGCGACCGGCCACCACGTGCGAGCGCGGCCCATCAGCCCGTGCAACAGCAAGATCGACACGCCAGGGCGTTCGTCGCCGCCGAAGTCGATCAGGCCTGGTCGCATTAATCCTCCCGGGTTTTCCCGGCTACCTCATCACAAATCTGCCCCTAGGGTGAAGGAATGCGCAGCCGTCAGCCCGCCGTCCTCGCCCTTATCGGCGTGCTTGCGCTGTCCGCGTGCAGCCCGGCCGAACCCGCCGCTCCGCCGCCGCCGATGCATCCCGCACCCGGCGCGAGCAGCGCAGGCGACCCGTATTTCCCCGACGACGGCAACGGCGGGTACGACGCTCTGGACTACCACGTCGACGTCAGCTACGACCCGCCGAGCGGCCGCCTCGACGGCGACACCACGGTCGCCGCGAAAGCCACCCAAGACCTCAGCCGCTTCGACTTCGACCTGCGCGGACTGGACGTCGCCTCGGTGGAGATCGACGGGAAACCGGCGAAGTACAGCCGGGAGAAGAACAAACTGGTCGTGACTCCGGCCGAACCGCTGCGGTCGGGCTCGACGTTCCGGACGCGCGTGCGCTATTCGGGTGTTCCGGCGAAAACCCCGCACGACGGCGGATCGGAGAACGGCTGGGCCCGCTCCGAGGACGGCGGCGCGTACCTGGTCGGCGAGCCGCATTCGGCGTCATTCTGGTATCCGGTCAACGAAACCCCGCGCGACAAGGCGACCTTCACGCTGACCGCGCACGTGCCCACCGGCTGGACGGTGCTGTCCAACGGCCGGGAAAAGGGCACCAGCGCCAAGGACGGCAAAACCACCACGACGTGGGCCGATCCGAATCCGGTGGCCAGCTACCTGACCACGATCGCGATCGACAAATTCACCGTCCAGCGGTCCACGCTCCCGGACGGCACGCCGATCGTCTCCGGCTACGCCCCTGGCGCCGAGGCCCGCGAGGCCACCGGCGACCGGCTGCCGGAGGTGATCTCGTTCCTGGAGAGCAAGTTCGGCAAGTACCCGCAGAGCGCGGCCGGCGGGATCTACCTCGACGAGGACATCCATTTCTCCCTGGAAACGCAAACCCGTCCCACTTATGCGAAATGGGCGGAAATCCTGACCCTGGTGCACGAGAACGCGCATCAGTGGTTCGGCGATTCGGTGTCGCTCAACTCGTGGGCGGACATCTGCCTGAACGAGTGCTTCGCGTCGTACGCGCAGTGGATGTGGGGCGAGCGCGAGGGCCAGAACCTGGACGACCGCTACCGCGCGGCCGTCGAGATCACCAAGGGCAGCACGGATTTCTGGGGCCAGAAGCTCGTCGACATGGGGCCGGAGCACCTGTTCGAAGGCGCGTACGACAAGGGCATCCTCGCGGTGCACGCGCTGCGCCGGGAACTGGGCGAGCCGGGATTCGAGAAGGTGCTGCACGAGTGGGTGGGCGAGCACCGCAACAGCAACGCTACGTGGGCGGACTTCGAGAAGCTCGTGTCGAAGGTCGCCGGCCGGGACTTGAGCGGGTTCCTCAACGACTGGTTCCACGGGTCGAAACTGCCGTCGGACGCCGATCTCTATCCGGGCGGGTTGCGGCCCTGACTGCCGAGCAACGACCTTGTCAAGCTGCTGCGGGAGTCGCGACCGTGCCGACCAGCCCGAGCTGGACGACGTCCGCCGCCTCGTCCGGGCCGACCGCGACCGTCGCGTAGTTCACCGCGCCCAGCTCGTGCTGTTTGGCCGTGACCAGCATGCCGACCAGGGCCGAACCAGCCGGTGGCTACTTGACCCCGACGCGGGATCGCTCGCCGACGAAGTCGGTGCCATAAACTCGAGCCATGGCAGTGGTCAAGATCAACGCAATCGAGGTCCCCGAAGGCGCCGGCCCGGAGTTGGAGAAGCGGTTCGCCGCTCGGCTGCACTCCGTCGACAACCAGGAGGGCTTCCTCGGCTTCGAGCTGCTTCGCCCGGTCGCGGGCGAGACGCGCTACTTCGTCTACACGAAGTGGGAAACCGAGGAGCACTACCAGGCCTGGGCGGGCGGTCCGGCGCGCGAGGCGCACGCGGGCGAGCGCAAGAACCCGGTGTCGACCGGTGCGAACCTGCTGGAGTTCGAGGTCGTGCAGGCATCGAAGCCGGGTGAGTGACGAACTCGCCCGCGCCGCCGAGCTGATCTCGGGTGCCGGCGCGCTGCTCGTGTGCGCCGGCGCCGGGATGGGCGTCGACTCCGGTCTGCCCGATTTTCGCGGCGGGGAAGGGTTTTGGCGGGCTTATCCGCCGTACGCCGGGCTCGGGCTGCGGTTCGAGGAGCTGGCCGACCCGCAGCATTTCGCCTCGGACCCGGAGCTGGCCTGGGGTTTCTACGGGCACCGGCTCGACCTGTACCGGAAGACGGTGCCGCACCGCGGGTTCGGCCTGCTGCTCGAACGCGGGCTCGCGAAGCCTGGCGGCGTCCGGGTCTTCACGTCCAATGTGGACGGACAGTTCCAGGCGGCGGGCTTCCCGCACGTCGCCGAGGCGCACGGGTCGATCCACCATCTGCAGTGCTTGGCCGGGTGTTCGCGGGAGATCTGGTCGGCCGCGGACGTCGCGGTCGATCTGGACGAGGCGACCATGCGCGCCCGGCCGCCGTTGCCGTCGTGTCCGCGTTGCGGCAGCCTCGCCCGGCCCAACATCCTGATGTTCGGGGATTTCGACTGGGTTCCGGACCGCAGTCAGGCACAGCTGGACGAACTGGCGGCGTGGCGGCGCGCGCACCGTGACGCGGTGGTGGTCGAAATCGGTGCCGGGCAAGCGGTTCCGACCGTGCGCCGGTATTCCGAACTCGCCAGCGCGGCCACGGGTGCGCTGATCCGGATCAATCCGCGCGAACCGCAGATCCGCCACGGGCGTGGGATTTCGATCCCCGCCGGAGCGCTGGAGACGCTGGTCAAGCTCGTTTGAGCTCCAGCAACGGGAACGGGCGGCCGTCCGGATCGGTCTCCTGCCTGCCGACTACCTCGAACCCGTGGTGCAGATAGAAACCGACCGCCTGCGGGTTCTGCTCGTTCACGTCCAGCGTGAGGCCAGGGAAACGGTCCAACGCCGCCCGCAGCAACGCCGACCCGACCCCGCGACCGCGGAAATCGTCGTGCACGAACAGCATTTCCAGCTTTCCCTCGGCGATCCCGGAGAAACCGGCCGCGAGTCCGTCGACCTCCGCCACGGTCAGCTCCACTTCCGGGAAGTAGACCGGGACGCGCGTGGCGTAGTACTCGACGTCCGACGGCACCAGGAAATGGTGCGTCGCCTCGACGGCACTGCGCCAGATCTCCAGCAGCCGCGGGTACTCGGCTTCCCCGCTGCTCGGCCGCAAGGTCGTCATGGCAGTTGCACCTCCGCGTAAACCGCCCGGTGATCGCTTCCGGGCACATCGAACACTTGGTAATCCCGGATCGCGACCCGGCGGTCCACCAGCACGTGATCCAGCGGCACGAGCGGAACCGCCGACGTCGACCAGGTCGGGATCAGGCCGTCGCCGCGCGCCTCCGCCGCGTCGACGTACCCGCGCGACAGCACCGTCCGCAACGCGGCGTGGTCGAGGGTCGCGTTGAAATCGCCTGCCACGACACGCAGGCCGTGCTCGCCGATGGCGCGCGACAGGTCCCGCATCTGCTGCTCCCACTGGTAATACCCGGAATCCGGCGAACGCGGATGCGCCGCCACGATCTCCAACGTCGTTCCGCCGCCGAGATCCGCCGCCGCGCCAGGCTGATTCTGAACCGAATCACCAGTGTAATCCTGCTCGGCAAGCGGATATCGCGACACGATGCCCGAACCGTCCACACCGGACGCCGGATGAAGCACGCGGTACGGCAGCGTCTGGAAGAGCCCGGCCTTCTCCAGCCCGGACATCGCGGCGGGTGTCATCTCCACCAGGTTCAGCACGTCGACCCGCTGCTCCCGGACCAGCCGCACGAGGGCCGCGGGATCGGCCTGGCCGAGGTAGAGGTTGGCCGCCAGCACGCGCACCGTCTTCCCCTGCGCCGCGGGCTGGTCGTCGGACATCACCCGCGGCGCGACGAACACCGCCAGCAGCGCGGACAACGCCAGCGCGACGCCGCCGACCCACCAGCGCCGCAGCACCAGCGCGAGCGCGGCGAGCAGCACGCCGTAAATGACGACGTACGGGGTCAGCGCCAGCAGCGCGGTCAGGTACCAGCTGCTGCCGTCCCAGCCGATCGTGCGCAGCAAGGCCACTGTGAACAGCGGCAGTCCGACCAGCACGAGCAGGCCCGTGACCAGCCGGGTTCGCGTCCGCGCCTCCATCACCATGATCCAGAGTATGCCGGGCAGGCGCTGACAGGTCCGTGTCAGCGCCGTGTGCGCGGCTTGCCAGCGCCTCCGTCCACTGTGTGCTTGAGCGACACAGGAGGAGGCGTCATGTCGCACGCGATCCAGGCCGAGGGCCTGGTCAAGCATTTCGGGGAGACGAAGGCGCTGGACGGGGTGGACCTCGAGGTCCCGTTCGGCAAGGTGGTCGGGGTGCTCGGGCCGAACGGCGCGGGCAAGACAACCGCGGTCCGCATCCTGGCGACCCTGCTGAGACCCGACGCGGGGCGGGCCACGGTCGGGGGTTACGACGTGGTCCGCGACCCGGTCCGGGTGCGCGGGCTGATCGGGCTCACCGGGCAGTACGCGTCGGTGGACGAGGACCTGAGCGGCACCGAGAACCTGGTGCTGATCGGGAAGCTGCTCAACCTGTCCCGGGCTGACGCGCGGGCGCGGGCGGCCGAACTGCTGGAGCGGTTCGAGCTGACCGACGCGGCCAAGCGGCCGATCCGGACGTACTCCGGCGGCATGCGGCGCAGGCTCGACCTGGCGGCGAGCCTCGTCGGCCGCCCCGCCGTGCTGTATCTGGACGAGCCGACCACCGGACTCGACCCGCACGCACGCAACGAGGTGTGGGCGGTGGTCCGCAGCCTTGTCGCCGACGGCGCGACTGTGCTGCTCACCACGCAGTACCTGGAGGAGGCCGACCAGCTGGCGGACCGGATCACCGTGTTCGACCACGGCCACGTGGTCGCCGACGGCCGCGCCGACGAGCTGAAGCGGCGGGTCGGCGGGCAGACGCTGCAGGTGCGGCCGACGTCGCTGAGCGACCTCGACGAGGTCGACCGCATCCTGGCCGAGCTCACCGGAGCCCGCCCGGTCCGCGACGACGCCACCGGACTGCTGACCGCGCCGGTCTCCGACCCGGTCCTGCTGTCCACGCTGGTGCGGCGGCTCGACTCGGCTGGCATCACCTCCGACGAACTGGCACTGCGGCTGCCCAGCCTCGACGAGGTGTTCCTCGCCCTGACCGGACACGCCGCCGAAGAGCCGAAGCCCGAACGCGAACTCGAAGGGAGCCGGTCGTGACCACCGCGACCGCCGTGGCGGCCCCGCCCCGGCACATCAGCCCGGTCCAGGGCGCGAAGCACGCGTTTTCGCTTGCCTGGCGGGGAATCCTGAAGATCCGCAAGAACCCGGAACAGCTGGCCGACGTCACGCTGATGCCGATCATCTTCCTGCTGATGTTCACCTACCTGTTCGGCAACGCGCTGGGCGGTTCGATCGAGAACTACCTGCAGTCGTTCGTGCCCGGCCTGATCGTGATGAACGTGCTGCAGGCCTCGCTGACGGTCGGCACCCAGCTCAACACCGACATCACCAAGGGCGTCTTCGACCGCTTCCGCTCCATGCCGATCGCCCGCTCGGCGCCATTGGTGGGCGCGGTGCTGGCGGACCTCGTGCGGTACGTGGTGTGCCTGACGGTGCTGCTGACCGTGGCGACCGTGATGGGCTTCCGCGTGCAGACCGGTCCCGGGGAGTTCGTCCTCGCGATCCTGCTGGCGATCGCGTTCGGCCTGTGCTTCTGCTGGGGTTCGGTGTTCGTCGGGATGCTGATGAAGTCCCCCGGCGCGGCGCAGGGCGTGATGTTCGTCTTCATCATGCCGCTGACCTTCGGCAGCAACGTGTTCCTCCCGACGGCCACGATGCCGGGCTGGCTCAAGGCATGGGCGGACATCAGCCCGGTGAGCCTGATGTCCGACGTGATGCGCGGCCTGCTCAACGGCGGCGCCGCGTACGGCGGCTCCCTGCTGGGCGCGCTGGCGTGGATGGCCGGTGCGGTCGTGGTGTTCTTCCCGCTCGCGACGTGGGCCTACCGCAAGCGGGTCTGAGGGCGTCCCGCACGGGGGTGTGGACGCTGTGGGTGAGTGTCTGTGTCCGGGTTCCACAGCCGGGCACAGACACTCACTTTTTTGTGGCGAGCAGCCGGCGCAGTGCGGTCGGGGTGTGTCCGAGGTGCGCGCGCACCGTTCGGCACAGGTGGGCCTGATCGGCGAACCCGAGGTCGGCGGCGAGGGCGGCCAAGCTGGGTTCGCCTGCCTCCAGCCGGTCCAGCGCGCGGGCTACGCGCACGCGATTGCGGTACCGGGTCAGCGACACTCCCAGTTCGCGGGTGAAGGCCCGGCTGAGCCGGTAAGGCGAGACGCCCAGCAGGGCCGCCAGCGGGATCAGGCCGTCCGCCGCGGGATGATCGTCACCGATCGCGCGGCGGGCTTGAGCTGCCAGCGCACGGTCGCCTGCCCGGCCGCCGTCCGGAGCGACTGTGGCCACGACCTGCCGGACCACCACAGCCACCAGGCCGAGCAGTCCTTCGGTCGCCGCGTACTCGGGGTCTGCGGCGCGGGTGGCGGCGAGGAGCCGGCGGTGGGCGAGGTCGAGTGTGCCGTCCACGTAGAGCGTTGAACGCTCCAGCAGCGGTGCGTCGCCGGCCAGGGTGCGCCAGAACGCGGGCGTCAGGGTGATCGAGGTGCATTCGTCACCGCCGACGGGATGGGCGAAGTACTCCTCCTCGCCGGGCGTCCCGAGGTATCCCACGGTGCGGTCGAGGTCCGCGCAGAGCCCGCGGACCCGGCGGCGGAACCCGCCGCGTCGCACGAGCACGAGCCGCACGTCCTCGCGCGGCCGCTCGGCCGACCAGCCGCGGTGATCGTCCCGGCAGTCCACCGTGCCGACGGCGAACTCCGGGCGAGCGGCGAGATCGACGAAGGAGAGCACACCCGGAGGCTACGGCGAGGGTCTGACAATTCCGCAAAAATCTTCAAGACGCGAGCGGCTGGGACCGGGCAGGCTGGCACATCCATTGCCACCGCACGAAAAAGGGAGCAGGAGACATGGCGTCCATCCGCGAAGAAGCAGTGATCGAGTCCAGCGCCGACGACGTGTGGGAGGTGATCGGCGACTTCGCCGCGGGTCCCCGGCGGATGGCGCCGGGGTTCGTGCTGGACAGCCGGGCCGAGGAGGACTGCCGGGTCGTCACCTTCGCCGCCGGCACGGTCGTCCGGGAACGGCGGATCGGCGTTGACCACGACATCCGCCGGATCGTCTACTCAGTCGTCGGCGGCGACGTCCAGCCCGAACACGACAACGCCTCTATGCAGGTACTCGAAGATGGCGAACAGCGGTGCCGGCTGGTGTGGATCCGCGACGTGCTGCCCGACGAACTGGCCGCGCCGATGAGCAAAACGATGTCGGCCGGTATGGAGGTGATCAAGCGGACTCTCGGTCGCCCAGGCTCACCCGAGTGAAGCCCCCGAGAGGTGGCCGGTCAGCCGCTCCCAGTTCCCGGAGCCAATGGCCGCCTTCTCTTCCTCGCTGAACGGCGCCTTCTCCAAAAACGACCGCGCGACGCCGCCGCTCGTGTCCAGGTAAGGAAATCCGCCCGGCCGGGTGCCGAAGGTGTACGGATAGTCGGTCGAATACAGCATCCGATCCGTCCCGACGACCTCCGCCGCCCAGCGCAGGTAGCGTTCGCTGACCGTTCCGCTGCCCGCGATCCAGAAGTTCTGGCGGAAGTAGTCGGCGAGCGGCTGCCGCAGCCCGGCCATTTCCCGCAGGAAGCCGACGTGGTCCAGGTAGAACAAGACCACCTCGCCCCAGTGTCCGGCGATCACTTGCAGCTCGGGGTGCCGGTCGAAGACGCCGGAGAAGATCATCCGCAGGTACTGCACGCCCAAGTCGTAGTACCAGCCGAGTCCGGCGGTCGCCAATGCCGCGCCGACGCCGTTGGGCAGGCCCGAGTAATACGCCTCTTGTACTGCCTGCACCGGCGCTTGGGGATGGAAGTGCAGCGGGACGCGGAGTCGTGCGGCGGTTCCGTAGAGGTCGTCGAACTCCGGGGCATCGGCCAGTTTGTCGCCAGTGCGGCCGTACAGCATCGCGCCGCGGAAACCCAGGCTGACCGCGCGTTCCAGCTCCTCAGCGGCGGCTTCGGGCGAGGACGTCGGGAGCGTGGCAAAGGCCTGGAATCGCGTCGGATTGGCGGCGACTATCTCGGCGAGTACGTCGTTGGCCTCGCGCGCGACGGGCACGGCATCGGCAGCCGGAAGGTTTTGCACGCCGGGCGTCGACAGGGACAGCACTGCGACGTCGATGCCCTGGTCGTCCATGTCGGCGAGACGTCCCTCGCCGACATCGCGCAGGCGTCGCGTGACCGGATGGTCGTCGGGATAGCCGTGCGGCTGGAGGCCCGCCTTCGCCCACGCGTCGCGCAGGACAGGCAGGATCACGTGTTCTTCCAGGGCGACGATGCGCATGACAGCTCCTCTGCGTTTCCAGTGATACCCAATGGAGCGTATCACTGGAAACATCAGTGGAAGCAAGTTTTAGTTATCGTCGATAACAGGCGAGCGCTCCGCCCGGACCGCCTCGATCGCCTCCGCCCGGTCCAGCTGCGAGGTCTCGGCCACGAGCGCCTCGTATCGTTCCTGGCCCAGCTCCCTGGTCAGGTTCTCGATCAGCTCCCGGACCTCCGGGCTTCCCAGGTCGAACCGGCCGCGCACCACCGCGCTCAGCGCCAGCAGCCGGGCCGACGACTCCAGCCGCCCCTGCTGGTACCGGATCCGCGCCAGCAGTTCGACCATGGCAGCGAGGTCCGGCATGTCGAAGCGCCTCGCCGCCTGCTCGACCACGCCGAACACCGCTGGCTCCGCTTCGTCCGGACGGCCTTCGGCGAGCAGCAAACCGGCCTCGATGGTGCCGAGCCATTCCGCCTCGAACCCCTCCGGAGTCGGCCAATCCGCGCGCGCCGCCTTCATTTCCCGGAACACCTCGCGCGCCTCGGCGACATTGCGCTCACGGATCAGCAACTCGGCACGGCCGAGCAACACGATCAGGCGCAAGCCGTTGTTGACGCCGGCAGCCGCGTAGCGTTCGGCGGCTTCCATGTCCCGCCACGCGCCTTCCTGATCTCCGGAGCGCGAACGCTCCACCGCCAGCCGCCACCACTGCTGCACGATGTCGTCCCTTGACCGCAGCTCCATCACCAGCCGCAATCCCTCGGTGTACCCGGCAATCGCGCCCTCGTGGTCGCCGGCCTGCGACCGCGCCGCGGCCCGGAACCCGTGCGTCATCCCGAGTCCCCAGCGGTCGCCGACCTCGGCGAAGCCCTGGTGGGCAAGCTCTCGCGCCCGGTCCGCGCTCCCGAGATCGCCGGTGTCGCCGAGGACGAAGCTCTCCGCCCAGTGCCCGGCGGCGCGGCTCCAGACGTCGTCCCGCGCGACGGCCCGGCGGATCTCGCGCAGCGCCAGGTCCCGCTCGCCGTTGAGGTACGCCACGATCGGCAACCCCACCCACAGCCATGGATTCCGGTCCGCGGCGCCGGTCCGCACACATTCCTCGATCAGGTCGGGGACGTCCACCTTCTCTTGCGGCCCGGCCATGACCCGCATCAGCACCTGGATCAACCGCAGGCTCGCCGCCACGTCCGGCGGCAGCTCGCCGCTCAGTTCGAGCACCTCGTCCACGAACAGCGCGCCCCGTTCGTTCTGGCCGACGATGTTGAGATACCAGAACAATCCGAACAGCAGCCGGGCCGCCGCTGCCGCGGAATCGGACTCGATCGCCGCTCGCAGCGCGGCGTTGAAGTTATCGCTTTCGTGCTCGTACACGTCGATCGCCTGGAGCTGGTCCCGTCCGCGCAGCAACGGTTCGTTGCGGTCGGCCAATTCCGCGTAGTAGGCGACCATCGCCTCCCGCAGCCGCTCCCGTTCGCCGGATTCGGCGAGCCGCTCGGTCGCGTAGGCGCGCAGGGTTTCCAGCAGGCGGTAGCGCATGCCCACCACGTCCACAATGGACTTCTCCACCAGCGAACCCAGCACGTACACGATGTCTTCCGCGGGCAGTTCCTCGTCCGCGCAGACGTTTTCCACCGCCTCCTCGGAAAAACTCGCCGCGAACACCGCGAGCCTGCGCGCGAGCCGGACCTCCGCGTCGCTCAGCAGATCCCAGCTCCACTCCACCACCGCGCGCAGCGTGCGCTGACGCGGCAACGCCGTGCGGCTGCCGGAGGTGAGCAAGCGGAACCGGTCGTCGAGCCGTTCGGCGATCTGTTCGGCGGTCATCGACCGCAACCGCGCGGCGGCCAGTTCGAGCGCCAGCGGCATTCCGTCGAGCCGGCAGCAGATCTGCCGTACCGCGTCCACTGTGGATTCGTCGAGCCGGAACCCCGGCCGTACCGCCATCGCGCGGTCAAGGAACAGCCGGACGGAATCGAGCGTGCCGACGTCCGAGGGCGGCGCGGCCTCGTCCGGCACCGGCAGCGGACCGAGCGGGCACAACGCTTCCCCGGTGATCGCCAGCGGCTCACGGCTCGTGGCGAGCACCCGCAACGCCGGCAGCCGGCGCAGCAAATTCTCGGCCAGCTCCGCGGCGGTGTCCACGAGGTGTTCGCAGTTGTCCAGCACCAGCAACGCTTCCGCGCCGCCGAGAGTTTCCACCGCGTGCTCGAACGGATCGATCTGCCGGCGTCGCGCGTCGGTCTCCGTCGTCCGGATATCGCGGACCTCCAGCGCGTTGAGCAGCGCGGCCAGCACGTCTTCCGCGTCCCGCACACCGGCCAGCGGCACGAACCACACCAACCCGCGCGAGTGCGCCGGATGCCGCGAAGCCGCTTCCGTCGCGAGCCGGGTCTTGCCTGCGCCGCCTGGGCCGACAAGCGTGACCAGCCGGGATCCTTCGAGCAGTTCGGCCAGCAGCTTCAGCTCGTCGGTGCGGCCGATGAAGCTGGTCAGCCGCTGCGGCAACCGGTCGACCACCGCGGCGACCGGCGTGTACTCGCCGCGCAGCGCACGCAGATGCACTTCCTGCAGTTCTGCCGACGGGTCGACGCCCAGTTCGTCGGCCAGCGTCGTCCGGATCGCGGAATACGCGGCGAGCGCGTCGGCCTGCCGTCCGGCTGCGGAAAGCGCACGGATTCGCAGCCCGGCCAACCGTTCCCGCAGCGGATGCGCTTGCGCGGCGGCGGTGAGTTCCGCGAGCACGTCCGCGTGCCGTCCCAGCCGCAGCTCGGCTTCGAACCAGTCCTCGGAGGTCTCCGTGCGCCGCTCCTCCAGCAGCGTCGCGGGCGCGGCGGCGAACGGCGCGTCCAGCACGTCCGCGAGCGCCGGTCCGCGCCACAACGCGAGCGCGGCGGCGAGCGATTCGGCGGCGGTGCCGTCCCGGCCAGCGGCAAGCTCCCGGCGCCCCTCGGCGGACAACTGCTCGAACCGGTGAAGATCCACCGCTTCCGGCGGCACCGCGAGCCGGTAACCGCCGTTGACCGACTCCAGCTCGGCCCCCGCGGGCCGCAGCACGCGACGCAGCCGCGAGACCAGCGACTGGAGCGCATTGGCCGCGTCCGCAGGCGGTTCCGCGCCCCACAGACCGTCGATCAGCGCCTCGGCGGGAACCGCGCGGCCGGCGTCGAGCGCGAGCCGGGAAAGGAGCATGCGAAGGCGGGCTCCGCCGATGTCGATCGGCGTGCCGTCCTCCCCCTCCGCTCGCAGCGGGCCCAGCAGCGCGACGCGCATGAGGTCCACCTTTCCAGACAACGCCCTCGCCGTGTCGGGGCCCGACGTAAGTGTGGACTTTCGGGACAAACTGCGGCCAAAGCGATTACTGCCCGGCTTCCCGGCGCTACGTTGCGGAGGATTCACCCGCAGACACAGGAGCGCCCATGAGAGCACTGCACCGCTGGCATCGCCCGGCAGTGACCGTCGCAGCCACCCTCACCGCTTTGACGCTCGGCACTGGGATCGCGTCGGCCGGACCGGCCGGCTGGGACAAGCCCACGCCCGGTTCGGACGGCGCCGGGGACAGCTACTACCCGCAAGACGGCAACGGCGGGTACGAGGTCTCCGACTACGACCTCAGGGTCAACTACGCTCCCGACACCCACCAGCTCGCCGGCGTCCAGACGGTCCACGCGAAGGCGACCCAGTCGCTCAGCTCGTTCGACCTCGACCTGCGGGGCCTCACCGTCGACGCGGTCCGGGTCAACGGCATTCCCGCGAAGTTCACCCGCACCGGCGACCACGAACTGGTGATCACGCCGAGGCTGCCGCTGTGGAAGGGCCTTCCGTTCACCACGGAGGTCGCCTACCACGGCGTCCCGGTCGCGATCGACGACCCGAACCTCGGCAAGAACGGCTGGCAGTTCACCAAGTCCGGCGGCGCGTTCGCGGCGGGCGAGCCGAAGTCGGCCACCACCTGGTACCCGGTCAACGACACCCCGCGCGACAAGGCGAAGTTCCGGCTGTCGATCACCGTCCCGAACGAGTGGGGCGTGATCGCCAACGGCCGCGAGGTCGGCAAGTACCGGACGCGCGCGGGCACCACGCACGTCTGGGCGGAGAACACCCCGACCGCGCCGTACATGACCACGGTCGCGATCGACAAGTGGACCTTCAACCAGCGCAAGCGCGCGGACGGCACCCCGATCGTCAGCGCGTACGCGCCGGGCACCACCGACGCCACGAAGCAGGCCGACGCGCAGCTGCCCGAGGTTCTCGACTTCCTCGAATCGAAGTTCGGCAAGTACCCGGTGGACGCCGCGGGCGGCATCTACCTGACCGAGCCGATCGGGTTCTCCCTCGAGACGATGAGCAGGCCGATCTACTCCGGCCGCGCGGGCAATATCGGCACGATCGTGCACGAGAACGCGCACCAGTGGTGGGGCGACACGGTCGCCGTCGACCACTGGAAGGACGTCTGCCTCAACGAATGCTTCGCGTCGTATGCGACCTGGCTGTGGGCGCAGAAGAACGGCACCGACCTCGACGCCAGGTACCTCGACCAGGTCGCGTCGGCCAGCGATTCGTTCTGGGCGGGCAAGCTGTACGACATGGGTCCCGGCCACGAGTTCACCTACGTGTACTCCAAGGGCCCGGTCATGCTGCACGCGCTCAGCAAGTACATGGGACAGGACGCGTTCGACCAGGTGCTCAAGACCTGGAACCGCCTGCACCACGACGGAAACGCGAGCATGCAGGACTTCCAGAAGTACTGTGAGAAGGTGTCCGGCATGGATCTGCAGGGCTTCTTCGACGCGTGGATCTACGGCAACGGCAAGCCGTCCGACGAGTACCTCTACCCGGGCGACCTGAAGCCGGCCGCCAAGTGACGGTTCTGCTAACCGGGTTCGCGCCATTCGACGGAGCGGCGACGAACCCTTCTTGGCAGGCGGCTTCGCTGGCAGCGGCGCGGCGGACGGACACGGTGGCGGTAGAGCTGCCGTGCGAGTTCGACGCGTCGCTGCCGGCGCTGCGGGCCGCGATCCTGGCGCACCGGCCGAACCTGGTCGTGTGCGCCGGGCTCGCCGGCGGCCGCCAGCACGTCACGCCGGAACGGGTGGCGATCAACCTGATCGACGCCCGGATCCCGGACAACGCGGGCGCGCAGCCGGTCGACGTCCCGGTGGTCGAGGGCGGGCCGTCCGCATACTTCACCACGCTGCCGGTGAAAGCGGCGGTCGCGGCGATCGAGTCGGCGGGGCTGCCCGCGGCCGTGTCGTACACCGCCGGGACGTACGTGTGCAATCAAGTCTTCTACGGCCTGATGCACCTGATCGCGACGGAGTTTCCCGGACTGCGCGGCGGTTTCGTGCACGTGCCGGAGGAAGCGCGGATGCCGCTGGACTCGATCGCGCGAGCGCTCGAGATCGTGGCGGACACCGCGCTGACCGTGCACGAGGACGTGGCCACCTCGGCAGGCACCCTGCACTGAGTTCTATTCGCCAGGCTGGACGGTCTTCTCGAAGAACTGCACCAGGTCCTGTGGCCGGCGGCTGGTGTGCGACGGGCTGGTGTCCATCACCGTGCCGACGACCGGAATGCCGTCGGCCTGGTAGATCAGCAGCCCGAGCTTCGGCCCGACTCCCGCGACGTAACGGCCGCTCAGCCCGGTGCGAGTGCGCCAGGTGTCGGTCTCGATGCGGCCTGCCATGTCCTTGCGCGCGCTCGGCTCGACCTGGGCGAGGGTGAGCCCTTCGTGGAACGCGACGGTGGTCTTGTCCGGGAAGCGGCATAGCGCGCTGCGAACCGCGCCTAGGGCTTTCGCCAGTTCCGGGTCGTCGGAGCAGGTGGCGCGGGTTTGGATGGTCGGCCCCGCCAGGCGGCGGATGCACTTCGTGAGGCCGTTTTCACCGGGGAGCGCTGGTTGTGAACCGGCGCAGGTCGTGGTGTTCGGCGGGACGACTGGCTGGTTGGCCGCGGGTTTGTCGTCGCCGCGGGTGGCGACGACAGCGGTCACGATCCCGGCGACGACGAGCACGGTCAGGGCGATCGCGCCGATGATCAGCGGTTTGCGGGACTTCTTCTTGTGCGGCTGTTGCCATCCCTGCGGGGGCGGCATGGGTGCCGGAGGCCGCTGGTTCAGTACGGGCTGCTGGGCAGGCTGTTGCTGCCTGGGCTGTTGCTGCACGGGCGGCCAAGAAGCCGGTGCAGGCGCGGGCATGGGCACTGGCGGACGCACGTCCACGTGATGCAAGCCGAACGCGACCGCCGTCTCCGGCTGGTCCTCGGTAGTCGGCACCACGCCCAGCGTCGACCCGACCAGCGAAGCCAGCAACGGCATCCGGCTGGGCCCGCCGACCAGATACACGCCCCCGAGCCGATCCGGCGTAAGCCCGGCCCGGGCGATCGTCGCCGCGAGCATTTCCGCACTGCGCAACAGATTCGGCCGAACCAACGCTTCCAATTCGGCGCGGGTGACGAGAACGTCGCCGAACGGATCCGGCATCGGCACCTCAGTGTGCGCGTGCCGGGAAAGACTTTCCTTCGCGTCGCGGACGTCTTGGAGCAACACCCGCCGCAACCGCCGGTCACTGGTCGTCTGCGGACGAAGAAGCCGTTGCCACTGTGCCGGATCCGCGTGCGACACCGACCGTCCAATGTGGACCAGCAAGGCTTGGTCGATGTCGAGACTGCCGAGATCCGGCAACCCGTCCTCCGCCAGAACCGCGGTACCCGCGCCGACGACCGCACAGTCGAACGTGCCCGCGCCGAGGTCGTACACCGCGATCGGCCCGCTAGGCGCACCTGTTTCGCGGAGAGTCGCGTAATGCGCCGCCGCCGCGACCGGCTCCGGCACCAACCGCGCCTGAACGAACCCGGCTTTCCCCGCCGCCGCCCGGAGAGTCTGCTGCCGCTGCGCACCCCACCCGGCCGGATGCGACAACCGCACCTCGTCCGGAACCCCGGAGAGCTGCCGCTCGGCCTCCTCGCCCATCCGCCGCAACACGGCAGCGAACGCGTCGACGACCGGCACCGGCCGATCGCCGAGCAGCAGCTCACCGTCGTCGATCCGCCGCTTGGGATTAGGCTCGAACCGGCTGGGATCCAGCCGAGCCCGCCGCTCCGCGTCTTGCCCGACGACGAGCCGCCCGTCATCCTCCGCGTACACCGCGGAAGACATGGTGACCGACCCGTCAACCTCAATAGCCCGCGGCCCGCGCCCAAAGGCCGCCAAGACGCCGACCGTGCTGGAAGTACCGAAGTCGATCGACAGGACGTCCACGCAGTTCCCCTCCCCAAAACCCCATCGCATCGTCTCATGAGCCCTGGTGACAGATATAACTGAAACCAAGTTGCCAACATAAGTGAAGCTGAGGCACACTTGAGTACGTCAACAGCCGTGAAGCGGAGAGATCATGACACCGACCACCACCGCGCGAGAGTCATTGTTCGCGACCCCGCGCGCCCAGCAGGAGGCACACGCCGCCGCGGAACTGATCGCCGACGCGGGCGGCCAGGTCACGCTCGACGGCGTCGAACTGGGTGGCGAAATCCGCGAGCTGCTGCGCCAGATCATCTCCATCGTCGCCGAGGGCGGAACCGTGACCGTCGGCGCGATGCCGGAGGTCATCACCACCACCGTGGCCGCGGAATTGCTCGGAATCTCCAGGACCACGCTGATGAAACACGTCCGCGCCGGCGACCTGCCAAGCACCCGAACCGGCAGCCACACCAAACTTCGCCGCGACGACGTTCTCGCCTTCCGCCGGGAACGACTGCGCAAACAACGAGACGCGTTGAACGACCTGCTCGCGATCGAAGACCAACTCGGCATCGAATAGTCAGAATCGAACAGGAGGGGTCGCCCCGCGAAAATTTCGCCCTCGTATCGTGGTGCGATGCCCACGCGCGTGCTTCCCGATGCCAATGTCCTGCACGCCAGAACGCTCCGAGACTGGCTGCTTCTGCTCAAGGACACGGGAAACGCAAGCATGTTCCACGTTTTCTACACCGAGGACATTCTCGCAGAGACCATCCAGAGCATCCGCAGGCGAAATTCCGGCCTCAGCGGAACCGAGATCACCAAAATCCGGGACGCGATCGCCGGAACGATGGACGGCCGGATCGACGACTACCCGTCCGGGCAGGACGCTGTCGCTCTGACCGATCCCTTCGATCGGCACATCCACGCAGCCGCCGTCGCCGGATCCTCGATTACGAGATCTACACCTCGAACGAATTATTCGCGCGCATCGATGATTCGTCGCCGCGAGATCGCGTTCGATATTTAGTCGCGCCTACCCCTCGAAAACCTCCGCCGGAAAAGGCGTCTCCCGGTCCTCCAGCAACCGCCCGTAAAAGGCGTTCATCTCCACCGCCACCGCGGCATGGCGAGCCACTACCTCAGCGACCGGCGAGGGCAACGAAAGCTCCCCGGCAGCCGCGCGGCGGACCGCGGTCAGGCGGCTCCCTCGGTCCCAAGTCCCGCACACCTCGGTCACCAGCCAGTTCACCAGATACATCGACCCATAAGCCCGGTCATGCCCCGCGTTCAGCTCTGCGAACGCCACCTCCTCCGCGGTCAGATCGAACCGGCGCGCGAAGGACAAGCCGAAATCGGTGAGGACGAACCGGTCGCCGTCGGTCAGGAAGTTCTCGAAGTGGTTGTCGAAGTGCAGAACTCCCTGTGCACGAAGGAACGAGAGCGTCTCGGCGACCTTCCCGGCAAGGCGCTCGATCTGATCCAGTTGGCCAGGCAGCCACCGATGCACATTGGTCGGGAAATACTCGCAGAACAAAACAACACTCGACGACGCGTCCCGCAATTCCATTAGCCGCCTGCGGACCGCGGCGGAACCGCCCCAGTACTCGACATCTTCTTCCAACGGACGGTCTGGCACCCGGCCCGAGGGGACCGGCAGGATCCGCCAATGGTGCAGCAGTGGGAAGTTCTCGCACGCGCCACTGAGGACCCAGCCGTTCGCCATGGTGTGCAGCGCCAGTTCCCGCCATGCCGAGCCCTCCGGCGAACCTAGGCCGTAATGGCAAAAGGCAGGCAGGCCATAGAGATTGGCCGTCGAATGCGGGTGCTGCCGCTCCAGTGCGGTGAGCGGCACCCGCTTCGCGAAGACTGGGACTCCGTCGACATCCAGCCGGGCACCGGTGCCGCCGATTCCTTCCGACAGCACCTCGGCGGATTCCAGCCGTTCGGTGAGCTGCCGGTCGCTCAGCAGCGAAAGACCGGTGCTCGCCGTGGCGTGCCGCGAGATTCTCGAAGAAGACCCCATAACCCGACAATAGAGAAAAGGGCGGCCCCCAAACCTGGGAGCCGCCCTTTTCCTTGCTTAACTCACTCGTTCTCGGCTTCGCCGTTCTCGGCGGCGCCGATGCTCACCGGCGGAGCGTCGGGAACCGAGGACGGACGCTTCTCCCCGCGGAAGGTGAAGTGCGCCTCGTCGTCGCGGTCCTCCGGGTTGCCGCTCCAGCCCTCGACGTCGACCACGATGATCTGACCCGCTTCGACCTCGCCGAAGAGGATCTTCTCCGACAGCTGGTCCTCGATCTCGCGCTGGATCGTGCGACGCAGCGGCCGGGCGCCGAGCACCGGGTCGAAGCCGCGCTTGGCCAGCAGCGCCTTCGCCTTTTCGGTGAGCTCGATCTCCATGTCCTTGGCCTTGAGCTGCGTCTCGACCCGGCCGATCATCAGATCCACCATCTGGATGATCTGTTCCTGGTTGAGCTGGTGGAAGACGATGATGTCGTCGATCCGGTTCAGGAACTCCGGGCGGAAATGCTTCTTCATTTCCTCGTTGACCTTCTGCTTCATCTTCTCGTAGCGGTTCGTCGAATCCGCTCCGGAGGAGAAGCCGAGGCTCACGGACTTCGAGATGTCCGAGGTGCCCAGGTTCGAGGTGAAGATCAGCACGGTGTTCTTGAAGTCGACCGTGCGGCCCTGACCGTCGGTGAGGCGGCCGTCTTCGAGCACCTGCAGGAGGGTGTTGTAGATCTCCTGGTGCGCCTTTTCGATCTCGTCGAAAAGCACCACCGAGAACGGCTTGCGCCGCACCTTCTCGGTCAGCTGCCCGCCCTCTTCGTAGCCGACGTAGCCCGGAGGGGCGCCGAAGAGCCGCGAAGCGGTGTAGCGGTCGTGGAATTCGCCCATGTCGATCTGGATGAGCGCGTCGTCCTCGCCGAACAGGAAGGACGCCAGCGCCTTCGACAGCTCGGTCTTACCGACACCGGACGGGCCGGCGAAGATGAACGAACCGGACGGGCGCTTCGGGTCCTTCAGACCCGCACGCGTACGCCGGATCGCCTGGGAGACGGCCTTGACCGCGTCCTCCTGGCCGATGATGCGCTTGTGGAGCTCGTCCTCCATGCGCAGCAGCCGGGTGGTCTCCTCCTCGGTGAGCTTGAACACCGGGATGCCGGTCCAGTTGGCCAGCACCTCCGCGATCTGCTCGTCGTCCACCTCGGCGACGACGTCGAGGTCGCCGTCCTTCCACTGCTTCTCGCGCTCGCCCTTCTGGCCGAGGAGCTGCTTCTCCTCGTCGCGAAGGCGCGCGGCCCGCTCGAAGTCCTGCGCGTCGATCGCGGACTCCTTGTCCCGGCGCACGTCGGCGATCTTCTCGTCGAACTCGCGCAGGTCCGGCGGAGCGGTCATCCGGCGGATGCGCATCCGGGCCCCGGCCTCGTCGATCAGGTCGATCGCCTTGTCCGGCAGGAACCGGTCGTTGATGTAGCGGTCGGCCAGCGTCGCGGCCGCGACCAGCGCCGAGTCGGTGATCGAGACGCGGTGGTGCGCCTCGTACCGGTCGCGCAGGCCCTTCAGGATCTCGATCGTGTGCTCGAGCGACGGCTCGCCCACCTGGATCGGCTGGAAGCGGCGCTCCAGCGCGGCGTCCTTCTCGATGTACTTGCGGTACTCCTCGAGCGTGGTCGCGCCGATCGTCTGCAGCTCGCCGCGGGCCAGCATCGGCTTCAGGATCGACGCCGCGTCGATCGCGCCCTCGGCCGCGCCCGCGCCGACGAGCGTGTGCAGCTCGTCGATGAACAGGATGATGTCGCCGCGGGTCTTGATCTCCTTGAGCACCTTCTTCAGGCGCTCTTCGAAGTCACCGCGGTACCGCGAACCGGCGACCAGCGAGCCGAGGTCGAGGGTGTAGAGCTGCTTGTCCTTGAGCGTCTCGGGCACCTCGCCCTTGACGATGCTCTGCGCGAGCCCCTCGACGACGGCGGTCTTGCCGACGCCGGGCTCGCCGATGAGCACCGGGTTGTTCTTGGTCCGGCGGGACAGCACCTGCATGACCCGCTCGATCTCCTTGCCGCGCCCGATGACCGGGTCGAGCTTGCCCTCGCGGGCGAGCACGGTCATGTTGCGGCCGAACTGGTCGAGCACCAGCGAGGAGGACGGCGTGCCCTCGCCGCGGCCGGAACCGCTCTCGGCGGACTTCTCGCCGGTCTGGTAGCCCGACAGGAGCTGCAGCACCTGCTGGCGGACCCGGTTGAGGTCCGCGCCCAGCTTCACGAGCACCTGGGCGGCGACGCCCTCGCCCTCGCGGATCAGGCCGAGCAGGATGTGCTCCGTGCCGATGTAGTTGTGGCCGAGCTGCAGCGCCTCGCGCAGCGACAGCTCCAGCACCTTCTTCGCCCGCGGCGTGAACGGGATGTGCCCGCTCGGCGCCTGCTGGCCCTGGCCGATGATCTCCTCGACCTGCTGGCGCACGCCCTCGAGGGCGATGCCCAGCGACTCCAGCGCCTTGGCGGCGACACCCTCACCCTCGTGGATCAGACCCAGGAGGATGTGCTCGGTGCCGATGTAGTTGTGGTTGAGCATCCGGGCCTCTTCTTGGGCCAGGACGACCACCCGCCTCGCGCGGTCGGTGAACCTCTCAAACATGCGCACTCCCTCGACTGCTGCGTCGGCGGCCCGTAACCTCCGCGGATCGCGTCCGCGGCGGACAGCACCGTGAGACCACTCTAGTAGCCAAGCGGTCGCGCTTGCGTACCACTACGGCTTCCGGCGGCCCGTTCGCACCCGGACGGCGACCCGGTCGGTCACCGCTGCTCATCCGGTTGCGCTGCACCTTTACTCCCTCTCGAACGTACGGGACCGGATCAGGATTCCGCCCCGGCGCCCCTGTCCGCTCAGCGCGAACACCCCCGCGCGTCCGGGTGGTCTCACCCCTTGGCCACCCGATTGGCGCAATCCCGCGCCGTATGTAAAGTTAGGCACACCTAATGCAGGCAGAACAGGGGGTGGACCGGTGAACCCGCAGCGCTCACGCGACGACGCCCGCGAGATCGGCGACGGTCTCGCGTCCTCCCTGCTGCGCACCAGCGCCCGGTACGAACTGCGCCGCGACGTCCCCGAGGACTGGTTCCGCTGCGCTGACCTCCTGGAACAGCCCGAGCTGTTCGCCGAGTGGCGGTCCCGGCTGACCGACTGGCTCCTCGACCAGCACGGCGCGGCGCCCGCGCGCACGGCGGCCAGCTACGTGATGTCTTGGTACCTGTACGTCCCCGCTTACGCGGGCGCGCTGCTGCTGCACCACGAGCGCCGGGTGCCGTCGCTGAAGCCGGAGCAGCTCGCGTTCGGCCTCGGCCCCGACCGGCCGCATCCCGAGGGCATGGCCGTGCTCAGCGACGCCTTCTACTGCCTGCCCACCGACCCGGGCGGCGTCCGCCCCGAGGCGACCGTCGTCCGCGACGAGCGCGCGCTGGCCGCGGTGCTGCGCGCGCAGTTCGTCGGCCACGCTGCCCGCTTCGTCCGCGCCTACGCCCCCGGCACCCGGCTCGGCCGCCGCATGCTCTGGGCGGCCGCCACAGACGCACTGGACGGCGCGCTGTGGCGGGTTGGCCGGCAAGGCGGGACAGCCGAGTCCGAAGGCGCTGGCGTCGCGGATGCCGCGCTGGTGCTCGACGCGCAGTACCGCCCGCTGACCTCGGCGTCCACCTTGCGAATGGCGGTCAACGACGACGGACACCGGGTTTGGGAGCGCCGCCGGGAGAGCTGTTGCTTCTCCTATCTCCTACCCGGCGAGGCGGAATGCGACAGCTGCCCGCGCACCTGTCCCCGATGATCTCCATCGAGTGAAATTTCAGGCGTAGGGGTCCCGGCCCGTCGCGCCCAGCGCCCGATGCAGCACCGGCGCGGTTTCCGGCACCGCGACTTCCGGGCCGAAGACGCCGCCCTTGCGGGCCCCCTCGCCCATCCCCGCCGCGAACGCGAGGACCACCTCGGCAGTTTCGTCCGGACAGTTCAGCTCAGTGCCGCTCGCTCGCGTCAGGTCCCAGGCGTGCAGGACGAGTTCGCCGAGCACCATGTCTCCGACGACCGCGGCGGGCAACTCGGAACCGCCGAAGGTGATGGTGCCGGTCCACGCCTCCGCCGGCGCGAGCGCGGCGAGCACGTCGTCGGTCATCGCTTCCAACGCCTTCGGCCAGTCGTCGCCGACGAGGGATGCCTCGGCTTCGGTCGGCGCGGGCGGTTCGTAAGGCTCGTGCCGGATCGCGGCGGCGAGCCACGGGCCCCAGTAGAGAAGGTGGTTGAGGAGGCCGCGAACGTCGTAGTCGGCGCACGCGGTGGGCGCGGTCAGCGACGGGGCGGCCGCCGCGACGCGCCGCAGTTCGGCGGCGGCCGGGGCGAGCAGTCCGGAGTGATTCGACATGCTCCCGAGCCAACCACCCGGGTTCGGCGGCCGTCTTGAAATTACGCGACGCACTACTGTTTTCAGCCATGCGGCGGATCCCGAGCGGCATCCTGAACGAGCGGACGGCTCGCACCAAGTTCACGCTGACCCGGCATCCGCCCGCCCCGGAACTGCGCGAATTCGTGGAACACCACTGGATCCTGCGCTGGGACCTGACCGAACCCCACGACCAGCACGTGCTGCCGAATCTGTCGGTGCACGTGACGTTCTTTCCCGGCGCGTGCGGGGTTTACGGTCCGGCGCACCAGCTTTTCACGCACCGGCTCACCGGACGCGTGCACGGGATCGGGGCGAGGATCCGGCCCGGCTGTTTCCGCCCGTTCCTCGACGCCCCGGTGCGCACCCTCGCCGATCGCGCGGCGGACGTGGCCGAGGTCTTCGGGCCGGACGCCGCGCTCGCGGAAAAATCCATCCGGAATGCGCGGACCGACGCGGAAATGATCAATGCAATCGACAACTTGCTGATCGCACGCCGCCGTCCCATTCCGCGAGCGACCCGAGCGGCCGCCGACGCGGTGGAAACAATCGCCGCGGATCCCGGGATCACCAAGGTCGCGGAACTGGCGGCAGCACTCGGACTGTCCGTCCGGGCGGTGCAGCGGTTGTTCGCCGAGCACGTCGGAACAACGCCGAAGTGGGCGATCCGGATTTACCGCCTCAACGAAGCCGCTCGGTTGCTCGCCGCACCGATCCCGCCGGATTACGCAGATCTGGCGACTCGGCTGGGCTATAGCGACCAACCTCACTTCATCCGCGATTTCCGCGCGGTGACCGGAGCGCCTCCCGCGGAGTACGCGCGCTCCGCTCGCCGGCTGATGTCGGGCGCGCCGGACGGCGCAAAGCCGGGAAACTAATCCGGAACGCCAAACGGCCGCCGGGAATGTTCCCGACGGCCGTTTGGCAGGCAGTCCGCGAAGGGGGGTCTCCGGTTCGCTAACCGGAGGACCGCATCCGCGAGTTCCGGAAATGCCCGGTCAGTTCTTCTTGTGGTAAGCCTCGACGACCTCCGACGGGATGCGCCCGCGGTCGGAAACCTGGAAACCGTTCTTGCGGGCCCACGCGCGAATCGCCTGGTTCTGCTCGCGGTCGACCGCGGCCGGGCGGGCCGGGGACTTGCCGCCAGCGACCGGACGCAGCGGCGCGCGCTTGCGGCCGCCGGCGCGGCGCGCGTGCTCGACATACTGCGCCAGCGCGTCCCGCAGTTCCTCGGCGTTTTCGCTCGACAGGTCGATCTGGTAGCTCACACCGTCCAAACCGAACTCAACGGTCTCTTCCGCCTCACTGCCGTCGAGGTCGTCGACCAGAGAGACCAGCACCTTCTGTGCCATCTGATTCCTCCTGCGGGGCTTGCCCGAATGATCTGGCTACATGATCTGGTTTCGGGGCAAGCCCCGAGCTACAGAAGTCTTTGACACCCATATTAATACCCGCTTGCCCCGCCGTAGGCAAATCCGCATTGAGAAAATCCGACCGTGCGACGGGGCCGCGGCCTATTCAGGGCGTACGAGCGGGAAGAGGATCGTCTCCCGGATACCGAGCCCGGTCAGTGCCATGAGCAGCCGGTCGATCCCCATTCCGACCCCGCCGCTCGGCGGCATTCCGTACTCGAGCGCGCGGAGGAAATCCTCGTCGAGACGCATGGCCTCGCTATCCCCGGCAGCGGCGAGCCGCGCCTGTTCGGTGAGCCGCTGCCGTTCCACGACCGGATCCACCAGCTCGGAGTATCCGGTGGCGAGTTCGAATCCGCGCACGTACAGGTCCCACTTCTCGGCCACGCCCGCGCGGGTGCGGTGCTGCCGGGTGAGCGGAGACGTCTCGAGCGGGAAATCGCGGACAAATGTGGGGGCGTGCAGTCCGTCGCCGACGAGATGTTCCCACAGTTCCTCAACGAGTTTGCCGTGCGCTAGCTTGGGATCCACCTCAATCTCGCGCGCCGC
Source organism: Amycolatopsis sp. La24 (assembly GCF_029087445.1). Lineage (NCBI taxonomy): Bacteria > Bacillati > Actinomycetota > Actinomycetes > Pseudonocardiales > Pseudonocardiaceae > Amycolatopsis > Amycolatopsis sp. La24. The sequence goes on from NZ_JARACH010000031.1 coordinate 52,248, forward strand.
GGCGATCTTGTGCAGTGCTTCGGCGGGAGTATCCGGCGTCACTTCCTCGCCGAGCGCTTCCGAGAGCGACTCGTACATGCCGAGTGTCGTCCATTCGCCGGAAAGGTCGTACTCGGTTCCGTCGGCGAGAGTGACGACCTGGGTGCCGAGCACGTTCTCCGCGGCCTCCTGGATGAGTTCGCGCGTCATCACGGCATTCGTGTCGTAAGTGGCGTACGCCTCGTAGTACTCCAGCATCGCGAACTCCGGCGAGTGCGAGGAGTCGCTGCCCTCGTTGCGGAAGTTCCGGTTGATCTCGAAAACCTTCTCGATGCCGCCGACCACACAGCGCTTGAGGTACAGCTCCGGCGCGATGCGCAGGAACAGCTCGAGGTCGAAGGCATTGGAATGCGTGACGAACGGCCGGGCCGCCGCTCCGCCGTGCAGCGTCTGCAGCATCGGCGTCTCGACCTCGGTGAATCCCCGGCGGTGGAACGACTCCCGCAGCGAACGCATCACGCCGGAGCGCGTGCGCACCACGTCGCGCGCCTTCGGCCGCATAATCAGATCGACATAACGCTGCCGGATTCGCGTTTCCTCGGCCAGCTCCTTGAACGCCACCGGCAGCGGGCGCAGCGACTTCGCCGCGATCTGCCAGCTGTCGGCCAGCACGGAAAGCTCGCCGCGCTTCGAGGTGATCACCTCGCCGTGCACGAATACGTGGTCGCCGAGATCGACAGTGGACTTCCACGAGGCGAGCGACTCGGCGCCGACCTGCGCGAGACTCAGCATCGCCTGCAGTTCCGTGCCGTCGCCCTCACGAAGAGTGGCGAAACACAGTTTGCCCGTATTGCGGAGAAACATGACGCGACCGGTGACGCCGACCGACTGACCGGTGCTGGTGTCGGCTTCGAGACCGGAATGTTCGGCACGGATCTGCGCGAGAGTGTGCGTACGCGGAACCTCTACCGGGTAAGGATCGGCGCCCTCCGCGATTATCCGGTCGCGCTTGTCCCGGCGCACCCGCATCTGTTCGGGCAGGTCGTCATCGGGCAGTGCGTCGGACGCGGGGAATTCGGTCATGGCCATAGCGTACGAAGCCGCTGGTGAACCGCGTCAACCGGATTCCCCTACCGGGGCACTCACGGTATTAGGGTGGTTACTCGTGAGCGATCCCGGCACTGATGCGGAACTGCACGCCCGGCGGGCTTCTTCGTTCGGCGACCAGGCGGGCGCCTACGCCCGGCACCGGCCGGACTATCCCCTGGCCGCACTCGAATGGGGGATGTCCGGAGCAAATCGACCGGTACGCGAGGTGCTGGACCTCGCGGCGGGCACCGGAAAACTCACCGAGGGACTGGCCGGCCTCGGCCGCTCGGTGACCGCGGTGGAGCCCGATCCGGACATGCTCGCCGAACTGTCCCGGCGGCTGCCGGACGTTCCCGCGCTGCTCGGCAAGGCCGAGGACATTCCGCTGCCGGACGCGTCGGTGGACGCGGTGTTCGTCGGACAGGCCCTGCACTGGTTCGATTTGGCGCCGGCGTTCGCGCAGATCCGCCGGGTGCTGCGGCCGGGAGGGGCCGTCGTGGCGCTGTGGAATCACGACGACGAATCCGTGCCGTGGGTGCTCGAATTCGCCCGGCTGGTCCGCACGGGCATCAGCCGCGGGTTCGCCGATTCGGCGCAACCGCTGCGCGCGGACGGCTTCGGCCCGTTCGAACAGGACCGGTTCGCCCACACGCACCGGCGCTCGATCGATTCGCTGCTGGCGACCGTGGCCACGCATTCGCATCTGCTCGTCGCTTCGGAGCCGGACCGCGACCGGACGCTCGCGCGAGCCAGGGAGTACCTGGAATCAGTTCCGGAGACGGGAACAGGCGAATTCGACTATCCACTGGTCACGACGGTTATGCGGGCTCGCCGGGGCTGAGCGGCGACCGAAATCACCACCTCGCCGCGGGCCCGGAGTGCTAATTTCGGAAGCGGCGGTGCTCCCGCCCCGGACGAGCGCGTCGTACCCGGTGACGACAAGACGGCGCAGTGAACGCATCCGTCACTGCGAAAGGTTCTCGATCATGGCCTGGCTCGTTCTCGTTGTTTCCGGATTTCTCGAAACCGTGTGGGCCGCGGCGCTCGGCGCCTCGAAAGGCTTCAGCAGGCTCTGGCCGAGCGTGCTGTTCGGCGGCGCGCTGCTGCTCAGCATGTCCGGCCTCGCGTATTCATTGCGCGAAATTCCGCTCGGCACCGGATACGCGGTGTGGGTCGGCATCGGTGCGGTGGGGACCGCGGTGTACGGGATCGTCGCGATGAACGATCCGCTCACCGTCGGCCGGATCACCTGCCTCGTGCTGATTGTCGCCGGGGTCGTCGGGCTGAAACTGTTCCACTGAGCTTCATCCGAGCGCGATCTCCAGCCCGCGCAGCCGCTCCGGCGCGGAAATCACGTCGATCCCGGTAATCAGGTCGCCGTCGAAAACGAACTTGAGAACCACGGCCAGCCTGCCGCGCGGGGCGAGCACCAATCCGGGAACGCCGTCGACCACCGCGACCTGCGTGCTGCGCGCCATTTCCGAAGCGAGCAGCGCGCCCTTGCTGACCGCTCGGACACCGCGCAGCACCACCGGGGCCGCGCCGGTGTCCGAGTGCAGCACGACGTCTGGGTCGAGCACCTTCAACAGTCCCGCGAAGTCTCCCTCGCGAGCCGCGGCCAGATACGCCTCGACGACCCCACGCCGCTTGCTCGCATCAGCCGGTCCGGCTTCTCCGCCACGCACCCGGCGGCGGGCTCGGCTGGCCAGCTGCCGGACCGCCGCCGGATTGCGGTCCAGGATCTGCGCGATGTCCTCGAAGGGCACGGCGAACATGTCGTGCAGCACGAACGCGATCCGCTCGGCCGGGGCTAGGACGTCGAGCACTACCAGCATCGCCAGGCCGACGGAATCGGCCAGCTGGGCTTCTTCGGCGAGGTCCGCGCCGTCGTCGCCGCGGTCGAGCGGGAACGCGTCCAGCGAATCCTCCCGACGGCGTTCGCGCGTGCGCAACAGGTTCAGGCACACCCGCGCGACCACAGTCGTGAGCCAGGCAGGCAAATTCTGCACTGCGGAAATGTCCGCGCTGTCGACGCGCAGCCAGGCTTCCTGCACCGCGTCGTCAGCCTCGCTCAGCGACCCGAGCATCCGGTAAGCGACTCCGCGCAACCGTGGACGTTGCTCCTCGAATTGAGCCGCGAGCAGGCCTTTGTCGTCCACTTGTCACATCTCCTTCACGGCCGGGTTCATCCCAGTAGGACACCCCCAGTGCCCAAGCCCAGCGGCACTGTACCCGGAAGGAATTGTCATGACGACGATCTTGGTCACCGGCGGCACCGGAACCCTCGGCACACTGGTCGTTCCCGCGCTCGGCGACGCGAAGGTGCGCGTCCTCAGCCGTACCGCGAACGGCCCCGACCGGTTCGCCTGCGACCTGATGACCGGCGAAGGACTGGCTCCCGCGATCGACGGCGCCGACGTCGTCGTCCATCTGGCGGGCGGTCCGAAGGGCGACGACGTCGCGACCGGGAACCTGGTCCGCGCGGCCGAACGCGCCGGAGTCGGCCACCTGGTTTTCATTTCGGTGATCGCCGCGGACGTGGTGCCGCTGGGTTATTTCCGCCGCAAGCACGAGGCCGAAAAGCTCGTCGCCGCGTCGGACGTGCCCTCGACCATCCTCCGCGCCGCCCAGTTCCACGGTTTCTGTCTCAATGCCGTGCAGGCAGTGGCGAAACTGCCGGTCGTGCCGGTTCCCGCGATCAATTTCCAGCCGGTCGACGTCCGGGAGGTGGCCGAGCGGATCGCGCAGCTGGCGCTCGGCGACCCGGCCGGACGGGTGCGGGATCTGGCGGGGCCCAAGGTGTACGGCATGGGCGAGCTGGTCGACAAGTATTTGCGGGCTCGCGGACGACGGCGGCCGAAAATGCCGGTGCGCATTCCCGGCGCGGCCGGAAAGGTCTATCGCGCGGACGGCAACCTCAACCTCGACGCGGACACCGGCGCCCGCACTTTCGAGGATTACCTCGCCGAGCAGATCGGCTAACGCACATTCCGTTCGTACACCAGCCGCAGGCCGAGCAGCGTCAGGTCCGGCACGTGTTCCTTGATCGTCTCGGATTCGCCCAGCACCAACGGGGCGAGCCCGCCGGTGGCGATCACCGTGACCGGTTCTGCGCTGTCGTGCTGCAATTCGCGCACAATCCGTCGCACGAGCCCGTCGACCTGGCCGGCGAACCCGTACAGAATGCCGGACTGCAGGCATTCCACCGTGTTCTTGCCGATCACCGAACGCGGCGGGACGAGTTCCACCTTCCGCAGCGCGGCCGCGCGGGCGGCGAGCGCGTCCACCGAGATCTCGATGCCCGGGGCGAACGCCCCGCCGAGGAATTCGCCCCGGGCCGAGATCGCGTCGACGTTCGTGGAGGTGCCGAAATCGACCACCACGCACGCGGTGGCGTGCAAATGGTGCGCGGCGAGGGTGTTCACGAGCCGGTCCGCGCCGACTTCCTTCGGGTTGTCCACCAGCAGCGCGACGCCGGTGCGCACGCCGGGCTCGACGACGATCTTCGGCACCCGCGCGTAATAGCGGCCGAGCATCACCCGCAATTCCCGCAGCACCGCGGGAACCGTGGACAGCGCGCTGATCCCGGTGACCGCGTCGGCGTGCGGGCCGAGCAGGCCCCGCATGGTCAGCGCGAGTTCGTCCGCGGTCATCTGCGCGTCGGTGCGCATCCGCCAGTCGCCGAGAAGCTCGGTTCCCTGGTAGAGACCGAGATTGATGTTGGTGTTCCCGACGTCGACAGTGAGCAGCAACGAGGTCTTTCCTTACCGCGGCCCGCGAATCGTCCGCCGTCGATCGGTCAGTTTTCGGCGTGCAGCAACGCGTCGAGCCGGCGTGCGTCCGCGGTCTCGGCCACCGGGAAGGTCATCGTGTCCTCTTCGGGCAGCGTGACCGTGCCGCTCAGCAGGCCCGATCCGTCCGGGGCGTGCGCGGGGTCATCCCCGCGCTCGACGATCCGGTTGTAATCGTCCACAAAGATCACTCGCGGCCGGTACGCGCGCGCCTCCGCGTCGTCCATCTGCCCGTAGGCGATCAGGATGACGAGGTCGCCCGGGTGCACCAGGTGCGCGGCGGCTCCGTTGATGCCGAGCACGCCGCTGCCGCGCTCGCCGGTGATGACGTAGGTTTCCAGCCGGGCGCCGTTCGTGACGTCCACAATGGACACCTGCTCGCCCTCGAGCAGATCGGCGGCCTCCATCAGGTCCTCGTCGACCGTGACCGAGCCCACGTAGTGCAGGTCGGCCTGGGTCACCGTGGCCCGGTGGATCTTCGATTTCAGCATCGTGCGATACATCGTGGACTCTCCCTATTCCCCTGCGTCCGGATCCCCGCTCGGATGTTCCACGGCTTTTCCGAGCAGCACTCCCGCGTTGTCGATCAGCCGGGTACTCCCCACCCGGGCCGCGACCAGCAACCGCGCCTCTCCGTCGACGGGCGCCGGCCCCAAATCGGTTCCCCTCAATTCCAGGTAATCCACTTCCACCTGGGGACGGGCCGCGAGCGTCTTGCGCGCCATGTCCAGCACGGCCTCAGCCCCGTCCCGTCCGACGTGCGCCCCGGCCGACAAAGCGGCCGACAGCACCACGGCGTCTTCCCGTTGTTCCGGCGTCAGGTAGACGTTGCGCGAGGACAGCGCGAGACCGTCCCGTTCCCGGACCGTCGGCACCCCGATGACGCGGGTGTCGATGTTCAGGTCCGCCACCATCCGCTTGATCAGCACCAGCTGCTGGTAGTCCTTCTCCCCGAAGAACGCGTAATCCGGGCGCAGCAGGTTGAACAGCTTCGCGACGACCGTCAGCACCCCGGAGAAATGCCCGGGCCGCACAGCTCCCTCGAGTTCGTCGCCGAGCGGGCCCGGGTTCACGGTGACCATCGCATTGTCCGCGTACAGGTCCGAAGCCTTCGGCGTGAAGGCCAGTTCGACGCCCGCTTCGGACAATGTCGCCAAGTCGGCTTCGAGCTGGCGCGGGTACGCCTCGAAGTCCTCGCCCTCGCCGAACTGCAACGGGTTCACGAAGATCGACGCGGCGACGACGGTGTTCGGCAGCCGCTTCGCGCGGCGCAGCAACTCGCGGTGGCCGTCGTGCAGCGCGCCCATGGTGGGCACGAGCGCGACCTTCCGGCCGACGCTGCGCAGGCCCCAGCTCACCTTGCTGATGTGCTCGGGCGGCTGGAACGTGTTGAGCGTTCCGCGCTGGAATTTCGGTGTCGTCACGGGGTCTGTCCTTCAGCGGGGTCGGCGAGAAGATCGGTCAGTTCGCCCGCGGCCGCGGGATCGAGCAGGCCCGCCGCGCGGGACCGTTCGGCCGTGCGCCGGGCCAGCGCCCGGTAGGCCGGGGCGATCTGCGGCGCCCGGTCCGTGAGCACGTCGAGGTGCTTGCGGACGGTGCCGAGATCACCACGCGGGACCGGTCCGGTGAGGGCGCGGTCCCCGTGGCGAAGGACATTGTCCAATGCCGCCGAAAGCAGCGGTGCGACGAGTCGTTCCGGATGCCCGATTCCGGCGCCGCGCAGGGTTTCGGTGCAGTCGGCGACCAGCGTCATCAGGTGATTCGCGCCGTGCGCCAGCGCCGCGTGGTACAGCGCCCGCGCGGATTCGGGAACCCGCACCGGTTCCGCGCCCATCTCGACGGCGAGCGCCTCGCCGACATTCCACGCCGCGTCGTCGTCCGGCGCCGCGGTGACGCCGATGCTTGCCGCGACAAGGCGTTCCAGATCTTCCTCGCGTCCGGTAAAGGTGAGCACCGGGTGCAGCGCGAGCGGCAGCGCACCGGCTTCCGCGACCGGGGCCAGCACGTCGATGCCGTGCGCACCCGAGGTGTGCACCACGATCTGGCCCGCACGTACCGAATTCGTAGCGACCAGACCACGGACGGTGCCGGCGAGCGCGTCGTCGGGCAACGCGAGCAAGACGAGATCCGCTCTCCGCACGACCTCGTCGGGCGGCAGCAAGGGGACATCCGGCAGCAGCCGTTCCGCGCGGTTCAGCGAAGCCGCGGACAGCCCCGAAGCGGCGACTACGGTGTGGCCTGCCCTGGCCAATGCCGCACCGAGGACACTGCCCACGCGGCCGGCGGAAACGACGCCCACGGCAAGGCGGGCCGGTCGGTTCATGGCGTGCGCCTGTGGACGCTCATGGCTCGAAACTCCTCATGTTCGTTCCAGTCCCGCTCTTTCGTCGCGGGTACCAGACGACGGCGCGAGAGTAGCCCCGACCCGGCTGGCTCGAGGTGCCCGGGTGACCAGCTTCACCCGGGGCGTCCAATCGCGCCCGTACCCTATTGGCGTTCGGCTTCCCGCGGTCGCCATGCCCTCGAATCCCCCGGTGGAGCGCCACTTTTGGCACGGTCGAGCTACCCCGGACGGGGAATGTTCACCGACTGTCGCGATTGTTCGCCAATCGCACCGCATCCGCCCGCGCGTCCCGCAGTGCCTGCAACAACTCTTCCTGCCGCTGCCGGTCCTGCTCGGTGCGCAGCCGAGTACGACGAAGGAATGCGAGCTCGGTCACGCTCGCCTGATACCGGCCCACCGCCCGCGCCGCCGCCCGCCCGGACTGCTTGCGCGCCTGCTTCCGCCATTGCCGCCGCCCAGGAAGACTCGCGAGCAACTCGATCTCCGACGGCGCGATCCACCGCGCAGCCGCCATCTTCGGCAACGCAGCGGCGACAATCCGCTGTTCCCGCCGCCGCTGCAACACGATCACGTAGATCGCGGCGATCAGCAGCGGCAAAATCACGAGGAAGTACAAGGTGAGAAAGGACTTCCCGCCGTTGAGCGTGGCCGCCGCGTTCCAGAGCACGTGCAGGAAGACCCCGGCGAGATACCCGGCGAGCGGCGCGAGAATCCGAATCCACCGCTGCGCGTACCGCGCCGCGATCCCGAATCCGATGCCGGTCATAGCGGTGAACAGCGGATGCGTGAACGGCGAAAGCACCCCACGCACGAGGAAAGCGGCAAGCACGCCGGAGCTGGTCCCGTTGCCGAAGCCGTGGTCAGCGAAGGCACGGCCGAAGTAATAGATGTTCTCGGTGAAGGCGAACCCAGCGGCCGCGAACCCCGCGTAGACGACGCCGTCGACGATCCCGTCGAATTCCTCGTTGCGCCGCCAGAAGATCAACAGGACAAAAACGCCCTTCGCGGCTTCCTCGACCAGCGGCGCGGAGACGAGCGCACTCACCTTGCTGCCGTTGCCACCCCCGAGAAGCAGGTCACCGAACGCCTCGGCCCCGGTATTGATCAGCAGCGCGGTAACCGTGGCAATGCAAGCGCCCCAAGCGAAAGCAATCAGCAGCAACTTCGCCGGCTCCGGTTCCCAGCGATCAACCCAGAGCAACCCGGCAACCACCACGCCGACCGGCACCAACGCAGCGACCACCCCGATCGCGACCGCCAGCCACCCGACGCGCGCAGTCGCGAGCCCGAAGAGAAAAAGCCCGCACAACGCCACGACGATCAACCCGAGCACCGGAAGGAGCACGGTGATATGCCGCGAACGAGAGCCCGTGGACGCAGACCCAGGCGGCGTGGCAGAAAGGGTGCCGTTCACGAGCGGTCACCATACGCAGGCCCCCCAAGGGATGCCGGTTGGGCGCACCGGGTTCAGCCCTCCGCGCGATACCTCGTGACCCTCATCTCGCGCCCCCCCAGAAGTTCGTGAGGGCCACCCTGACGGAATCTGATTCCCCCAGGGTTCCCCTCACGACCACCCGCCGGGGTGAAAGGCTCCTTCACAGACCTAGATTCCCTCAAGGACCCCTTCACGGCTTTTGGCGTACGTGAGGGCCACCCTGAGGGAATCTGATTCCGTGAGGGTTCCCCTCACGACCCTCGCGCGCCCCGCCCGCCCCACGCCTGCTCGGGAAGCGCCCCAATGCCACATTGGGTGCGCCAGACGCACCGAACGCCACATTGGTTGCGTCGCATGCACCCAATGCCACATTGGGGCACAAGCCCCACCACGAACGAAACCGCCACCGATGCACCCAACTCGAAGCGCACCCACACCACCCCCGCACCCCGATACGAAGCTCCCCTGCGGTCTGGGGTGGCTTGTCAAGGCATCTTTCCCGCCTTGACAAGCCACCCCAGACCGTCAGCACAATCAAGCTTCGGGGTGCCCCACGCACGCCAGGGCGCAATGTCGCCGCCAGGCGACGAGCCGAAACAGAACGATCAATCCTCAGCCCGACGCCGACGCCGAGGACTCCCCTCCGTCTTCCCATTAGCCGCAAGCAATTCAGTCACCGACCGCCCAGAAGCGTGATGCCCAGCCGAGGCAGCCTCCTCAGCAGGAGCCTCCCAAGCAGGCGGCTCCCCGTCCGGCCGCCTCCGACGCCCCCCGGACGAAGCCGAAACAGCCTCCCCCTCAGGCCGCCGACGCCGCCCCCCAGTCCCATTGCTCACCGAACTGCGAACCGACTCAGGCAACGTCGGATTAACCGCATCCGCCCCAGGAGCCCCATGCCGCCCAGTAGGCGTGTCCTCCGCCAACGGCGACAAATCCGACCGAGAGAACTGCTCCAACCGAGACGGAGCCCGCTTCTGCGACTCCACCGCGGTTTCCTTCTCCGGCACCGCTTTCTCCGCCTGAGGAGCAGGTTCAGCATGCCGAGCAGGCTCAGCAGGCCGGGAAATAGCAGTCTGCTCAGCAGCTTCCGGCCGCTCCTCCCGCTGCGGCGCAGGCCGTGCCGCCAACCGAGGCACCGGCCGCTCCTCCTTGGCCGGCTCCGGCTTGCTCACCGGCGCCACAGTCCGGGTCGGCTGCGCTTCAGGCCGCCGAGGTGCCTCCGCAGCTTCCTTCTGGGGCCGAGGCCGCGGACCACGCGGCTCCCGAACCCGCTCAGCCTCACGCGGCAACGGCTCAGTCACATTGCGCGCCCCAGCACCGTCCTGCTCGAACGGCTCCGGAATGACGTGCGACCCAGACTCACCCGCCGAACGACGCTCAGCTTCATACGGCTCCGGCGCACGATCAGCGCGCGGCTTCGGCGCACCGCCCCGAGGCCCACGCTCGACCTGCGGCTCCGGCGCACCACCACGAGCGGGCCGTCCGGCATCCGGCGCTCCATTCCGCGGCTCACGCGCAGCGAAGGCATCCGCCACGCTGGCCCGCCCCTCGTGCGGACCCGAGTCGCCGCGGGGCACGAACGCCTCCGCCAGGTTGGCCCGAGGATCGCGACCACCGCGCGGAGCGGGACTCTCCGCTTCGACGTCGTCCTCGAACGGCTCCGGCTCGGCAGGCGGCTCCGGACGCTTCGGCTTGAGCCGCGGCATCTGCTGGGTACGCAACTGAGTCGAACGGTCGCCATTCGACCCGGAACCATTCGGTCCGGAACCGTTCAGCCCAGCGCTGATCGAGCCGTTCGCACCGGAAGTCCCCTTGGCGCCATTGGTCTTCGCCGTCCCGTTCGCAGGAGTCCGGCGACGCTCCGCGGGAGCCGAGTCGAGCACCCGGTCCATGAATTCGGTCGGCCGCTCCGGAACATCGACCACCGGCTTCTTCGGAGCGAGCAGCTGAGCCGGTTTCTTGCCATTGCCGTTCTTGGTTTCCGAACCGGCCGAAACGAGCCGCTGCTCGTCGTTCAGCGAGCGCATCCGGGTCGCCTGCGCGGTGAGCGCGACGCGTTCGAGCAGCACCTCGCCGCCGAACAGCGATTGCAAGCTTTCGCGGAGCGCAGCCACTTCGGCACGCAGCGCATCCAATTCTTCCCGCGATTGTGCCTGCGCGGCCTCGCGCGTTTCCGTTTCGAGCTCGAGTTCGTACTCCCGCCGGGCCGCGATCTCGCGTTCCAGCTCGAGTTCGTATACCGCCTGCGCCTCGGCGACCGCGTCCTCGCTGTGCGCCGCGTTCTTGCGGGCCCGGACAGCCAGGAAGGCGCCGATCAGGGCAGCCCAGAGCGCCGCGACGATCCCGAGCCGGAGGTACCGGAGGTCGTCGCTGAGCACCAACGCGAGGGTGGCGCCGACGGCGAGGAGCAATCCGACGACAAGCCACGGCCTGCCAGGGCGGCGGCCGTGCGAGTCGTCACCCACGCCAGTCATGCCTGACACCGTACCTTCCGGTGATCCGAATGAGACCTAGTCGGTACTTCGAGCGGCGCCATCGAAGCGTTAACCGGTCGTTCCTTTACGGTCCTCCGGTGGCGTCCGGCAGCAGTGCTCGAGCCACAAACCGGCAGCTACGAGCAGCGCCGACGACACCACCCCGACGACCGCCGACTTGCTGTCGGAGACCGCGGCGACGAGTTCGTCACGTCGCGGAAAAACATAGATGAACGCGGCCAGCCAGCCACCGCCGAGGAACGCCCCGGCCAGCGAAGACGCCTTCGCCAGCGCCACCGCCCGCGCGATCCCGACCGCGTTGCCGTGCACCCGGCCGGACTTGATCCGCGACCGGATCGAGAGGGCCAACCCCGCCTCCGCGATCGCGAGCACCGCGAAGGTCACCCCGGCGAGCAACGGCAGCTGCGGCAGATCGCCGTAAGCGGCCTGGAACAGCACATAGACCACGGCGAGGCCGAGGACCGCGGCCACGACCAGGTCCCGGGACCGCGTGAAGTGCATGACCCCACCGTACCGAGCCCGTTCTGGCAGGCTTGACTCTCCAGTGACTGGAGACTCCACGATGCCTGACATGCCTGCGACCACGGTCTTCACGATCGGCGAACTGTCCCGGCGCACCGGGCTGCCGGTGAAGACCATCCGGTTCTACTCCGACGAAGGCCTGCTCCCGCCCACGCAGCGGACCGGAGCCGGCTACCGGCTGTACGACGCGCACGCGCTCGCCCGGCTGGAGCTGGTGCGGACGCTGCGCGAGCTGGGCATCGGCCTGCCCGACGTGTCCCGCGCACTGGCGCGCGAGACGACGGTGCGCGACCTGGCGACGAGCCACGTCGACGCGCTCGACGAGCAGATCCGGCGGTTGCGGCTGCGCCGCGCGGTATTGCGCGCGGTGCTGAAACGGGATTCCGAGCTGGAGGAAGTGAAACTGATGAATCGCATCGCCCAAATGCCGGACGAGGAACGCCGCCGTTTGGTGGACGAGTTCTGGGCCGAAATGATGGAGGGGCTCGATGTCGATCCCGAGTTCTACGCGCGAATGCAGTCGGCGAAACCGGATCTTCCGGATGATCCGACGCCGGAACAGCTGGAAGCCTGGATCGAGTTCGCCGAGCTCGTGCAGGACCCGGGATTCCGGCAGTCCATCCGCACGATGAGCGAACGGCATTCGTCCGCGCGGGAAGCGGGCGAGTACGAGCAGCCGACCAAGGCTCAACAGGAAAACTGGGCCGCCTGGATGACCGACGCCCGGTCCGCGCTCGACGCGGGCCACGCGCCGGGCTCCCCGGCCGGACGGGCGCTGGCGGACGCGATCGCGACCGCCTCGGCCCGGCCGGACCAGGACCCGGCCGACCCGGCGGTCCGCAACCGGATGGCCGACGGGATCGCCGCCGGGGCGGATCCGCGCGCCGAGCGGTACTGGCAGTTGCTCGCGACGATCAACGGCTGGCCCGCCATCCCGAGCCGCCAGGAGGAAGTGCAATTCCTGCTGGCAGCGCTGCGGGCCTCGTGAGCGTCCAAGCCGGTTAGAACCGGCCTAGGCACTCACGACAGGGTCAGGCCGGGCCGCAGGACGACGCCCGCCCGGTCGGTTTCCGGCAGCCGGGCGAGCAGGTCGGCGGCCCGGCCGTGCCCGGGAACCTCGGCGTCCGGGTCGATCTCGAGCCACGGGATCAGCACGCTCGCCCGGTCCGGGGTCCCGGGATGCGGCAGCAGCAGCTCCGGATCGTCGGACGTCACGCCCTGCACTGTCACTATGTCGACATCTAGCGTGCGCGGGCCCCAGCGCAGTTCGCGCACCCGGCCCGCCGCCTGTTCGGCCGCCTGCCCGGCGCGCAGCCACGCCCAGTGGTCGCGCTCCGGGTCGTCGACGATGCACAGCGCGTTCAGGAAATCCGGCTGGTCCTCGACGCCCCAGGCTTTCGTCTCGTACACGCCGGACACCGCGACGAGCGCCGGGCGCACCGCGTCGACCGCGCTGCGCAGGTAGCCGAGCCGGTCGCCGAGGTTGGAGCCCAGCGACAGGACCGCGCGGGTCACCGCTCCCGCCGGACGGTGACCGCGACGTCGTCGAAGGTCAGCGGAATCGGCGCGGACGGCTTGTGCACGGTGACCTCGACGGCGGTCAGCCGGTCGTCGCGCATGACCTCGTCGGCGATCTTCCCGGCGACGCTCTCGATCAGGTCGTACGGCTCCCCGGCGACGATCCCCGCCGCCAGTTCGGCCAGCTCGCCGTAGTGCAGCGTCTTGGTCAGGTCGTCCGATGCCGCGGCGGGCCCGAGGTCGAGCCACGCGACGATGTCGATGCCGAATTCCTGTCCGTCGCGCTTCTCGTGGTCGAAGACCCCATGTCGGCCGAACACGCGCAGTCCCGTGAGCGTGATGCGGTCAGCCATCGGCCCGTCCTTGCTGCCAGGCCGCGGCCACCGCCACGGCGTCCAGTGAAGCCCCCACCTCGTGTACCCGCACGCCCCAAGCTCCCGCCGCCGCGGCCAGCGCCGAGATCGACGCGGTGGCGACCTCGCGACCGTCCGGCGGCCTCGGCACACCGTCCTTTCCGGACAGCAGACGGCCGAGGAAGCGTTTGCGCGAAGCACCCACCAAAACCGGGAAACCCAAGTCCAGCAACGCATCCAGCCCGTGCAGCAGAGCCCAGTCGTGCTCGGCGTGCTTCGCGAACCCGAGACCCGGGTCGAGCACGATCTCGCTCTCGGCAACCCCTGCCGCGATCGCCTCGTCGACCCGCTGCAGCAACTCGCCGCGCACCTCGGCGACGACGTCGGTGTACGTGGCCAGCGCGTTCATGTCCTTGCTGTGCCCGCGCCAGTGCATCAGCACCCACGGCGCCTTGGTTTCCGCCGCGACCCGCCCCATCGCCGGATCGGCAAGCCCGCCGGACACGTCGTTGATCACCTTCGCACCGGCCGCCACCGCGGCTTCCGCGACCGCGGCCCGCGTGGTGTCGACCGACAGCACGACGCCCTCGGAAGCCAGCTGCCGGATCACCGGCAAGATGCGCGCGGCCTCGGTCTCCGCGTCGACCCGCGAAGCGCCCGGCCGCGTCGATTCGCCGCCGACGTCGATCAGATCCGCGCCGCGCGCCCACATCTCGCGCGCGTGCTCCAGCGCCTGGTCGAGATCGAGGTAGCGGCCGCCGTCGGAGAACGAATCCGGCGTCACGTTCAGCACGCCCATCACGGCGCACCGCCCCGGCCGGGGGATCACCGGCGCCCCCGGATCAGCTCGATCGCCTCGGCCCGCGACGTCGCCGACGACCGCAGCATCCCGCGCACCGCCGACGTGGTGGTCCGCGAACCCGGCTTGCGGATCCCGCGCACCGACATGCACAAATGCTCGGCCTCGACGACCACGATCACGCCGCGCGGCTCCAGCCGGCGCACGAGCGCGTCGGCGATCTGCGAGGTGAGCCGCTCCTGCACCTGCGGGCGGCGAGCGTAGAGATCGACCAGCCGGGCGAGCTTCGACAGCCCGGTGACCTTGCCGTCGCCGTTCGGGATGTAGCCGACGTGGGCCACGCCGTGGAAGGGCAGCAAGTGGTGTTCACAGTTGGAATACATCGGGATGTCCGTGACGAGCACGAGCTCCTCGTGCGATTCGTCGAACGTCCGCGCCAGCACCTCGTCCGGATCGGTGTAGAGGCCGGCGAACATTTCCTGATAAGCGCGAGCGACCCGGGCCGGGGTGTCCTGGAGACCGTCCCGATCCGGGTCTTCGCCGCAGGCGAGCAGCAGCTCGCGGACGGCGCGCTCCGCCCGGTCCTGATCGAAGACCGGGCGGATGCCGTCTTTACTGCTTGTCTGATCCGTCGACGTCACGCCGATGCTGCCCCTCGTCCGGCTGCTGGCCGTTCGCGCCGTCGGCGAACCAGCCCTGCTCACGCGGACGGTCTTCGGCGGGGCGCCACGGCTGCTGGCCGCCCGGGGACGTCGCCGGGGTCCAGCCCGGAGGCGCCCCGTAGTTCGGCGGTCCGCTCTGCGCACCGCCCGGGCCACCGGGCTGGTAGCCGCCGCCTGCCGGACCGCCCGGCTGCTGCTGACCACCATACGGCTGGCCCCAGCGGCCGGCACCGTTCGGCCCGCCCGGACGACCGCCGTTCGCCGGCGGGGCGTACGGGTTCGCGTTCGGGTCCGGAGCCTGGTACGGCGGACCGCCGGGCAGTTCGCCGGCGCCAGGAGCCGTGCCGACCGGGGTCGGAGCGGGCTGCAGGGCGGGCTTTTCCTTCTCCGGAGCGGGCGGCGGCCACGGCTCGCCGCGCTCCATCGCCAGCTCGCCCGGGGTCTTGATCGGCGGCTTGTCCGACGGCGTGCGCTCGCCGAACTCGTTGAAGACGGTGATGTGCGGGCGCTTCTCGACCGTCGCGAAGATCCGCTCGAGGTCCTTGCGCTGCAGCGTTTCCTTCTCCAGCAGCTCCATGACCAGGTTGTCGAGCACGTCGCGGTAGGTGTTCAGCACGTGCCACGCCTCGGTGTGCGCGGTCTCGATGAGCTTGCGCACCTCCTCGTCGATCTCGTGCGCCACCTCGAGCGAGTAGTCGGCCTGCCGTCCCGCGGACCGGCCGAGGAACGGGTCGCCCTGCTCCTGGCCGTACTTCACCGCGCCCAGCCGCGCGCTCATGCCGTATTCGGTGACCATCGCGCGGGCGATCTTCGTCGCCTGCTCGATGTCCGAGGACGCACCGGTGGTGGGCTCGTGGAAGACGAGCTCCTCGGCCGTGCGGCCGCCCATCGCGAAGACCAGCCTGCCGATCATCTCCGACCGGGTCATCAGCTGCTTGTCGTCCTCCGGCACCAGCAGCGCGTGCCCGCCGGTACGGCCGCGCGGCAGGATCGTCAGCTTGTACACCGGTTCGATGTCCGGCATCGCCCACGCGGCGAGCGCGTGCCCGCCCTCGTGGTAGGCGGTGATCTTCTTTTCCTTCTCGGAAATGATCCGGCTCTTGCGCGCGGGACCGCCGACCACGCGGTCGACCGATTCCTCGAGCGCGACGTCGGTGATCACGTGCCCGTTCTCGCGGGCGGTGAGCAGCGCGGCCTCGTTCAGCACGTTGGCCAGGTCCGCACCGGACATGCCGACCGTGCGCTTGGCCAGCCCGGTCAGGTCGGTGCCCTGCGCGATCGGCTTGCCCTTCGCGTGCACCTCGAGGATCGCCTTGCGGCCGAGCAGGTCCGGCGCGGACACCGGGATCTGCCGGTCGAACCGGCCGGGGCGCAGCAGCGCCGGGTCGAGGATGTCCGGCCGGTTGGTGGCCGCGATCAGGATGATGCCGCCGCGGGCGTCGAAGCCGTCCATCTCGACCAGCAGCTGGTTCAGCGTCTGCTCGCGCTCGTCGTGGCCGCCGCCGAGGCCGGCGCCGCGCTGGCGGCCGACCGCGTCGATCTCGTCCACGAAGATGATGCACGGCGCGTTCTGCTTCGCCTGCTCGAACAGGTCGCGGACTCGCGAAGCACCGACACCGACGAACATCTCGACGAAGTCCGAACCGGAGATCGTGTAGAACGGCACGCCCGCTTCGCCCGCGACCGCACGCGCGAGCAGCGTCTTGCCGGTGCCGGGCGGCCCGTAGAGCAGAACGCCCTTCGGGATCTTCGCGCCGAGCGCCTGGTAGCGCGCCGGGTTCTGCAGGAAGTCCTTGATCTCGTACAGCTCTTCGACCGCTTCGTCAGCGCCCGCGACGTCGCCGAAGGTCGTCTTCGGCATGTCCTTGTTGAGCTGCTTCGCCTTCGACTTGCCGAAGTTCAGGACGCGGTTCCCGCCGCCCTGCGCGTTGTTCATCATCCACATCAGCAGGCCGAGCACCAGCGCCAGCGGGATCGCGAAGATCAGGATCTGGGTCAGCAGGCTCTGCTGGGTGACCTTGGTGGTGAACTTGATCGGATGGTTCGCCTGGTTGCCGACGTTCGCGCCGAGGAGATCTTTGTAGATGTCATCGGTCGCACCGCCGGGGAACTGCGCGACGACCTTGTCGGCCTGCTGGCCGTCGATGTCGATCGGCTGCGTGAGCAGCAGTTTGAGCTGCTGCTCCTTGTCCTCGAGGCTCGCTTCCTTGACATGTCCAGCCTTGACCTGCTGCATCGCCGTGGAGATAGGAGCCTGGGTGTAGCCACGATCGCTGTCGAAGATCGTGTTGTAGGCGAACAACGCCAGCAACCCCGCGACGATCCACAGCAGTGGGTTCCTGAGCACGCTCTTCCGGTTCATACGACTCGGCCCTTGCGGCCTCGACCCTCCCTGGTTGGGCGGCTCCTGTGATACCCGCCATCGCGATCTTGACAACCCGTGGGTGCCGCAAGGCACCCGTCCCACCAGGGTACCGTCCGGGCGGGCGGGGAAGCCTGGCGAGCCTCTCGCAGGTCAACGGCCAATCCCGCGCGAGGGTTCCCGTTCCGGGAGGAGACGTCACCCGGCTACCGGGTGTCAACCGCCACCGAAGCCACCATTTCACCCAGCCTGCTCCGCAGCGTGGCCGGGTCCGCCGGGGCGACGGTGACCCATTCCCGGCCGTCCGAACCCGCCCTCGACAAGCTCAAATACCGTCCGGTGGCGGTGTCGAACCAGCCGAGCACGCGCGACCGCTGCCGGCTTCCCAGCTGGGACCGGCTGTTCGCTGCGAGCTGACCGCCGCGCTGCCGCGGCTGGCCCGCGATGAGCGCGTAGGTCTCGCGCGGATCGACCGTGGCGCGCTCGCTGAGCGACTGGCGCCTCGCCCGCCGGCCGCCCTTCTCCTCGGACTGCCCGCCGCCCGCGGCGACCGGAACCCGGATCGGCTGGGTGTGCAGCGCCTCGTCCAGCGGAAGCGTGACCGACGCCTCACTGCCGCGCGGACCGCCGGGCAGCAGTTCGACGATCGTGGACACCAGCCCGTCCGCCGGGATCGCGCGCAGCCAGATGCCGTCGGCGTCCTGGATCGCGACCACGCCGGTGCGCTCGTCGCCCGCGGCGAGCAACGCGACCGGATGCGCCTCGAACTGCGGGATGTGCAGCGCGTCGATGGAATGCGGGGCACGCGCGAGCAGCGTCAGCCACTCCTCGACGTCGGGCTCGACCCGGCCGCGCGAGTCGCGGATGCCGCGCGCCTTCAGCTCGGTGTCGACCCGGTGCCGCAGCGACACGCGCTCGTCCTCGGTCGCGCCGTGCGAGCGCACGCGCAGCGGGTAGGGCAGCTCGCCCAGCTCCATCGACTCCCACAGGAAGTCGAATGCCAGCGGCGAGAAGAACTCTTGGTGCATCCGGTGCTGCTCACCCTCCGGTCAACGATTTCCGGCCCAGCGTAGCGCCGGATCGGCAGTCTTCAAGCGCCTCGATGCCACTTTGGGTGCATCCCGCGCCCCCAATGTGGCGTTCGGTGCGTTCCATGCACCCAATGTGGCGTTCGGTGCATCCTGCGCACCCGATGCCGCGTTCGGTGCGTCCTGCGCACCCAAAGTGGCGTTCGGTGCGTCGCATGCACCCAATGTGGCATTCGGTGCGTCCCGCGCACCCAATGCGGCGTTCGGTGCATCCCGCGCACCCAAAGTGGCGTTCGGTGCGTCGCATGCACCCAATGTGGCGTTCGGTGCATCCTGCGCACCCAATGTGGCGTTCGGTGCGTCAGATGCACCCAATGCCGCATTGGGGCGGTTTCAGCCGAGCGGGAGCCGAGGCTGGTCAGCGCAGCTCAGTCAACGCGGGTCAGAACGCGCCCGCGCTGGCCTGGTCGGCCACCCCTGCGAGCATTTCGCCTAGCCGGTGCCGCAGGGTCGCCGGGTCGGCGGGCGCGATGGTGATCCAGTCGCGGCCGTCGTGGCCCTGGCTCGCCTGCGTGAAGTACCGGCCGGTTTCGGTGTCGAACCAGCTCAGCACCGTCGACCGGCTGCGGCCGCCGAGGCGGTTGCGGGCGTTCGCGCCGATCTGGCCGCCGCGCAGGCGCTGCTGGGCGTGCAGCCGGGCGAGCGCCTTGCGGTCCTCGTCCACGCTCGCGCGGCCGGAGGCGTCGACCTGGTTGCCGCGCCGCTGCATGAAGTCGACGCCGGAAGCGCCGACCAGCTGCTCCAGCGGCACGGTGATCGACTTCTCGGTACCGCGCGGGGCACCCGGCAGGAGCGAGATGATCGCCGTGGCCAGGCCGTCCGGCGCGCACGGGTGCAGGTGCAGTCCGCGCTGGTCCTGCACGGCGAACAGGCCGTCGCCGTTCGCGCTGCCCGCGACCGCGAGCAGCGGTTCGCCGTTCGGGTCGAGCAACTGGACCGTGTCGAGGCTGACGTCCGGCGACGCGAGGATCCCGAAGTAGTCCTCGACGTGCGGAGCGGGCCTGCCGCGGTCGTCCGCGAGCCCCCGGTCAGCCAGTGCGCCGAGCGTGCGCGTGCGCAGCGCCGAGCGCTCGTCCATCGTCGCGCCGTGCGAACGGATCCGCAGCGGATACGGCAGCTCGCCCATACCGGCCGACTCCCACAGGAAGTCCACCTCGATCGGCGCGAGCAGCTCCGCGTTCGGCATCGACCAACCCCCTACCCCACGTGTTTGCGAACGCTCGCGGGCGCGTGACCGGTCCGGTCACGCGCCCGCGAGCACTGCGTCAGTTGTCGTCGTCCGACCACGCGCCGATGACCGGCGGCGGGGTGGCCTGGTTGGCCCCGAACGCGTCGTCCGGGTCCGGTTCGATGAGGAACGAAGCGTGCGTGTGCTCCTCGTCCCCTTCGCCCGCGCCGTGCGCGCCCGCTCCGCCCATGCCGCCCATCGGGCTCATGCCGCCCTGCGACTGGCCGATGGTGCCGCCCGCCGGGACGACGCCCTGCTGCTGCGGGGCCGCCGATGCGGCGCTCTGGCCGCTCTGGTGCTCGGACGCCGCGGAGGTCTTGCCTTCCTCCTCCTTGCGCGAACCGCTGCGGTTGCCCTCGCCCAGCTTGCCGCCGGCGAGACCGGCTCCCGCGCCGATCGCGCCGAGGCCGAGCGCGGAACCGAGGCCGCTGCCGCCCGTGGACGCGGGTGCGGGCGCGGCGGCGGCCGGAGCCGCACCGACGCCGGAAGCGGCGCCAACGCCCACCCCGGTACCGCCGGCGAGCGCGCCGCCCTCGAAACCGGAGGCACCGTATTTACCCGAGTCGGCCGAGACGTGCGCCGGGGCGCCGTGTCCGGCGACCGCCGCGCCGCCTGCCGCGCCGTGCGCGCCCACCGTGCCGAAGCTGGCCGGGGAACCGAGCGCGCCGGGGCCGTCGGTGTGGCCGATGTTGTTGACGTTGTTGAACGAGTTGCCGTTGAAGTGCGACGCGGTCGGCTTCATGCCGAGCGAGTCAGGGCCGAAGCTCGGGGTGGAGCTGTCGACCTCGCTCATCGCCTGGGTGTAGGCGTTGAAGAACGCGACCTGCTGCGCCTTGACGTCGTTCGCGGCGTCCGCCTGCGCCTTCTGGTCCGCGGCCAGCGCGGCCGGGCCGCCCGCGAGCGCGGCCGTCATGGCCTGCTTCGGGTCGTAGTCGCGCGGGGCCGGCATCTTCTTGACCTCGGCGGCCGCGGCGGCCTGGCGGGCGAGCCGGTCCGACATCGTGTGCGCGGCGTCGGAGGCCTGCGTGCCCGAGTTGGCGATCGCCACGAGCGCGCCCTGCGCGCTGGCGGCGCCGTGGCCGACCCAGACGTTGCCCAGTTCGGTGATCGCGTTGTACAGGTCGTCGGACGCCTGCTTCAGCTCGGTGCCGTGCTTGGCCCAGTGCTGCCCGGTGGCCTCGGCGGTGCCCGGGTCGTTGTCCGTGGTCGCGCCGAGGTAGAGCTGGTGGCTTTCCTGCGCCTGCCAGTTCGGCGGGTTGCCGATGGCGCGGTCGCCGCCCATCTCGAAGCCGCCGGAGCTGCTGCGCGCGGAGGCGACGATGTCGTTGGTCGCCGCGTTCGAGCCCATCGCGACGGCGGAGCCGGGCGCCGGGACCGAGGACGAGGTGCCGTAGCCGGAGGTGGTGTAGCCCGACCCGTCCGGGACGGAGCCGTCCGGGGCCGAGGTGGTGGTGTTCGGTGCCATGACTGCGTGATCCCCCTAGGACGTCAGGCCTTGTTGCGGAACGGGTCGGCGGCGGACTGGTCGATCTCGTGGTAGCGCGCCATCGCCGCGACGATGCCTTCCTCCGCGGCCTGGTACTGGCTGAGCAGGTTCTGCAGCGCGGACGAGTAGGAGTCGCCGCCGCCGTCGGCGCGCTGCACGAACTTGGTCGCCATCGCCTTGCCGACCGGGTTCGCGCCGAGCTTCGGCGGCTGCGCGAGCGTGCCCGCGCTGTTCAGGAGAGCTTCGACCGCGTCGCGCCCGGTCCGGATCTTCTTCAGCACGGTCTGCGCGGCATCCGGGTCGATCCCGACCTGGCCGTTGACAGCGGCGTTCTTGAACGCCGCGGCATCCGCCGAGCTGTTGTTGCCCATCTGCCCTCTCTCCGTTCCCCCGCGCGAGGACCAGCCCGTCGGCTGGTGTCACTCGTCCGCATGGCAATAGGTCTTCGCATAGGTTAACGCACCTGGTCGAGCCCTATGACGCGATTTCGGGCTTCCGGGTTCCGCGGCCGGAAGGATTATCGCGAACCGGACTAACCGGACGTGTAGACGTGCGGATCGAGCGTGCCGATGTAGGGCAGGTCGCGGTAGCGCTCGGCGTAGTCGAGGCCGTAGCCCACGACGAACTCGTTGGGGATGTCGAAGCCGATGTACTTGACCGGCACCTCGACCTTCACGGCTTCCGGCTTGCGCAGCAGCGAGACGACCTCGAGCGAGGCCGGGTTCCGGCTCGCCAGGTTCTTCAGCAGCCAGGACAGGGTGAGCCCGGAGTCGACGATGTCCTCGACGATGAGCACGTCGCGCCCGGCGATGTCGCGGTCGAGGTCCTTCAAGATCCGCACCACCCCCGACGACGAGGTCGAAGACCCGTAGGACGACACGGCCATGAACTCCAGCTGCGTCGGCACCGGAAGCGCCCGCGCGAAGTCGGTCATGAACATGACGGCGCCCTTGAGGACGCCGACCAGGAGGAGGTCGCCCTGGCCGTTTTCCGGGTGGTCCGCGGCGATTTTCGCCGCCAGCTCCGCGATCTTGTCTTTGATCTGCTGCTCGGTGATGAGCACGGAGGCGATCTCGCCCTCGTACACGGGTCATTCCCCTCGGGTGGTGGGTTCGGGTCCGGCAAGCGAGAGCCTGCCACGCCGCCGTCGAGCCTCCAAGTTGCCCGGCAGCCACACCCCGCCCTGACCCCGCCAGCGGGCCACGAGCGCGTCGACCGAACGCAGGTGCGCGTCGGTCAGTTCGCGGACCCCGGAGTCCAGCAGCCACCTGCGGAGAACCCGTCTGCGCAGCGCAGCGGGCTCGGCCGCCAGCACGGCTACGTCGAGGTCGTCTTCGCGGGCCGCGCGCTCGTGAACGCGCGCGGCGAGTGTGTCCAACGCCTCGGTGTCCTCGCGCAGCTGTGCGGCCGTACGGGCTAAAGCTGGAGCGACTCCACCCGACAGCACGTCCTCCAGGAGCGGCAGTGCTTCCGTACGGAGCCGTACGCGAGTGAAGCGGGGATCGGCGTTGTGCGGGTCTTGCCACGGCGCTAGGCCGAGTTCTGCGCACGCCGCGACGGTTTGCGCGCGCATGATGCCGAGCAGCGGACGGCCCCACGGCGGATCGTGCGGACGCATGCCCGCCAATGACCGTGGCCCGGAACCGCGGCCTAGGCCGAGCAACACCGTTTCGGCTTGGTCGTCTTGGGTGTGGCCGAGCAGCACGAGCCCTTCGCCGTTTGGCAACGCTTCGCGCAGCGCGTGGTACCTCGCGGCGCGCGCGGCTGCTTCAGGACCGCCTTTGCCCACGACGTGTACGGCATGCACTTCGACGACGTCGACGCCGAGGCCCTTCACGACCGTCGCCGCTTCGGCGGCAACAACCGCTGAGTCGGCCTGAAGGCCATGGTCGACGATGAGCGCCCGCGTACGGACGTCTCGATGCCGAAGGACGTACGCCGTCGCTTCAGCGAGCGCTAGGGAGTCCGCGCCGCCCGACACCGCGACGCACACTTCGCCGGGAAGAGCGACTGTCGCAAGGAAATCGCGGACCGCTGTCCGGACCGCGGCGAGCGCGCTCACCCGTGCAGGCGCCGCACCCAGGCCGCGGGGTCGGCGATCTCGGCGCGGGTCGGCAACGTGTTCGGCGAGCGCCAAACCTTGTTGAACCCGTCCATCCCGACCGCGTCGACCACGTGCCGCGTGAACTTCGCGCCTTCCTCGTACTGGCGGATCTTCGCGTCGAGGCCGAGCACCGCGCGCAGCAGCCGGTCGAAAAGCCCGCCGCCTTGCCGCCGCGCGGTGAACCGCTCCCGGATCTGCTCGACGCTCGGCACGACCTGCGGGCCGACCGCGTCCATCACGTAGTCGGCGTGGCCCTCCAGCAGCGTCGACAACGCCAGCAGCCGGTCGAAAACCGAGCGCTCCTTCGGCGACTGCAGCAGTTCCGCGATGCCGCCGCCCTTGCCGCGGTTGCGCAGCGCGTCGGGCAGCCTGCCGACCAGTTCGGCCAGCCCCTCGGTGGAGCTCTCCGCGAGCCCGGACACCAGCCGTTCGACCTCGTCGGCGAAGTAGTCGCGCAGCCACGGCACCGCGGTGAACTGCAGGCGGTGCGTGCATTCGTGCAGGCAGACCCACAGCCGGAAATCGTGTGCGGGAACCTTCAGCGCGCGTTCGGCGGCCACCACGTTCGGCGCGACGAGCAGCAGCTCGCCCTTGTTCTCCGGGCCGCCGAACGGGTCGTACTGACCCAGCACGCGAGACGCCAGGAACGCGAGCAGCAGCCCGGTCTGCACGCCGGCGCCGGACGCCAGGATCGGGCCGAGCGGACCGCCCTGTGCCGCGGGCAGCGCGCGCCCGGTGAGCTCGCCGAGACCGGACGCCGCGGACCGGACCCAGCCCGGCCGGTCGACCACGGTGCCGGGCAGCAGCGGCAGGTCCTGGCCGAGGCCGGTCAGCTCGCGGACGTGCCCCTCCGCCTCGGCGGTCAGCTCCCGCAGGTCGACCACCGCGCGGTCCGCTTCGCCGCGCGCGACCTGCGGGCCGCCGCGCACGAGCAGCGCGCCGGTGGCGGCTGCCCGGTCCCAGTCGACCATGGGCCGCCGTCGGGTCTCGGTTTCCTGGCTCACGCCTCCGACGCTACCTTCCGGTACGCGTTTGTGGGCAGCTCAGCCGAACCGGTTCAGCGAGTCGGCTCAGTGCGGGCTACTTGCAGCCGCAGCCCCGCAAGGCCGTCGCCAGCACGTCGAGCGCCGCCTGCCCGGAATTCTTCTCCGAGCCGTTGGACATGAACGCGAAGGCGAGCACGCGGTTGTCGCTGTCGAGCACATACCCCGCGAGGGTGTTGACGCCGGTGAGCGTGCCGGTCTTGGCGCGCACCCAGCCCTTGCCCCCTTGGGTTTCGCCCGAGTGGTAGCGGCCGTGCAGGGTGCCCTCCGGACTGCCCGCGACCGGAAGCCCGGCCAGCAGCGGACGCAGCTTCGGCGTGTTCGGGTCCTTGCCGTCCGGACCGGCCGCCGCGGCGAGCACCTGTGCCAGCAGCCTGGCCGGCACCTTGTTCTGATTGGACAGTCCGCTCGTGTCGAACAGCTGCAGGCCGTTGACGTCGAACCCGTGGTCTGCCAACACCTTCTTCACCGCGGCCGAGGCGCCGGCGAACGACGCTTCCCCGCCGGTGGCCATGGCAACCTGGCGGCCGAGCGAGTCGGCGAGCACGTTGTCGGAGATCTGCAGCAGCGCGTACGCGAGGTCCGGCAGCGGTGCCGACTGGACTTCGCCGAGCACCTTCGCCCCTTCCGGAGCCTTGGCCGGACCGGCCGGGCTCGCGCCGAGCTTGTCCGCGACGAGCTGGGTGAGCGCAGTCCCCGGGTTGCCCGAGCGCATCGTCTCGTC
The DNA here is from genome assembly GCF_029087445.1 of Amycolatopsis sp. La24. Lineage (NCBI taxonomy): Bacteria > Bacillati > Actinomycetota > Actinomycetes > Pseudonocardiales > Pseudonocardiaceae > Amycolatopsis > Amycolatopsis sp. La24. The sequence continues at coordinate 77,270 of NZ_JARACH010000031.1, forward strand.
GACCTTCGGGTTCCCGCGGCCGCCGTCGGTCATGGCCGGGACGATCGGGGCGCCGTACAGCGACGGCGCGTCGCCCGGCTCCCAGCCCGGCGCGGTGTTCGGGCCACTGAAGGCACTCGCGTCGAGCTGGACCTTCTTGACGTCGCCGCCGGCCTTCTTGACCTGGTTGACGAGGTCGTCGACGTGCGCCGCGCCCGGGTAGAGCGGCGAATCGGTGCCGACCGGCAGCGCGGTCAGCGACGGGTCGCCGCCGCCGACGATGACGACCGTGCCCGGCTGCGCGCCCTGGACGATCTTGGTGGAGATCCGCTTCGTCGGCTCCATCGCGAGCAGCGCCGCGGCGACGGTGAGGATCTTCGTGGTCGACGCCGGGGTCAGCGGGGTGTTCGACGCGTGATCCCACAGCACGGTGCCGTTCGCCGGGTCGATCACACTGCCGCTGAGCTGCGACAACGCGGCCGCCCCAGCGGGACCGGAAAGCTTCGCGGCAACGCCGTTCGCGGACGGTCCCTGACCGGACGTGTCCGGGCCGTGCAGCGCGAGGCTGGCGTCGGCGGGGTCGGGCGCACTGCCCTTCGGCGCGTTCGGCGCCCACGGCAACCCGAGCCGGTTGGACACGGCGGGCACAGCCGACGCCCCACCCGCGGCGGCGAGCAGAAGCAGCACGACGAGCGCCAGGATCAGCGCCTTCCGACGAGGCTTCTTGCCCTCCGGCCGAGGCGCGTCACCCTGCGGCGGAATCGGCCCGGCCCCGGACGGCGGTTCCGGAGGCTGCTCCGCGGCGCGCGGCGGAATCTGCTCCGGACCTGGGCGTTCGGCGAAGCCTTCCGCAGGACGAGGAATGCCGACGGTCGCTTCGGACGGCCCCTGCTGCGCTTCGCCGGGGAATCCTTCGGGCGGACGCGGGAGGCCGACGGTCGCTTCCGCCGGGAACTGGCCCCCGGTCGGGTCGATGCGCATCGGCCGCACCTGACCGCCGCCCGCCGGTGGGACGGTGCCGGGTGCCGGTTCGGGCAGCGCAGGACGGACCGGGATTTCGATCTGCTGCGACCACGACTCGGCTTCGGATTCGTTCCGGCTCGCCTGCGACTCGTCTCCTGGACGGCCGGACTGAGCGGCGTTGGAGCGGCCCCGGTTCTCCTGCGACTCGTCTCCCGGACGGCCGGGTTGAGCGGCGCTCGCGCGGCCCCAGTTCTCCTGCGACTCATCGCCGGGACGACCGGACTGAGCGGCGCTGGAACGATCCCAGTTCTCCCGCGACTCGTCTCCTGGGCGGCCGGGCTGAGCGGCGCTCGAACGATCCCAGTTCTCCCGCGACTCGTCCCCGGGACGGCCCTGCCCCGCGTCGGGACGGCCCCGGTTCTCCTGCGAATCGTTCCCCTGGCGGCCAGGCTGACCCGGGTTGAGCCGCGCGGCGGCGGAGCCGGGAGCCGGTTCGCCTCGGAAGCCCGTCCGGTTCTCCTGCGGTTCCTCCCCGGCGCGGCCGGATTGAGCCTGCCCATCGGAACGCGCGCCCCGGAACTCAGGTGCACCTTCTCCGCCCCGGCCCGACTGGTCCTGACCCGCGGCGGGAGTGGAGTCGTCGCGGAAGGCGGTCCAGCCCTCCTTGGGCGGCTCCTGCCCCTGCTCGTCCCGCGCGACGACCGGCCGGAACGCCGCCCAGCCCTGGCTGTTCTCGCCCGTTCCCGGCGTTTCGTCCCGGAACGCGGCGAACTGGCCGGGCTTCCCGGCGGACTCGGCAGGCTCGGCGGGCTGACCGGACTGGAACGGGTTCCACCCCTGCCCCTCGTCCGAAGACCCCGCGCCGGACCCAGCGGGCTCGAACAGCGAGTTCCCCGGCTTCCGCGCGGCCTGCCACGCGGGCGACGACTGCTGCTGCCCGCCCTGACCAGGCGAAACATTCGGCTGCGCGCGCACCGTCTGCTCCGCGGACCCCTCCGCGGACGGCCGCGGCTGCTGCTGCGATGCCTGGACGGTCTTCTCCGCGGACCCCTCGGCGGCCGGACGGCCAGCGTTGTCGCCCGGCCTCGGCACCCCGGCCGTGAACCGGGTCGGCCCCTCCACCGGGACCCACGGCGCCTGCGGTTTCGGCTCCTCGGGCCGGGCGGGCATCGACGCACCGCTCATCCGGTCCGCGAGGTTCGACCGAGGCGGTTCCGGCGGCGTGACGGGAGCGTCCGAGGGCGCGTTGAGCCCGGGGACTTCCTCCGGTTCGACTTTGGGCCGGAACCACGATCCCGGCCCGTCGCCCGGTGTGACGTTCGGCACGGAAAGCTGCGCGGTGGCTCCCGCGTCGCGCTTGGGCAGGGGGAGGCGGGAGGTCGCCCGGTCCGCCTGGGACGAGGTGTCCTCGTCGCCCGTGGGCCACCTCGGCTGGTCGTTTTCCGGCACCCACCACTCCTTCTCACCCGCCCCCGGAGGGGCCAAGGTCACATGCCGTCTGGCCTACATCGGCGCGACCGGCCGACGGGGCGTAGTCCACACTAGTGACGTCAACGAGGTCATTAGGTTGCCGCCCACGAGCGCGTGGGACACCGAGATTCGAGAAGCAGCGAGGACGGCCGTGGAATTCGACGTCACGATCGAAATCCCCAAGGGGGAGCGCAACAAGTACGAGGTCGACCACAAGACCGGTCGGATCAAGCTCGACCGGACCCTGTTCACCGCGACCCAGTACCCGGCCGACTACGGGTTCATCGACGACACGCTCGGCCAGGACGGCGACCCGCTCGACGTGCTCGTGCTCGTCCAGGAGCCGACGTTCCCCGGCTGCCTGATCCGCTGCCGCGCGATCGGCATGTTCCGGATGACCGACGAGAAGGGCCCGGACGACAAGGTCCTCGCCGTCCCGACGAACGACCCGCGTCTCGAGCACCTGCGGGACATCCACCACCTGAACGAGTTCCACAAGCTCGAGATCCAGCACTTCTTCGAGGTCTACAAGGACCTCGAGCCGGGCAAGAGCGTCGAGGGCTCGTCCTGGGTGAGCCGCGCCGACGCCGAGTCGGAGATCGCCCGTTCGTACGAGCGCGAGAAGGACCGCCTCGCCAAGGAAGAGATCAACGGCGAAGAGCACCACTGAGGCAACCGAAAAGGGGCCGTCCACCTGCCTGGTGGACGGCCCCTTTTTACTGCTCGCTCAGCCCGCGAGGGCCAGTTCGCCCGCTTCCTGCTCGGCGCGCTGCTCCATGGCCGACTTGTCCGAGAGCGGCTTCTCCCGCAGCAGCCAGACCAGCGCGAACCCGACGGTCAGCACCGCGCCGCCGATCAGGAACACCGTGCTCATCGAGCTGGAGAACCCTTCCAGGATCGGCCGGGCGAGCACCGGGTCGAGGGTCGACAGGAACGAGGTGTCGTTCACGTCGAGCCCGCCGCCCGCCAGCTGCCGGGCGAACTCCGGGTGCTGCGCCAGCGCCGCGGTGTAGGCCGGGGAGGCCATCGCCGAGCGGACCGCCGCCGCGATCCGGTCGCCGACCGTGCTGAACAGGATCGACAGGAACACCGCGGTGCCCGCCGTGCCGCCGATCTGCCGGAAGAAGGTCACCGACGAGGTCGCGACGCCGATGTCGCGGGGCGTGACGTCGTTCGTGGCGGCCAGGGTCAGCGTCTGCATGGTCGAGCCGAGGCCGAGTCCGAGCACGAACGCGATGGCCATGACCACGCCGAGCGCGGTGTCCACCCCGATCGTCGAGAACGAGAACACCGCCGCGGCCATCAGGCCGAGTCCGGCGACCGCGAAGCCCTTGTACCGGCCGGTCCGGGTGATGATCCGGCCGCTGCCGAGGCTCGCGACCATGATCCCGAGGGTGAGCGGCAGCATCTGCAGCCCGGCCTGGGTCGGCGTCGCGCCCTTGACGATCTGCAGGTACAGCGGCAGCGACATCATCGCGCCGAACATCCCGATGCCCTGGATCACGGTGACCATCGTCGAGACCCGGAACACCCCGCTGCGGAACAGCCGCAGCGGCAGCAGGGCGGCGTCGCCCATCCGGCGTTCCTGGAGGATGAACAGGACCACGCCGAGCGCGCCGACCAGGTACATCGCCAGCGACGCGGGCGAACCCCAGCCCCATTCGCGACCCTGCTCGGCGACGAGCAGCAGCGGCACGAGGCCGACCGTCAGCGCGCCCGCTCCGAGGAAGTCGACCTTCTGGTCAACGCGGGTGTGCGGGAGGTTCAGCACCTTGGTCACCACGACCAGCGCGGCGAGCGCGATCGGGACGTTCACCATGAACACCCAGCGCCAGCCGGTGAGGCCGGCGAACGAGTCGAGCCCGGCGAAGAACCCGCCGACGACCGGGCCGGCGACGCTCGAGACGCCGAACACGGCCATGAAGTAGCCCTGGTAGCGGCTGCGTTCCCGCGGCGAGGTGATGTCGGTGATGATCGCCAGCGCGAGCGACATCAGGCCGCCGGCGCCGAGACCCTGGAACGCGCGGAACGCGGCCAGTTCGTACATCGATCCGGCCATCGCGCTCGCCAGCGAACCGGCGAGGAACAGCGAGATCGCGGTCAGGTACATCGGCTTGCGGCCGAAGAGGTCGGACAGCTTGCCGTACAGCGGCGTGGAAAGCGTCGCGGTGATCAGGTAGGCGGTGGTGGCCCAGGCCTGGAGGCTCTGTCCGTGCAGTTCGTCGGCGATGGTCTTCATCGCCGAGGACACGATGGTCTGGTCGAGGGCCGCCAGGAACATGCCGAGCATCAGTCCGGACAGAACCGTGAGGATCTGTCGGTGTGAAAGCCGTCCGTTCGTGGTGGCGCCCCCTTCCGCAGTGGCGGTGTCGCTCATGGTGGTCTCCCTCAGTGCCGTACTAGTTGCTTGTATCTCTCAACTACTTGCTCGTCACAACTGTTCCCGAAAAGCTTGCATTCATCAACCAAATATCGTGTGACGCTAATCTCTCGCCGGGCGATGTCGAGAACGGGCGGACGGCTCCGTCCCTGGCGCGAACGTGGCCGGCAAGGAGCCGCCACCAGCACGGAGGAGAACCACGATGGCCAAGTACCTGCTGCTCAAGCACTACCGCGGCGCGCCGGCTTCGGTGAACAACGTCCCGATGGACCAGTGGACGCCCGAGGAGGTCACCGCCCACATCCAGTACATGCGCGACTTCGCCGACCGGCTCGTGGAGACCGGCGAGTTCGTCAGCGAGCAGGCGCTGTCGCCGGAAGGCACGTGGGTCCGCTTCGACGGCGAGGGCCGCCCGCCGGTCACCGACGGCCCGTTCGCCGAGACCAAGGACGTCATCGCGGGCTGGATGATCATCGACGTCGACAGCTACGACCGTGCGGTCGAACTGGCCGGAGAGCTCTCCGCGGCTCCCGGAGCGGGCGGCAAGCCGATCCACGAATGGCTCGAACTGCGTCCGTTCTACGGCGTCACGCCTTCGGTGACCGAGTGAACGAGGAGCTGCTGCGGGAACTCGTGCCCGCGGTGATCGGCATCCTCGTCCGGCGCGGAGCGGATTTCGCGTCGGCCGAGGATGCCGTGCAGGAAGCGCTGATCCGCGCGCTGGACGCGTGGCGGGACGATCCGCCGCGCGACCCGAAGGCGTGGCTCATCTCGGCCGCGTGGCGCCGGTTCCTCGACGCCACGCGGTCGGAGTCCTCGCGCCGGGGCCGGGAAGTGGCGATGGACGCCGAGCCGCGGCCCGGTCCGGCGTCCGCGGTGGACGATTCGCTCCAGCTCTACTTCCTGTGCGCGCATCCGTCTTTGACGCCGTCGTCGGCCGTCGCGCTCACGCTGCGCGCGGTCGGCGGGTTGACTACGAAGCAGATCGCGCAGGCGTATCTGGTGCCGGAAGCGACGATGGCGCAACGGATCAGCCGGGCGAAGAAGACGGTGTCCAGCGTGCGGTTCGACGCGCCCGGCGACGTCGCGACGGTGCTGCGCGTGCTGTACCTGGTCTTCAACGAGGGGTACTCCGGCGAGCTCGACCTCGCCGCCGAAGCCATCCGGCTGACCCGGCAGCTCGCGGCGGGATTCGACCATCCGGAAGTGGCCGGCCTGCTCGCGTTGATGCTGCTGCACCACGCCCGCCGGGCCGCGCGGACGAAACCCGACGGCAGCCTCGTGCCGCTCGCCGAACAGGACCGCGGGGTCTGGGACACCCGGCTGATCGCCGAGGGCGTCGACATCCTCCAGGCGGCGCTGGCCCGCGACCAGCTCGGCGAGTACCAGGCCCAAGCCGCGATCGCCGCGCTGCACGCCGACGCTCTCGCCGCGGAGGAAACGGACTGGGTGCAGATCGTCGAGTGGTACGACGAGCTGCTCGCGCTGACCGACAGCCCGATCGTCCGGCTCAACCGGGCGGTCGCGGTCGGCGAGGCGGACGGGCCGCGTGCCGGGTTGAAGGCGCTGGCGGAGTTGGACGACAAGCTGCCGCGGTATCGCGCGGTGGCGGCTTACCTGCACGAACGGGACGGAGACCTGGCGACCGCCGCGCAGCTGTACAGCGAAGCGGCGGAGAAAGCACCCAACATGGCTGAGCGCGCTCACTTGATCAGGCAGGCGGCGCGGCTCAACAACTCGTGAGCGGCGAAGCCGGTTCTAACCGGCTTCGCCACTCACGACGTCACTCGGCGTAACCCGGGATCGGGAACGGCTGCAGGAACTCGCGGATCTCGGCGGCGATCGCGTCCAGCGCGCCGTCCTGCTGCGCGGCCGCAGCGGTCACGGTCCGGTCGATCCAGTCCGCGACCTGCACCTGGTGCTCCGGCTTGAGCCCGCGCGTCGTGATCGCCGAGGTGCCCAGCCGGATGCCGGACGGGTCGAACGGCTTGCGCGGGTCGAACGGCACGGTGTTGTAGTTCAGCTCGATGCCCGCGCGGTCCAGCGCCTGCGCGGCGGGCTTGCCGGGCACCGCCTTGTTGGTCAGGTCGATCAGGAGCAGGTGGCTGTCCGTGCCGCCGGAAACGAGGTCGTACCCGCGCTCGACCAGCGCTTCGGCCAGCGCCTTGGCGTTCGCGACGATCGTGTGCGCGTACTCGGAGAACGACGGCTGCTGCGCCTCCCCCAGCGCGACCGCGATGGCGGCCGTCGTGTGGTTGTGCGGACCGCCCTGCAGACCGGGGAACACCGCCTTGTCGACAGCCTTGGCGTGCTCGGCGTCGGAGAGGATCATCGCGCCGCGCGGACCGCGCAGCGTCTTGTGCGTGGTCGTGGTGATGACCTGCGCGTGGCCGACCGGCGACGGGTGCGCGCCGCCCGCGATCAGGCCGGCGATGTGCGCGATGTCGGCCACCAGCACGGCGTCGACCTCGCGGGCGATCTCCGCGAACGCCGGGAAGTCGATGGTGCGCGGAATGGCCGTGCCGCCCGCGAAGATCAGCTTCGGCCGGTGCTGGCGGGCGAGGTCGCGGACCTGGTCGAGGTCGACGCGGCCGGTTTCCTTCCGGACGCCGTAGCGGACCGGCGTGAACCACTTGCCGGTCGCGGACACGCTCCAGCCGTGCGTGAGGTGGCCGCCGTCGGGCAGCGCCATGCCGAGCACGGTGTCGCCCGGCTTCGCGAACGCCAGGTACACCGCGAGGTTGGCCGGGGAGCCGGAGTACGGCTGGACGTTCGCGTGGTCGGTGCCGAAGACAGCCTTCGCGCGCTCGATCGCCACCTGCTCGACCTGGTCGATGAACTGCTGGCCCTCGTAGTAGCGCTTGCCCGCGTAGCCCTCGGAGTACTTGTTGGTGAGCACGCTTCCGGTGGCTTCGAGCACCGCCTGGGAAACGTAGTTCTCGGACGCGATCAGGCGGATCTTGTCGTGCTGGCGTTTCGCCTCGTCCTCGACGAGTCCCGCGATCTGCGGATCCGCCGAGGACAGTGCGGACAAGGCGGGCTGGTGTGTCATGGCGTACTCCGGCTCTGCAGTGGCCCTCACCCAGGCGCGCGGTGCCGGCCTCGTCGTCGCTCCCCGGTGGTGCTCCACCTCTTGAATGGCGCCAGTCGCTGCTGCGGGACGAAGTTTAGTGCACCGCGCCAGCCCCGTCCGGTCCGCGGGAACGGACGGGAAACGGCTCAGACCTGCTCGAGTCCGCCGCGATGACGCCGGGCGAGTTCCTGGTAGACCGCCGCGTTGTGGTCGACCCACAGCCGCGCGGAATCGGTGAGCTCCACGAACTTCTTCGCCGGGCTGCCCATCGCGATCGTCTCCGCCGGGACCTCGGTGCCGGGCGTGACCGTCGACCCCGCGGCGACGAACGCGCGCGCCCCGATCACCGCGCGGTCGAGCACGGTGGAACCGTTGCCGATCAACGCCTGTTCGCCGACCGTGCAGTCGTGCACGAGGCACTGGTGCCCGACGGTGACGTTGCGGCCGACCTCGGTCATCTCGGGTCCGGAGTGGATCACCGAGTTGTCCTGGATGTTCGCGCCCTCGCGGATGACGATCGGGCCGAAGTCCGCGCGGATCACCGCGCCGTACCAGACCGAAGCGTCCTTCTCGACGGTCACGTTGCCGATCAGGGTGGCGGTGGGGGCGATCCAGGCGTCCGGGTGGACCTGCGGGCTGACGCCGTCCAAGGAGAACAAAGGCATGCCGGGAGCCTAAGCGGCGTCAGCGGTATCCGGCGAAGCAGAGCGCCTCGATGTCGCCGCGGAGGCTCGCGGACGACCGCGGCCGGACGCGTTGCTGCACCACCGCGCCGAGCAGATAGCTCAGCAGCGCGCGGGCACGGGCGCGCGGATCGTCGACGTCGAGCGGGGCGAGGAGTTCGGCGAACAGTTCGGTGATCGAGGTGAGCATCGCGTCGATCGCCTGCGGATGCTGCGCGCGGCCCGCGGCGATCCAGTACTCGAACCAGAGGAACGCGCCGCGCGGACGGTCGGCGAATTCGGCGAGGTAGGCCTCGGTCACCGCGAAAAGCCGTTTGCGCGGGTCGGAGTGCTTGTCCGCGACCTTGCGCAGCCCCGCGGCGAAAGTGTTGATGTGCGCGGCCATCGCCCGGTCGATGAGCACGTCGATGTCGGCGAAGTAGTAGTGGATCGCGCTCTTGGTGAGCGGCCCGGCCTCGGCGATCGCGCGTACCGTGCAGCCGGCGAGCCCTTCGCGGGCGAGGACCTTGCGAGCGGCTTCGACGATCAGTTCCTGTTTCTGCAACTGGTTGGGCGACAGCTGGGTGCTGCGACCGGGTACGGCGCTCACGGTGATCCTCGTTACGTTTGTCAGGACGGCAGCCCTGAATCCTAGGCCAGTCGTCCCAACGTCTTCCGGCGGGTGAAAAACCGGATTGGCCACCCCGGTCCGCGCAGCGGACAATGCCCGGCATGGTGATCTCAGGGGACAAGGGGCTCAGCGAGGCGGCGCGCCGTCAGCTGGAGAAGGAAATCGCGGATCTGCGCGCGCAACGCGAGGCGCTATCGCCGCAGCCCGGCGAGCAGGAACGCACGGGGGACGCCGCCGACCAGGCGGACGTGATCGACCGCGCCGAGGCAGCGGCGCGTCTGGACCGGCAGATCGCCGACGTCACCGCGAAGCTGGAGCACGGCGCGTACGACAGCTCGCTGCTTCCCGACGGCACGCGGGTTTCGCTGCGTTTTTCCGACGGTGACGAGGAAGAGTTCACCGTGGTGACCCTTCCCGGCGAGGACGCGGACGCGATCACCTCCGACAGCCCGCTGGGCCTCGCGCTGGCCAACGCGAAGGCAGGCGAGGAAATCAGCTACCGCACCCCGCGCGGGCAAGCCACCGCGACGGTGCTGAAGCTGACCCCGCCCGCCAACTGACCACAGAGGACAGACAGTGGCCGCCCCGGTTTCCGGGGCGGCCGCTGTTATTTGTCGGCGTTGGCCACCGTTTCGACCTGATAGGCGAACACGCCGTCGGTCTCGACCGCGACGTGCCAGCCGCCGCAGTCCGTGTCCATCCGCTTGTGCTCGCCCGCCGGCCACCAGTCCGCGGTGAGCGTCGGCGCTTTCGCCTCGGCCTTTCCCGGCTTGCACAGCGCGGGCAGGCCGGAGGGACCTGGTTGGTAGCGCAGAATCCGTTCCGAACCGGTGGTGCGGATCAGTTCGGTGACCGACTTCGCGTCGTCGGGCACCCACGACGGCAGCCGGGCGTCCGCGTTGGCCTTGCCCTGCTTTCCGGTGTCGTAGGAAACCGCCTTCACGTGGCCGTTCGACTTCTCCTCGACCGAGGCGCCGAGCCCGCACGACGCGACCGTGGCCAGAGCCGCGATCCCGGTCGCGGCCAGTACCGCCTTGTTCCGCACGCTGTTCATGGCTTCCAGTCAACCGAGACCGGCGTGCCCCGCCCTCGTTCTTCCGGCCCTTTGCCGCTGGCCAGTCGGCCGACTCCGTCCCTCACATGAGTGAAATCGCGGGTCATTCTTCGCCGTCGAGATGAGCCCGCAGCGCGGCGAGCGGACCGTCCCAGTCCCGCGCGAGCGCGGCGAGGAACTGCTGCGCGACCCGCATCGGCGCGGAATCGAGCCGGTACCGCACGCGGCGGCGCTCACCAGGTTCGGCGGCGACCAGCCCGGCGTCGGACAGCAGGCCGAGGTGCTTGGCGATCGCCTGCCGCGTGATCGGAAGCCGCGCCGCCAGGTCCGTCGCCGTCGCCGGACCGCGTGCGGCCAGCTCGGCGAGGATCGCGCGCCGGGTCGGATCGGCGAGCGCGGCGAATACCTGCTCGGCGACCGCTTCGGAGTCAGCTGCCATCGAGACTGGCCACCAGCTCGTCCAGTTCGCGCGCCCAGCCTTCGACGTGCGAACGGTAGGTCGCCGGGTACTGGCCGTCCGGCAGTTGCGCGAACCCGGATTCGACGACGGTGAGCCGGGTCCCGCCGCCGTCCGCCCGCAGCGTGAACTCGACGTACGTGCGCCGCGGGTCGTCCTCCGGCATCCCGTCGACCTGCCAGGTGAAGCCGAACACCGCGGGCTCCTCGACGCGCTCGACCCGGATCTCGGCACTGCGCTCGCCGATCCACGCAACCCGGCCGAGACCGCCCGGACGCAGGTCGATCTCAGCCTCGTCGCCGAACCAGGCGCTCAGGCCGTCCGCGGTGGTCAGCGCCGTCCACACCCTCGCGGGCGGCTGCGCCAGCTCGACCGTCCGCTCGATGCGGTCGGGAAACCCCATGTCGTGCTCCTTCCGGACCGAGCCTAGGCAACCACACCTCATTGACGCAACTGAATGGTTGCCATAGTGTTGCAACCATTCAGTTGCATTACTTGGCGAAAGGAAGACCGATGAACTCCTTCACCACCGAGCTGACCGTCGACCGCACCCCCGAAGAGGTCTTCGCCGCGGTCACCGACGTCCGAGCCTGGTTCAGCAAAACGATCACCGGCACCGCGACCACCGTTGGCGACGCGTTTTCCTTTGTGGACAAGGGAATCCCGTCGACCCGGATCCGTGTCACGGAGCTCGTGCCCGGCCGCCGCGTCGCTTGGCACGTCGAGGACGCGTACGTCGCCTTCACGGATCAGCCGGACGAATGGACCGACACCCGGATGAGCTTCGACATCTCGCCAGGCCCGAACGGGACCACGTTGCGCTTCACGCACCACGGCCTCACTCCGGACCAGGCTTGCTACCGCGAGTGCTCGCGCGGCTGGACGAGCTGCGTCAACACGAGCCTGCACGCGCTGCTGACGACTGGCGTCGGCGAGCCGATCCCGGAATCCGCTGCCCCGCAACGCAGCTAGGGAAGCTGAAGGTCGGAGGCGTCGCGCTTGGCGTGCATCTCCCACAGCGTCTCGGCGATGTCGGCCGGGTCGATCTCCGGAAACTCAGTATTGGGTTCGAGGGCACCGGACAGCAGTGCGGAATGGACGGCGCTGCCCCTGATCATGGCTCCGATCTGGAGTGTCGCCGCATGCACGCCGTGCGGCGAGATTTCCGCCGACAGGCTCTGGATGTAGTTGCGGGTCGCCGCCATCGCCGGCCCGATGCCGCTCAGGACAGGCGCGGGCTGCGTCGCCGAGACGCTCTGGCTGATCAGGATGCTGCCTTCGCCGCGGTCGCGCAGCTCCCCCAAAACCGCCTGGACCAGAGCGATCGGGGTCAAGAAATACAGATCGAGAAGCTGCTGCATGACTACCGGGGTCAAGTCGGCGGCGGGAGTGAAACCGTTCAGGTCCAACGGCGCGTACGCCACCACGTCGATCCGCTCGAAGCGGTCGCGGATCCCGTCGACCAACACGGGAATCTCCGCCGGACGCGCCAGATCCGCCGGGAACGCCGCGGCTTCGATGCCCTCCGCGGCCAGTTGATCAACCAAGGCCGCGAGCCGTCCACGGTTGCGCGCGACGAGGGCGATCCGGAAGCCCTCGCCGCCGAAGCGCCGGGCGATCGCAGGGCCAAGGCCGGTGCCAGCACCGAGCAGAACCAGGGTTTTCGACACGGAACCTCCATAAGTTGATGGCGGTCTCAACTTTGGCGCCAAGTTGAGACCGTTGTCAACTTTCTCGTCCGAACCTACGATGACCTGGTGAAAACGGAGGGGAAGCCCACGCTGCGCCGAGACGCCCGCCGCAACCAGGAACGGCTTCTCGCCGCGGCGGCGGAAGCCTTCCGGGAGAAGGGCCTGGCGGTTCCGCTGGAGGAAATCGCACAGCGGGCGGGCGTCAGCGCCGGGACTCTCTACAACCGCTTCGGCGGACGGGAAGCGCTGATCGACGCGGTGATGCCGGAACTGGCCGCCGAGCGGATGGACGAGGCGATGCGCCGGGCGGAGGCGGTCGACGACCCGTGGGAATCGTTCGTCACCTACGTGACCGTGCTGTGCGAACAGCAAGCCGACGATCCCGCGTTCCGCGACGCGATCAGCAGGCAACTCCAGGACGCGCCTGAACTGACCGCGCGCTGCACGGCCGAACTCGCGAAGTCGGTCCGGCTGCTCGAACGCGCGCAACGGTCCGGGACGCTGCGCGCGGATGTCACGTCCGACGATCTGATGCTGCTGATCTTCACGAACGCGCTGATCGTGCGCGAGACCGTTGAGGCAACCCCGGACGCGTGGCGGCGCATGCTCTCGTTCAGCCTCGCCGGACTGCGCGCCGATTGTGGTAGCCAGGACGCATGCGAAGATCTTTTTCCCTCAGGGGAATCTCATGAACGATGACGTTTCCCAGAACCTCGTCGTCTTCCGGATCAAAGGCCTCCCCGAACCGGTGCTGGCCAGCGCGCCCACCCAGGCCGAGGACGCGGTCGAACAGGCGTGGGCGAGCATCCGGCAGCAGCACAAGGTGCGCGGGTCCGCGGTTTTGGCCGTGTACAGCGAATGGCAGCCCTCCGCGGCCGATCAGAAATTCATGGCCAAGAATTTCCGGAAGGCCGAGTGCACCTACAGTTTCCCCCGGCCGGGTCCCGGTGAATGGGACCGCGCCTTCGCCGAAGCCCGCGCCGTAATGGCCGAAACCGAGCAGCGGAAAAGCGCCGAGGAGATCCTGCCGATCCTCTGGAGCGCGTCCTCGCCGCGCGCCGAACTGCTCGAGGCACTGCCGCACCGCCCGCTCGTGCCCGGCAAGGTGTCGGTCGCGCTGGCGGTGGTGTCGCGGACCCCGGAGGGCAAGATCGGGATGCAGCACATCACCCGGCACGAGCAGGAACAGATGGGCGCGCCGCTCGAGAAACTGTTCGACGTCGGGTTCGGTGCCCTGGTCCGCGGGCTGAAGTTCGAGGTCCGCAGTTCGGGCGAGGACGTGCTGGTCTCGCTGGCCAGGGAGAACCAGCTGGCGGCGTCCGCGCTCGCGCTGCCCGATCTGCATGCCCAGCTGGCACCGCACCTCGGGACCGGAAGCCTGATCGTCGGCCTGCCCTGCCCGGACGAGATGTACGTCGCCAGGGAGGGTTCCGACATGGCGGACACCGTCCGGAAGCAGGTGCTCGCTTCGCCGTACGAGACGACGGAACTGGTCCCGTCCGTCCTGCGCCTCGGATCCGGCGGGCTGGAGCTGCTCGCCGAACGGAGCTAACTCCCCTAACGGGTGAATCTCGGGATTGCCCATCGAACGAATCAGGCCCCGTCCGAGGTGTCTCGGACGGGGCCTGATTCGTGGAGCCGCCTGGGGGAATCGAACCCCCGACCTATTCATTACGAGTGAATCGCTCTGGCCGACTGAGCTAAGGCGGCATGCCGCTGTGCGACGGTCATCAGTGTAGCGGAGGCGTGGTGCGTCACCTTGCGGGGGCCGCGTCGTTAGGCTCCTATGACTTCGGTCTCACCCCCCGACCCGGCGATCCACTGGAGGACCCGGCACATGCAGCGAAGACTGCCCCGTGCGCTGGCGGTACCCGCAACTGCCGCGTTGCTGCTGCTCCTGGCCGCGCCGGCCGGTGCGCAGGAGATTCCCACGACGCCGATTCCGCAGCCGAACAACCCCTCGCAGCCGCCCGCGTCCGCGCCCATCGGGCCGCAGCCGCTCGGGCACGCGGTGGGCGACGCGGGCACCGCGCTCGGCGTCCTGCGGCTGCTGCCGAACTCGGTCACCACGAGCACGATCCTTCCGGGCTTCGGCCAGACGCTGCCGAAGCAGTCCGCGCTCGAGGCCGGCATGGGCCTGTCCAGCGCGTCGGCGAACTCGGAGGCCTACCTGGCCTACGAGAAGTCGATCGCGCAGTCGTCTCCGTTCGGGCTGGCCGTCGGGGGCCAGGCTCCGCAGACGCCGGGCAGCCTCGTGCAGACCGCGCTTCCGGACAACCCGAAGGAGATCAGCGGGGGCCTGAACGCGCCGCCGAACCCGCTGCTCAACGTCGGGCTGCTGAACGGCACCGCGCACGCCCGCTGGAGCGAATCGCTCGGCCCGTGCGTGGACACGATCGCCGACGCCAGCACGTCCGTCGCGAGCCTGTCGCTGCTGAACGTCATCCCGACGCTGCCGCAGGTCCCGCTGCTCGGCAGCGGCGGGCTGAAGCTGCCGGACGGCACCCAGCTCGCGCAGGGCTTCGACCCGAAGAGCGGGCTGCAGAGCCTCGGCGGCCTGCTGCCCGGCAGCGGCCAGACTCCCGCGACGGGCACCGGTTCGCTGCTGAGCCTGCCGAACACGCTGTCGTCGCGGTCGCAGGTCAAGCTCGTCGACATCCCCGGTTCGAAGAACAAGGCGGTGCAGTCGAGGTCCACGCTGCAGGCGGCGGACATCAACATCCTCAAGGGCACCCCGCTCGAGCTGAACCTCAAGGTCGCCAGCCAGCCGACGCTCACCGTCACCTCCACCGGCGACGCGAAGACGTCCAAGGTCGACTACCAGGCTCCGGTGATCACCATCGCGGCCGGCGGCAAGACGCTGTACACGCTCGACGCGGCGCACCCGACCAAGGACATCCCGATCGGCCTGCCGCTCGCACCGCTGAGCCAGCAGTTCGGCGCGCTGGACAACGTGCCGGTGGTCGGCGGCCTCGTCGCCACCGCGACGAAGGGCCTGCAGCAGCTCGGCGACACCACCGGGAAGGTGCTCGACCTCGGCGTGCTGCGGCTGAGCATCGCGAACCTGGACCAGAAGCAGTCCGAGGCGACCACGCCGTTCAAGGGCTACCAGATCGGCGCGGCCGCGCGGCTGCTCGACCTCCAGGTGCTGCCGACGCAGAAGCTCAAGGAGCTGCTGCCGACGCAGGCAGGCGACAACCTGCCGTCGTCGCTGGCGCAGCTGTCGCTCGGCGAGCAGATCGCCCGCGCGTACGCCCCGACCGGCGGCGTCGTGTGCGGTTCGACGACGACTCCGCCCGCCCCGCCGCAGGGCGGTGCCGCACCGGCCGGTCCGGTGAAGCACCTGGCCTACACGAACGGCGCGTACGACACGGTGCCGCTGTTCTGGACGGGTACGGCGATGCTGCTGCTCGGCGTCGTGATGGTGGCGGCGTTCCCGAACCGGCGGCGTCCCGCGCTGGTGCTGAAGCGGCCGACCGGCGGTCCGGACACGCCGTTCAAGCCGTCGCCGCATCCGCGCGACTGACGCGCTAGGCAAGAGAGAACGGCCCCCTCGCTGCTGGCGAGGGGGCCGTTTTCGTTAACCGGTCTGGGTCAGCCTTGGCGAAGCGTGGTGACCATGGCTTCGACCGCGATCCGCGGCTTCACGTTCAGCCCGATCGCCTCACGGCATTCCAGGACGGCTTCCAGGCGGCGCATCGTCGATTCCAGCGACCAAGCCGCCGCGGCCGAGTTGATCTGCTCGGCGTGGTCGGGATGCGTCAGCGTCGCACCGGAACGCGAAGCCGTCACGAGCACGTCGCGGTAGAACCCGGCCAGATCCACCAGGGCGATGTCGAGCGTGTCGCGCTGGGTTCGCGTCGCACGGGACTTCTGGCGCTTCTCCAGTTGCTTCACCGCGGCCTCGGCGGCACGCTTCGCTCCGGCGACGCCCTTGCCGGTGCCGTCGCCGCCCATCGCGGTGCGCAGTTCGGAGCGTTCCTGTTCGTCGCGGCCCTTGCTTTCCTCGCCCGCGTCCGCTTCCGCCGCGCTGATCAGCTGGTCGGCGCTGGTGAAAACGTCGTCCGGACGACGCAGTCCGAGCGGAATCCGCAGCACGGTGGCACGACGCTGGCGAGCGGCTTCATCAGTGGCGAGGCGGCGCGCGCGGCCGACGTGGCCGTTGCACACCGCCGCGGCCCAGTTGGCACGCTCGTGCTCGACGCCGTCCCGGGAGATCAGCACCTGCGCGATCGCCTCGGCGGGCGGGGTGCGCAGCGGGACCAACCGGCACCGCGAACGGATGGTGACCGAGACGTCCTCCGGATGATCCGACGGCGCGCACAGCAGGAAAACGGTGCGGGCGGGCGGCTCTTCCACGGCCTTGAGCAGCGCGTTCGAAGCGCCCTCGGTGAGCCGGTCGGCGTCCTCGATGATCACGACCTGCCACTCGCCGGTCGTCGGCCGGCGCGCCGCCGCCTGCACGAGCGCGCGCATCTCGGCGACCGAAATGGACAGTCCTTCCGGGACGACGAGCCGCACGTCCGCGTGGGTGCCGGCCATCGTCGTCCGGCAGCCGGGGCAAGCGCCGCAACCGGTTCCGGTGCTGCACTGCAGGGCCGCGGCGAACGTGCGCGCGGCGACCGAACGGCCGGAGCCGGGCGGTCCGGTCAGCAGCCAGGCGTGCGTCATCGCCGCTGGCGCGACGGGTTCCCCGGCAACGATCTTGGCCGCCGCGGCCGCCGCGGTCGACAGTGTTTCCACGGCAGGTTCCTGGCCGACAAGCTCAGTCCAGACGCCGATCGGGGTCGTCACCGATCCTCCACTTTGGACACTACAGGCAATGCGTCCGCGCCGTTCTGCGTCGCTTCCGCTTCGGCGGCCGCCGCCTCGGCGACGTCCGCGACAGCCGCGTCCTCGGGCTCCTCCTCCGGAGGTTCCGCGGGGGCGAGCCCGGCGAGCGAGCCGACGAAGACCGACTGGACGGCGCCGCGGACGCGACCCGCGACGTCGCCGTCGGAGCCCTCGGCGTCAACCACCACGTACCGGTCCGGGTCGGCGGCAGCCATCTCGGCGAGCAGCTTCTGCACCCAGAGCTGGTCCTTCAGCGGCGGCTGCGGAGCATCGGCATGCTCGGAGTCGAGAAGCACGGTGAGATCGGGGCGGAGCCGTCCGGTGGCCCAGTCGACCAGGCCTTCCAGCTCGTCGCGGTCCAGCTCGCCCGCAGCGGACAGCGAGGCGAGCGGGGAGTCGACGAAGCGTTCCATGACGACGACGGACCCGGCGTCGAGCGCGGGCTGGATCTGGCGTTCCACCAGTTCGGCGCGCACGGCCGCGGCGACGAGCGCCTGCGCCCGCACCCCGGTGAGGGCAGCGTCCGAGACGAGGGTGCGGAAGCGCTGTTCGCCAAGCGCCGGGTCGGCGGTGAGGACGACCGGGCGGGTGCCGGTGCCGAGCCACCGCGCGAGGCGAGCGGCCTGCTCAGCGGTGTTGACCGCGGTGGTGCCCTCGATGGCGATCAGGAAGCCGTTGACGCGGCGCGGGTTGCGACGCAGCGCGTTGCGCAGGTCGCTGAAGATCTTCTCGGTGCGCCGCTCGTCCATCTGCCGGTAGGCGATGATCCCGAGCAGCACCGCGAGCAGGCCGCCGCCGAGGATGACCGGACGGGTGCCGTCGACGATGATCGGCGTGCCGAACAGGTTGACGTTGCGCTGCCGGACCAGGCCGATCAGCACCGGCGTGACCACCGTCGCGCCGAACAGCACGATCTTGAGCATCGCCTGGTAGATCGCGTTGATCCGGCCGCGGATCGCGTCCTCGACGCGGGAGCCGATGATCGTGACGCCGGTGAGGAAGGCGGTGCCGGCGCAGATGCCGACGAAGGCGACGGCGCCGACCGAGATCGCCAGGTGCGGCGACAACGCGACGACGCCGAGCGCGAGCCCGGCGAGGACGATCGAGATGCCGAACAGCCGGTCGTGCGGGAGCCGGTGCGCGAGCTTCGGGGCCAGCGCCATGCCGAGCGCGAGGCCGATGAAGACGGCCAGCATCAGCAGGTTGAACGCCGCGTCGCCGCCGAGCAGCGACGACGAGTACGGCTTGGCCGCGCCGATGACCGCGCCACCGGCCGCGAACGCGCCGAAGGCACCGATCAGCAGGCCGCGGACGATCGGCGTGCTGCGGACGAACTTCAGCCCGTCGCGCATCATCGCGCCGAAGCCGAACTTCTCCTCGTCGGCCCGCTTGACCTTCTGCTGCGGCAGCGAGTGGACGTCGCGCAGGGACAGCTCGGGGATGCGGGTGGCGACGAGGATGCCGCTGATCAGGTACAGCAGGCCGGTGATGACGACGACGACCTTGGCGATGTACAGGTCGACGCCGGGGCCCTGGAACAGGTGGAACGTGGAGTTCGCGCCCTGGATCAGCGCGTTCGCCCCGGCGGCGGTGATGACGGCGAGGCCGTAGGTCATCACCATGCCGAGCTGGTTGGCGGTCTCGACCTGCTCGGGGCGGCGCAGCAGGTTGGGCACCGCCGCGTCCTTGGACGGGATCCACATGATCGAACAGCAGCCGACCAGGAAGTTCGCCACGAACAGCCACCACGGCGCCCCGACGACGGCGATCGAGAGCAGGAACCCGCAGCGCAACAGGTCGCAGACGACCATGATCTTGCGCCGGTCGAACCGGTCCGCGAGCAGTCCGCCGACCGGTGCGAAGAGCAGTCCGGGCAGCAGCGCGGTGACGATGACGCCGACGAACGCGTAGTTCTGCGCGGAGTAGTTGTCGAGGAGTTTGGTGCTCAGGCTGGTGAGGTTCAGCAGGTTCAGCCAGTCGGCGACACTGCACAGATACGTGACGCCCCACAGCCGACGGAACGGTTTGATCGCCAGCACCCGGCGGGCCCGATGGATCGTGGACGTCCCGCCCGATCCGCCCGGGCCGGTGCCAGGCACCGACCGTACGCCCTCGCTGATACGCCCACCCCACTTGTCACGGCGGAGTCAGGCGACCCCGGCGGATCCCCCGACCGTGTAGCAGCCAGGGTAGTCCCGCCGCACACGGGAGGAGGGCACGCCCCGTGATATCCGAGGTCAGCGGGTGTCAGCCGAACAGCCCCTTCACACTGCTCACCAGGCTAGCGATGAGCTCGATCGCCACGATTCCGAACACGATGAGCAACACCACAGCGAGCACCACGCCCGCCGTGCTGCTGGACGGACGCCCGAAGCTGGGCATGCTGATCGAGGGCATCCCACGCCGGCTCTGCCGCTCGGCGAGCTCTTCCTCGATGTCGTCGTCAGCGATCTCGGTAACCCGCTTCGGCCGCGGCCGGGGCACCTTCTTGAGCAGCTGAGGAGCCTTGGTCGGCCAGGTCCGCTGCCGCGGCAGCAACCCGAGCGGAACCAGATCCGGCCGGTCGGAAGGCGGAATCGGATTCGGCGTCTTGACGACTTCTTTTTTCTTGGCTTCCTCTTTGAGCGCGGCCTCGACCATCCGCTTGACCTCTTCGGGGTCATGCTGAACCGGCTTGGCAGTCGGCAGCGGCCGGGGCGCGCGGTTGGACGCCATCTCGAACCCGGACAACGGATCGGAGAACCGCTCGCCCCCGACCTCGCCGACGTCACCGGCCAACGTCCCGTCCCGGTCAGGCCCGGAGGCGGGAAAAAACGGAGTCCCGTCGCTCGTGCTCATGGTGACCACCTCACTACGGAATGTCCGCCGAGTCCAGTGTCGGCGAGAGTACCGGTCCCCGCATCCACCCAATGGCCGCAGAACCACTACTGCCCGCGCCCGGGGGAAGG
Organism: Amycolatopsis sp. La24; assembly: GCF_029087445.1. NCBI lineage: Bacteria > Bacillati > Actinomycetota > Actinomycetes > Pseudonocardiales > Pseudonocardiaceae > Amycolatopsis > Amycolatopsis sp. La24. The sequence continues at coordinate 97,411 of NZ_JARACH010000031.1, forward strand.
CGCGCCACCCGGACCAGTGACCACCTACGGACGGGCTTGGGGAGGGGTTTTGGCGGCGGAACTGGGGCCTCCGGTGGTGGTGGAGCGGGGTTGATTTAGGGGGCGTGGATGGCTGGTTTGTAGGGGCTGAATGGCCGGTGGGCAGGCAGGGGCGTGCGGTCCGCGGCCGAACCGGTTGGACTGGCCGACCTGGTAGCCAAGCCGTCAGAACGGCACGGCTCGCAGGCAGCCCGGGCTGGCGATTCGACCGAGCTGGCAGGCGGCCGGGTTGGACGCCTCAGTCGGGACCAATGAACCGACAACGTCCGCCTCGGGAAGGCGCTGAGCGCGATTGAGCCACGCTCGCCCCAGCCAACCGCGGCCGGAGCCCAGCCTGGATCAGCACCGCTCGGCAGGACCCGTCGCACGCTCAGCCGCCCCAGATCCAGCCGGGCTGACCCGAACCCGGGCGGACCGCCCCGCGCTCAGCCAGGTTCTCCCGAGCACGACCCCAGCCGGGCCGAGCCGAGCCCAGCCGGGCCGAGCCGAGCCCAGCCGGGCCGAGCCGAGCCCAGCCGGGCCGAGCCGAGCCCAGCCGGGGCGAGCCGAGCTGGGCCGAACTCAGGCGAACCGCCCCCGCGCTCAGCCAGGCTCTCCCGAGCACGACCAGACCGCCCACGCCCAACCAGACCACGCCGAACCCAGCCGAGCTGGCCCGCGCCCAGCCAGGCCCTCCCGAACACGACCGGACCACCCACGCCCAACCGGACCACGCCGAACCCAGCCAGGCAGCCCGTCGCTCAGCCGGGCTCTCCCCGGGCTCGGCCGCCCAAGACCAGCCCAGCCCCCCTCACCCCCGGTCAAGCATGGCTGCGCACCGCCTCCACGATCCATGCCTCGGCAGTCCCCCGGGTAGCCGGAGACCACGTCACTACCCATCCGCCCCTGCCGCCGCCTCGCGGGGCGGCTCGGAACTGGTACCTCCCTTGATCGTTGTCCACCAATCCGAACGCGCCGTGCGGATACTCCGCCAGCACCGCGTCCCGGACGGCCAGGTCCACCAGCACCGTTCCCTGCCGGGGCCGGGCCACGGCTTGCCGGATGACGTCCAGGTCTCCCCACGCCTCCCGTGGGATCAGGCCGCTGTCGTCCGTTTCGATGCGCACGGCGGGGCCGGGGCCGGGCGGGCGATCGGGCAGGCCGTCGAACACCCATCCGGGCAGTGCGCTGAGCATTCCGGACCGCAGCCGCGCCCGGCGGCCCAGTTTGCTCATCACCGTGGTGAAGTCCTCGTCTCCGAAGAACCGCACCTCCCACGGCTCCTCGCTCGCCGGGAACACCCCGGTGACCACTCCCCGGATGAACCCGCCGCGCAGCACTCGGTACAGCTCGACCGCCTCGGCGGTCACCTCCCCGTCCGCGGCGAGGCCGAGCGCGGCCATCCCGGCGACGAAGCGCGTGTACTGCTCCACCTCCTCGGCCAAGCCGGCGCCGAGCATCGGCCCGAACGACTGCCGGACCTCCTCGGCGAGGCTCAGTCCCGAAGCCGCTCCGGCGGGCTCCTCCTCGGCCAGCACGGGCGGCACCTCGAAATGCGGGTCGTAGAACTCCATCACCGAAGGCCGCTGCGGCATCTCGGCCCGCAGCGGTCCGATGACCTCGTCGATGACGTCGAAGACGACGGGTGCTGAACTGCTCACCCCGTCATTGAACACCCTGGTACCGACAATTTCTCGAACTTTTGTTCGAGTCAACCCATCCGTGCGCCGAGCGGTCGGTGTGATGTCTCAGGACATGGGTGACAGTTCCGCATCAGGACTTGGGTGACGGTTGGTGTGTCAGGACTTCGGTGACGGTTGTTGTTTCTTCGGGCGGGTGCCTGGGCGTCGGCCGTTGCCGACGTATCGGATGCCGGGGGCGGGT
>NZ_JARACH010000032.1:0-98898 GCF_029087445.1 Amycolatopsis sp. La24
AGGTTGATTGTGCTGACGGTTCGGGGGTGCTTGTCAAGGCGGGAAAGATGCCTTGACAAGCACCCCCGAACCGCAGGGGAGCTTCGTATCGGGGTGCGGGGGAGGTCTGGGTGCCTCGCTCGTTGGGTGCATCGGCTGCGGGGTGGGGCTGGGTGCTCGGTGCGTGGGTGCGTCGGCTGCGGTTGGTGGGTGGGTAGCGCCCCAATGTGGCATTGGGTGCGTGGGATGCACCCAATGTGGCGTTCGGTGCGTCTGACGCACCCAATGCCGCATTGGGGCGCATCGGAGTTGGTCGTGCGGGGAACCCTGACGGAATCTGGGTTCGTGAGGGTTCCCCTCACGTACTTCGCCGAGGCGGGTTCGGCGGGTCAGCGGGTTCGGGGTCGTCGTCCGGAGCGTCGGAAGACGACGAAAAGCAGTCGCAACCCCGCCAGTGCGCTGATCATCAGCAGGTTGTAGCCGAACACGTGGTTGAGCGTCAGTCCGGGCACCAGTTGCGGGCCGCTCGAGCTGGACAGCAGTAGTACGGCCATAAGTCCGGTTGCGATGCCGACCAGGGCCAGTAGCACCTCGTGCACCAGGCCGGTCACCAGGTCGCGGTCGCGTTCGTCGGAGAACAGGCGCATGTTCACCGACAGTCTGCCTTCCTCCAGCGCCGCGCCGATTCGGTCGACGCGGCGGGGGAGGCGGCGCAGCACTGGCAGCAAGGCGGTGAATTCGTCGGTGACGGTGCGGCGCAGGGTGTCCGGGCGCAGGCCGATGCGTTCGGTGGCGAATGCGCGGGATTCGGCGACCAGGTCGAAGTCCGGGGCTAGCGTCGCGAGGGTGCCTTCCATCGTCGCCAACGCGCGGAACACCGCGGCGATCGGCGGCGGGACGGCGAGGCGGAAGTCGGCGATGACGCGGAACAGGCCGGTGAACAGGTCGAGACCGGGGCTCCGGCCGGGGCCGAAGTGTCGGGCCAGCAGGGCGCCGAGGGCGCGTTCCAGGCGTTGTTCGTCGAGGTCGTCCGGGCGGTTGACGATTTCCAGCAAGCCGTCGCGGACGCCGGCTGGGTCGCCGCGGTCGATGGCGGGCAGCAGGGCTTGCAGGCCGGCGCGCAGGCCGGTGTCCAGGCGGCCGACGGAGCCGAAATCGAGCAGGCCGAGGGTGCCGTCTTCGAGCAGCAAGACATTGCCCGGGTGCGGATCTGCGTGGAACACCCCGCCCAGCAGCACCTGGTCTAGCAGGCCGCGCAGGAAGGTGCGGGCGAGTTCTTCGCGGGAGTGCGCGGAACCTGTGGCGAGCGGTTTGCCGTCCAGTCGGCGCATCACCAGAACGCGCTCTGTGGACAGTGCTTTGTGGACAGTCGGAAGCGTGACGCCGGGGACCGGATGTGCGGCGATGGCGTCGATGTTCGCGGCTTCGGTGCGGAAATCGAGTTCGTCCTCAAGGGATTCGGCGAAGCCGTCGGCCAGTTCCCGGACACCGAGCGAACGTGCCCAGCCGGCGCGTTCGTACAGTACGGCGGCGAGGCGGCGGACGATGTCGATGTCGCGTTCCACCTGCTCGCGGATCCCGGGCCGCTGCACCTTCACGACCACCTCGGCGCCGGACCGCAGCCGGGCGCCGTAAACCTGCGCGATCGACGCTGCGGCAAGGGGTTCGTCGTCGATGTGGGCGAAGGCGGTGACGTCGATTTCCTCCCGCAGCAAAGCGCGCACCTCGTCTTCGGGCGCGGGCGGGACCTGATCGTGCAGCTTGCTGAGTTCGCGGATGTACACCGGCGGCAGGAGATCGGCGCGGGTCGAGAGCAGTTGGCCGAGCTTCACGAACGTCACGCCGGCTTCTTCCAGTGCCAGCCGCAGCGATCGCGCGAGTTTCGCCGAACCGTCGGGTCCCGCGGTGCGGCGGCCGGTGAGGAACGAGCCGAGGCCGTGGCGGATGGCGATGCGCATGATCCGCGAGTAACGACGGGCGCGGGACGCGCGGGATCGCAGCGAGCGCATCCGGGCGAACAGTCCCGGTCCGCCGGACGGGACCGCGAGTTCGGCGACGAACAGGACCAGCAGGGTCACCGCGAGCGCACTGCCCGCCAACGGGATCAGCAGTCCGATCGCGGCCCCGGCGTTGGTGAGCACGGCGATCGGGAACAGCCGGACGGCGGTGCCCGCGACGAGCCAGCCGGCCAGCGCGGCGCCGAGCGCCCGGACGAGACCGACGCGCACCCCGAGCACTTTGCGGGCCGCGGCGACGAGCGGCCACAGCACGACGACGTAGGCCACCAGGCCGAGCAGCAGCGTTTGCATGCCGAAGAGCACACCAGCACGGCGGCGCGCGCGGATCCAGCCGGGGCGGGACGGGCCTCCCTCTCGCGGGGGAGCGCCCTACTTTCGGACGTAGTCGGCCCCGGTGGTGAACTTCTAACGTCATCGAGCGGACAAAGGGTTGCTTGCTTTCCCCGATGAGTACGGAGGACACGATGCACGCACGAGGGTTCCGGCGGATCGCCGCACTGGCCACGGTCGCCGCCGTGCCGCTCGGCTTCGGCCTGGCGACCGCACCCGCCGCCTCCGCCGCCGCGGCGACCACCGTCTACTACAGCTCGGCAGGCGCGCCGGACTACGTCGCGCAGATCGACCAGGGTGCGGCGAACTGGAACGCCGCGGTCACCGACGTGCAGCTGGTCAAGGACGAGGGCAAGGCGACGATCACCATCCACGAGGTGCACAGCGGCGGCTCGTACACGCAGACCGACGGCCACGGCAACGGCGACGTCTACCTGGACACGAGCCAGGTCGCGGAGGGCTACGACCCGACCCGCATCGCCGCGCACGAGCTCGGGCACAACCTCGGGCTGCCGGACCACTACGAGGGGCCGTGCACGGAGCTGATGTCGGGGCACGGTCCGGGCACGTCATGCACCAACGCGAAGCCGGACGCGCAGGAGTCGGCGAAGGTGCAGCAGTTGTGGGCCAACGGAGTCCGCGCCGCGGGCACGCGGGTCACGACGACTGTCTACTGAGGACTGCGCGCAGGCCGGAGCGGACCCGGCCTGCGCGTTCTCATTCGGCTTGCTGCAGGAAGAACAGACACGAGCAGGGACGACGATCTCGGGCCGGGTCACGACGACTGTCTACTGAGGACTGCGCGCAGGCCGGAGCGGACCCGGCCTGCGCGTTCTCATTCCGCTTGCAGCACGAAGAACAGGCAGCTCGGGCTGACGCACAGCATCCGGTAGTCCTCGGGGAACAGCTTTTCCGCCTCCGGCACCGGTTTCGGCTCGCTGAGCACCGCAATCCGGAACCCGGCCGCGGTGAATGCGTCGGTCATCGCGTGCACCGGCCGGTTCCAGAAGCTCATCGGCATGGTGCGGCCGTCGATTTCCCAGGTCTCGGTCCACTCGTAGGTGGCCGAGTAGTCGGTCTGCTGCCCGGCTTGCCGCTGCAGCAGGTGAATGGCAAAAGGATGGTCGACCACCACGATCAGCCGTCCGCCGGGCTTGAGGATGCGGTGGAACTCGCCGAGCGTCGGGCCCCAGTCTTCGAGGTAGTGCAGCACCAGTGAGGCGACGACGTCGTCGAACGCGTTGTCCGCGTAGGGGAGCGGCTCGGCCACGTCGGCGACGCGCAGGTCCACGTCCGGTCCTAGCCGCTCGCGGGCGATCTCGAGCATGCCGCTGCTGAGGTCGAAACCGGATACTTCCGCGCCGCGATCGCGCAGCGCGACGGTCAACGGCCCGGCGCCGCAGCCCGCGTCGAGAATCCGCCGCCCGGTCACGTCCCCGGCCAGCGCCAGCACGGCGGGCCGCTCGTAGTAGGCGTTCTGGATTTCGGTGTCCGACCATCGGGTGTAGGTGTCGGCCAGCAGGTCGTAGTCGTTGACGACGGTGCTCTCTTCAGGAGGCATGCGGTCCACGGTGCCAGAAAATCGGCCGCCGGGTCCCGCCCTGGAGGGAGGCGTCCGCTGGCGCCGCCTGCCAGGATTGGCGGGTGCGTTTCTTCCGTCCGCTGGTCAGCGGGGTCACCTATCGCCGGTGGGTGTACTTGATCCTCGGCGCCGCGCTCAGCGTGCCGTACCTGCTGCTCGCCATGGTCGCGATGCCCGCGCTGGTGCCGTTCGCCACGACGATGGGATGGGCGAGCCTCGCCGGGTTCGTCGTGATGCTCGTGGTGCTGGCCGCGACCGCGTTCCTGCCCGCGGTGCGCGTCCTGGAGGCGGCGGCGGTTCGGGAACTGCTCGCCCAGCCCGCGCCGGGACGCGGACGGCTGCGGTGCGCGACGATGTTCGTGCTGCACGTCGTGACCGGTCTGTGCACCGGTCTCGCGACGCTCGCGGTGCCCGCCGGGTTCGGCTTCGCGATCAACGCGGTCTTCACCGGTCGGCTTGTCGACACGCCGGATTTCCACCTGACGGTTCCGCGCGGCTGGGCTTCGGCGTGGCTGCCCGCGGCGTTCGTGGCGGCTTTCGTCGTGCTGATCTACGTCGTGTGGGGCCTCGGCGGAGTGCTGCGCCGCGTGGCCGCCCGGTTGCTCGGCTGGTCCGCCGCCGAACGCATCGCGCAGCTCGAACGCCGCACCGACCAGCTCGCCGAACGCACCCGGCTCGCGCGCGAACTCCACGATTCCGTCGGCCACGCGCTTTCGGTGGTCACGCTGCAAGCCGGGGCCGCGCGGCGGACGTTGCACACCGATCCCGGTTTCACCGAGGAAGCGCTCACCGCGATCGAGGAATCCGCCCGCACCGCGCTCGACGACCTCGACCACGTGCTCGGCCTGCTCCGCGACGAAGCACGCGACCGGACGCCGCACGCGGGTCTCGCCAATCTGCCCGCGCTGATCACCGTGACGCAGCAGTCCGGGACGGAGTGCCGCTACGAGGTGCACGGCGACATCGCCGCGGTGCCGGCGGTGGTTTCCCGCGAGGTGTACCGGATCCTGCAGGAATGCCTCACCAACGCGGTGCGGTACGCGGGCAAGGTGCCGGTCACCGTCGCGCTGACGGTCGCGGACGGGCAGCTGCGGGCGGCGGTCGCGAATCCGCTCGGCTCGGCCCGGCCGTCGCGCGCCCGCGGCGGACGCGGTCTGCGGGGCATGGCGGAGCGGGCGGAACTGGTGGGTGGCAAGCTGTCCGCGGGACCGGTCGGCGATAACTGGGAGGTCGTGGTGACGGTGCCGTGGGGGAACCGGTGAGCGTGCGAGTCCTGCTGGTGGACGACGAACGGCTGATCCGGGCCGGGCTGCGCGCGATCGTGGACAGCGAACCGGACCTGACCGTGGTCGGCGAGGCGTCCGACGGGGCGGAGGTGCCGGGGCTAGTCGGGCAACTGCGGCCGGACGTCGTGCTGATGGACGTGCGGATGCCCGCGGTGGACGGGATCCGCGCGACGGAGCATCTGCTGTCCACTGTGGAGGATCCGCCGAAGGTGATCGTGGTGACCACCTTTGAAAACGACGACTACGTGTACGACGCGCTGCTCGCCGGGGCGAGCGGATTCCTGCTGAAACGCGCGCGCCCGGAGGAGATCGTCGCCGGGATCCGCACGGTGCTGGCGGGCGATTCGCTGTTGTTCCCGGCCGCGATCCGGGGCATGGCGGCTCGCCGCGCGCCGGGTGCCGCCGCCTCGCTGGACTTCCTGACCGAACGGGAACGCGACGTGCTGCGGCTGATGGCGGCGGGACTGTCCAATGGGGAGATCGCGGCGGAGCTGTTCCTGGGGCTGCAGACGGTGAAAACGCACGTCGGGAATGTGCTGTCGAAACTGGGCGCGCGGGACCGGACGCAGGCGGTGATCCGGGCGTACGAGTCGGGATTCGTCAGGCCGACCGGCTGATCGCGACGTCCCGGCCGATGCCGCGCAGGACTTCGACGCGGTCGCTGCCGGGGCGGCTGAGGACCCAGCTCGAACCCGGCACGGCCTTGGCGCGTTTCTTCAGCGGTGCGAGAAGGCGGGAAGCGTCCCGATAGGACGGAATGGCGCCGCTGCCGCACACGAGCGTCGCCAGGGAAACCGTGACCGGCATGCCCTCGGCGGACCAGTGCGTGTCCAGCAAAGCCGCGGCGACCGTGCCGATCTCGTCCACGTCGCACACGATCAGGAAGTCGTCGCCACCCACGTGGCTCACACGCATCCGCGGCAGCCGCCGGGCGAGGTCGGTGAGCGTTTCGCCCAGGGCGCGGATCAGGTCGTCGCCCGCGGCGAAACCGGCGTTGTCGTTGACCGATTTGAAGGCGTCGACGTCCAGCCACGCCGCCACGAACTGCTCGCCGCTCGCGATCCGGCGTTCGACGTCGCGGGCCGCCGCTTCGCTGCCCGGCAGCCGGGTGAGCGGGCTGAGCGTGACCGCCTCCTCGACCTTCGCCTCGGCGACCCCGCGCACGACCTCGGTCACCAGCACCACGCCGAGACAGTGCCCGGACGCGTCGACCACTACGACGTCGTCGCCGGTGCGGCCCCAGTCGGCGTCGGTGACCAGTTCGAGGAATTCCAGCGCGCTCGCGCCCGCCTCGATCAGGTGCGGTTTGTCCGCCAGCCGGGCGGCGGGCCGCTTCGCGTGCAAGGCGTGTCCGTACGGACCGGTGATGGTGACGAGGAACCGGGTCCGGTCGACTGACCACTGTGGACGGTTGTCCGCGTCGACGCCGACCACGCCGCTCGGCGCGTCCGCGGCGGCGAGCACCTCGCGGACGTCGTCGCACGTCGCGTCGACCGGCAGGGTTGTCGCTGGGCGGAGGAAGTCGCCGACGCGCGGGGCCTGCGGCGGCGCGGGCGTGCGCCGGTCCTCCGGGATGACCGCGCCGGAGGCGGGCGCGGACCGGTGCGCGGCGGGCGGCGCGAGCAGGTTGCCCTGCGCGATCCGGACGCCGAGGCTCTGTGCGGCGTCGAGCTGCGACTCGGTTTCGATGCCGGTCGCGACCAGCCGGGTGTTCGTGCGCGTCGTGAAGTGCAGCAGCGCCTCGACCACCGCTGTCGACGCCGGGTCGCCGGGCAGGCCGCGCAGCACGCTGCGGTCGAGTTTCACCAGGTCCACCGGCGACTGCGCGAGCAGCGCCAGCGGCAGGTCGCCGCGGCCGAGCCCGTCGAGCGCGAGCCGGAAGCCCTGTTCGGTGAGCGCGCGCATGCCGTCGAGCAGGCGGCCGGTGGGCAGGTGCGTGAACGGCGGCCCGACCTCGAGCACCACGTCGCGGGTGCGCCGTCCGGCCGCGCCGAGTTCGGCGATCAGCTCGTCGAACGCCTCCAGCGGCGACGCGAGCGTGCGGGCGGAGACGTTGAGGTGCAGCGGGAGCGCGCTGGGCCGCTCGGCTTCCTGGCGCACCGCGGCGGCGGCCAGCCCGAGGTCGACCTCGGTGAGCTTGCCCGCGCGGCGGGCCTCGGCGAGCAGTTCGTGCGCGGTGCCCCGGCCCGGCCGGGCCAGCGCTTCGTACGCGACGACCCCGCCGGTGTGCAAGCTGTACATCGGCTGGAAGGCGAATCGGACCGCACGCAGCGTCGTCACGGACGCGATACTCGCACCGCCGAAGGGGGCCGCGAAACCGTTGTCAGCTGATGTTCACCGGCGCGGCACTTCGGCCACCGGATCGGAGTAACAAAATGGTTTTCCCGTTCGCTCGATCGGGCAAGGCAAAAATCCCGGCACGGGCTCAGCCGAGCAGCCGCCGGCGCAGCCGGGCCGGGGCGGTGCGGAACAGGTTTGCCATGGTCGAGGCGGTGCCGAGCAGGTCGGCGCGGCCCGAGGTGAACGCGCGCTGCGCCGGGATCGGGAGCTCGAAGAACAGGTCGAAAAATTGCGCCGACTGAGCGGGTGACATTCCGCACAATGCACGGAGTCCGTGGCGGCGCAAGGCATGCACAGCACGGGCTTCCGGCGGCCACGATGCCTTCCGGGCAGCGCCGGCCGCGGCCGCCGGACCTGCGTCGAACGCGTCCGCCAGAGCTTCCGCGACGCGAGGCGCGAGCTGCAGGGCGGTCGCGAGGCTGAAACCGGTCGCCGGGTGCACGAGCGCGCCCGCGACCCCGAACGGCACCGCCTGGCCGCGCTTCGGCAGCGGGACGTCGAGCACGATCCGCACCTGTTCGACACGGCCCGCCGGGCGGATTCCCGCTGCTTTGAGCCGCGCGTGCAGCCGCTGGGCCAGTTCGGACACCGGGAGCCCGGGTTTGCGGGCCAGCGAGGTCTCCTCGACCAGCACGGAGCCGTCGCCGAGGGGCAGCAGGTAGCGGAAGCTGTCGGTGCCGTCGCGCCAGTCCATGAAGACAGCGGTGTCGGGCGGGGCCAGTCGCTCGGCCTGGTCCGCGGGCAGCACGAGCCCGTACGCGGTCTGCTCGGCGCGCGGAGCCCGGAGCTTGGGCGCACCGGACGCGTCGACGAACACAGCGGCTGCGAGCCGTCGACCGTCGGCGAGCAGGACCGTCGAACCGTGCGGACCGTGTTCCGCGCCGGTCACCTTGCCCGTGATCACCTGGACCTTCGGTTCGGTGAGCCACTCGCGCAGCCCGGCGTTGTCGAGCACCCGGTAGGCCCGGTCGACGCGGTGCTCGCGGGTCCCGAACGCGAGCGTCGTCGCCGGAGCCGCGGCGATCGCTTTGTCAGGCAGCTCCGGCACTTCGTCTGCCCACAGTCCGTAAGTGTTCGGCCACTTTCGGTGCGGATCCGGGTCGAACACGGCCGTTTCCAATCCTCGCCGGGCGCACGCGGCCGCCAGCGCCCGTCCGGCCGGGCCGCCGCCCGCCACCAGCACGTCGGTCATCCCGCAATCCTGCCGGACGGCCGGATACGGTGGGACACATGGACGAGACCGATCCGAGGGCAGCGCGGCGGGACCCGCAGGACGGGACCGGCGGGTTCACCGATCTGGCGACCAGCCCGTTCCGCGTCGACCGCGACCGGATCACCGCGTCGCCGTTCTTCGCGCGGCTCGGCGGGGTCACCCAGGTGGTCAGCGCCGGCGGCGCCGGGCTGCTACACAACCGGCTGACGCACAGTCTGAAGGTCGCGCAGGTCGCGCGCGGGATCGCGGAGCGGATCACCGGATCGAGCGAGTCGGCCGAACTCGCGGCGAAACTCGGCGGCTGCGACCCCGACGCGTGCGAGGCCGCCGCGCTGGCGCACGACCTCGGGCACCCGCCGTTCGGGCACCTCGGCGAGCAGATCCTGGACCGGATCGCTCGGCACCGGTTCGGCCTGGCCGACGGTTTCGAGGGCAACGCGCAGTCGTTCCGCATCGTCACGACGACCGACGTGCGCGGCCCGTCCGCCATCGGGCTGGACCTGACGACCGCGGTCCGCGCCGCGGTCCTGAAGTACCCGTGGGCGCGGCTGCATTACCCGCAGCCGCATCCGACCGCGATGCCGCTGCCCCCTCGCGGCGCTGCCGAGCCGGACGACGCTCCCGGCACCGGCGCGAGCAAGTTTTCCGCGTATGTCACGGAATTGGACGACTTCGAGCAGTCGCGGGCCCCGTTCGCCGGCCGGATCGAGCCGTGGCAGCAGACGGTCGAAGCGTCCGTTATGGACACTGCCGACGACATCGCGTACGCGATCCACGATCTGCAGGATTTCCACCGCATCGGCGTCCTGCAGCACGCCCCCGTCGCCGCCGAACTGGGGGAGTGGCTGGCGCACGCGGTCGAGCTGGCCTCTTTGGACGATGCCCGGCTGACCGCGGAAATTCGCCGCCCAGGCCGTTCCCTGGAGCGGATGCGCCGTCGCATGCACCTGAAGGACAGCTGGATCGTGGACGACGACGCCTTCGCCGCGGCCGTCGCCCGAGTCCAGCGAGAACTGGTCGACGGCCTCCTCGCGGACGGCTTCGACGGCTCGACCGAAGCCGAACAAGCGACGGCCGCCTTCTCGGCGAACTGGATGGCGCGGCTGGTGGACGGGGTGTTCGTCCTGTCGTCGCCCCCGACCCGGTCCGGGCACGTCTCGTTGCGTCCCGCGCAGTGGCACGAGGTGCAGGTCCTGAAGTTCGTCCACCGGCGGTTTGTGTTGCTGCGCCCCGATCTCGCCCTGCACCAGCGCGGCCAGGCCAGTCTGGTCACGACGCTGGTCGACGCGCTGGACGCGTGGCTCCTGGACCGCGACGAGGCTTCCCGCTTGCCGCGTCGGCTGCACGACCTGATGGAACTGGCACACGGCGAGTACTCGGACCTCGCCCGGGTCGCGCCGGAACTGCTGGTGGGCGCGACGGGCGAACGAATCGAGGGCGCGGACGCGGTGCGCGGACTGGCCCGGGGACGCGCGGTCGTGGACTTCGTGGCTTCGCTGACCGACAAGCAAGCGGTGACCCTGCTGGACGCTCTGTCAGGCCGGTCGAGCCAGCCTTGGTCGGATTCCTTTGTGCTGTAAATAGGTTGCGTTCGCCGGGGCCGGTCAGCACGGTAGGCAGATGCCGTTGACGATCCGGGACGCCGGCGCCGACGATTGGCCGGGGATCTGGCCGATCATCCGGGACGTGGTGACCGAGCAGCAGACGTTCCCCTACGACCCGGCGATGAGCGAATCGGAAGCTCGCCAGCAGTGGCTGGTCGCAGCCCCGGCGCGGGTCGTGGTCGCGGCCGACGGGGACCGGGTGCTGGGCACGGCGAACATGTACGCCAACCGGCCTGGCCCGGGCAGCCATGTCGCTTCAGGAAGCTTGATGGTGTCCAGGGACGCCCGAGGCCACGGCGTCGGACGGGCCTTGGTGGTGGACTTGATCGCTTGGGCACGGCGGACGGGGTTCGCGGCGATTCAGTTCAACGCGGTGGTGGAGACCAATGTCCATGCGGTGCGGTTGTACGAGAGTTTGGGGTTCGTGACATTGGGGATCGCACCGGGGGCGTTTCAGCATCCGGTGGAGGGGCGGGTGGGGTTGCGGATCATGTGGCTGGAGTTGTGACTCGTTTCGCGGAGGTTTTCGATCTCGGTGCCCGATTGCCGGGCCAGGTATTCGGGATACCCCAAGGGGGATCCGCTGTTCTGCGAGTACGACGCGGTGCCGGCTCCGGAATTTGGACGTCGTCGCGGGGACGGGGCTGTGCGGACAGTGAGGCTGCTCAGGCGAACGCGATCCAGCGGCGGAGGTTTCCAAGCTTGCCGGACGCCGCGGGAGCACCGGAGTCGTATTTCACGATGGCGTCCTGCGGGTGCGGACCGGTGCCGGATAAGTACGCGGCTGGACTAGCAGTCAACTAAGGCGGCCAACGAGCAGACCTGGCACGGATCAAAGCTCGCCGATCGACTCGCCCGCAGATTGACGGACGGGCTCGGACCGAGGCTAGTGGTCTAGTGCGCGCAACATCCCGAGAAGCCCCTGCAAAGGCTGCAGTTCTGCTTCCGACTCCGGGTCCAGGTCAGGGTTGAGGTGCATGAGGTTGTTGCGGAAACTGGCTGCTTTCCGCAGTCGTTCAAGGAAAAGCTCTTTGTCCAAGCTCCATCGAGCCGCGCTCCACGTGTTCTCCGATTTGAACACATGCGGGTATTCGCCGATGGTGAGGTCGTCAGCGTCGCGTACTTGCGCTGTGCGGTACGGGCGAAGCTGTCGGTGCACTTGCTCAATGCTGACGGTGTTGTCCTTGAGCAGTTTGCCTACGATGCGACGCAATCGGCGTTCGATCTCTGCGATCAGCAGGAACGGACGCAGCTGGCTGCCGAGCTGATTGGTGAGATCGGCTGTGGTGACGATGCCTTGCACCCTGCGGTCCTGGCCCCGGACGAAGATGAATCCTCGGCGATAGATCTCGGAGATCCAGTCGAGAAGGTCGTCTTCGCCGTCTGCTTCTCGTGCGGACAGGACGGCGTCGGCGAGCGTCGGCGCAGCGCTCGACAGGTGCGCAAGGCCGATGCTTTCCCAGCTGACCGCTCCCCGTAGCTGCCGATTCTCGTCGAGGATCGGCAGCTGAGAGTAGTTGTCCATCGCCATCTTCGTCATCGCCACGCTGAGCGAGTCGCTCGATTTCACAAAGCTGAGTGCGACTTCGGCGGACGGCAATTGTTTGATAAGGAGGGCAACCGGCTGATCCTCCGGTGCCGGCTCGTCCGGCAACTCGGCGGCGGTCGGCACCGGGACTCCAGCGTGCGGCTCGGTACCGACGGGGACGATCGAGATCCGACTGTTGATGCTGCCGGCGGAGAACGGCGGTTTGGTGGACAAGCCGCGTTGTGCCAGCTCGCTGCGGACCTGCTCGACGACGGAGGGCCAGCGGCGGCTGTACCCCCAGATGCCCAGTAGTTCCCGCACGGTCAAAGTGACCGCGTCGCCGCTGTCTTGCGCTGCCGTTACCAGCTCCTCCAGCCGCTGCGGAGATGCGACGGTGGGCCCGTCGGCATCCGAATCCGGCGGACCCGGGTCTTCTCCCTGCTCGGCCAGAATCGCGATACGCCGCGCCGCGTCGTTGCGGCTCAGTTCGAAGACGGTCAAGAGCGACCCCATGCTGTCGCGCAGGTCGGGTCGGACTGAGTCGCGGGGCAAGTCGGTGCGCTGCCACTGTACTGGCCGTCGGTGCCGAAACCCTTCTGGCGCGTCCGCGTCATAGCTGTACGGGCCGGTCACCACACCTAACGCCAGGCAGCGGGGTCCGTTGCCGACAACAGGCATGACCACGAGGTCGTCGATCGCGATTTCTTCGCGGAATCGCCAGAGCTGGCCAGTCCAGTTCGCGATGACTTGAGGGCTGAGATCAGGATAGGTTTCGGTCAGCAACGACCGGAGCTGTTCGCGATCGCGTATGTGCGAGAGGTCTTCGACTTCCTCCCAGCCTGCAATGACGAAGCCGTCGCTCAGGGCAGTCTTCTCACGTTCGCCGTGGCTGCCAGCACGAACCATCCACGCGTGCACTTCGCAACGTCCCCCTCTGTCGGCTGCCCGGTGCCAGCGACCAGCGTAATGGTCCATGATGGGTCGTGGCAATCCCCGGTTTTCAGAGCTCATGTTCTGGCGGTGAAATCCGCCGGAGAATTCTTTGCGTCAAATTCGTTGATTCATTTCGTGAGATTCCTGGAAATATAGAATCGGATAAGCTGTAAAAGTTGTTTTTCAGGAGTCGCCCAGGGGGTCATTTCGGGTGCTCTCAGGGCCATTCAGCCCAGGGAGCCGCCGCGAGTGCGGTACGGCAGGGGAGGGTTCGCTCGCAGTCTCCGTCGGTGCGCCACCAGTGATAGCCGGATCGGCGGTTGGCTCCGCCGAACGGCCTACGACGTCCGGCTGGCAACGGATATTGCCTCACCAACGTCACTCCAACGGCCGTTTTTCCCGGACAGAAGTGGTACTTAGCTGGATCCAGCCGGTGATCACCGGCGTTGGCCAGCGTGAGTCGGGGCACGCGGTGCGAGATCGGAGGGCGCACGTGCGTCGTACCCGTTCACCTGGAGCCTCGACAAGAAGACGGACGGGCGTGGTCGCCGCGGCGGTGCTTGCCGCCGGGCTGGTGGCACCGCCCTTGGCCGATGCGCAGGAGTCTACTGTGGACTCCACCGCGAACAGTCAGATCGCCGCATTGCAAGCGGTGAAAGCAGGACAGACCGCGACTGAGTCCAAAATAGACAGCAAACTGCTCGTCCAGGAGAAGATGCGCACGCGGAGCCTGAGCGCGGCCGCGTTGCCCGGAATCGGCAAGACCGCGGACAAGGCACTGGTCGACATCCGGGTCACGAAGGTCAGCGACGGGCTCGTCAACGACCTGCGCAAGGCCGGGGCCGAGGTGCGTGCGGTGTCGAGCACGGCGGCGAGCATCCGGGCCGACGTGCCGTTGGCCGCATTGCCGGAGATCGCGAAGCGCGGCGATGTGAAGCACGTCGAAACCGCGGATCAGGCGATGACGGCGCGGCAGCGGGAAAACAAGAACGGCACGGAAACCAAGCAGCAGAAGGCCGATCGGATCGACCGGCAGCTCAAGGAAGCGATCGGGACCAAAACGCAGGTGGTCAGCGCGGGCGACCGGGCGCACAACGCGGACACCGCGCGTCAGCAGTTCGGCGTGACCGGCACCGGCGTGAAGGCGTGCGCGCTGTCCGACGGCGTCGATTCCCTGGAGGTTTCCCGCACCAAGGGTGAGCTTCCGGCGGTCGATGTCCTGACTGGACAGGCCGGCAGCGGCGACGAGGGCACCGCGATGCTGGAGATCATCCACGACCTCGCGCCGAACGCTAAGCTTGGTTTCGCGACAGCGTTCACCTCCGACGCGAGTTTCGCCGACAACATCCGCAAGCTCCGTTTCGAAGCGCATTGCGACGTCATCGTCGACGACGTCATTTACTTCAAGGAATCCCCGTTCCAGGACTGGATCATCGCGCAAGCGGTGAACGACGTGACGGCCGACGGCGCGCTTTATTTCTCCTCCGCGGGCAATGAAGGCAATGTCGCCGACGGCACCGCGGCGCACTGGGAAGGCGACTTCGTCGATTCGGGAGTCTCGATCGGCAAGTTCGCCGGCACCGCGCACAACTTCGCGGGCGCAGCCGGAAAGCAGGTGTACGAACCGATTTCGGACGCGTCGTCGGCCAGCATCCCGGTGACGCTGCACTGGTCCGACCCGATCGGCACGGCCGCGGACGACTACGACCTCTATCTCCTCGACGCGCGCGGCAACGTCGTGAGCTTCAGCCAGGACGTCCAGAACGGCACCCAGGACCCGTACGAGCAGCTGGCCACCCCGCTGTTCGGCGGCACGGGGCTGCGGCTCGCCGTGGTGAAGTTCTCCGGGGCGAGCCGGTACCTTTCGCTGACCGCGTTCGGCAGCCGGTTCCGCGATTCCGCGGACGGGCTCAAGGCGTACTCCACGCCGGGCGCGGTCGTGGGCCATGCCGCGGCGCGCAAGGCGTTCGCGGTCGCCGCGGCACCGGCCGAGGCGGCGTTCGGGCGGCCGCTCGAACCGGGCGACCCGGCGAACCCGACCGGACCGTATCCGGCGGCGTATTCCGCTGCCAGCAAGGCGGAACGGTTCAGTTCGGACGGTCCGCGGCGCATGTTCTACGAAGCCAACGGAACGCCGATCACGCCGGGCGACGTGTCGTCGACCGGGGGAGAGGTCCGGCAGAAGCCGGAAATCACCGCGGCGGACGGCGTGCACACGTCGGTGAGCGGGTTCGACCCGTTCTTCGGCACCTCGGCGGCCGCACCGCACGCGGCCGCGATCGCGAGCCTGGTGCTGTCCGGCAATCCCGGACTGTCCTCTTCGGACATTCGCGAGGCGTTCCTCAAGACCGCGGTGGATATCGAAGCGCCCGGCACGGACAACCTCACCGGGGCAGGAGTGCTGCTGGCGGACAAGGTGCTCGCGTACACCGGAGCCAGTCCGCAGCCGTACGCGGAAGCTGGGCAGCCGACGGTCCGCGGACCCAGCGGCGGCAGCACGCTCAACCCCGGTGACACCGCGACTGTCACGCTTCCGGTGAAGAACACCGGCGACGGCACCGCAGTCTCCACGAGCGTTGTGCTCACTTCGCCGACCCAGGGCGTCACGATCGAGCCGAGGGCGAAGTCGTACGGCACGATCAGCCCGGGACAGACCGGAATCAACGACTTCACCGTCACGGTTCCGGCAAGCCAGCAGCTCGGCTCGCCGGTGGTGCTCACCGCGAAGGTGACTTTCGCGGGCTCGTACTCGCCGCGCACCAGCACGTTCTCGCTGCCGGTCGGCACGCCGTCGCCGGTTTCGCAGGCGTTCGCCTACGCCGGTCCGGCGGTCGCGATCCCGGACAACTCGCCGCTCGGCGCGTCGGTCCCGCTCGTGGTGAGCGGCGTCGGTCCCGCGTCGAAGGTGTCGCTCTCGATCGACGGCGCCACCTGCACCACGGCGGAGAAAGCGACCACGGTCGGCATCGACCACACCTACGTCAACGACCTGGTCGGCACGCTGACCTCGCCTTCCGGCGCGACGGCGACGCTGTTCCAGAAGGGCGGCGGCAGCGGGAACAACCTCTGCCAGGTGGTCTTCGACGATTCCGCGACCAAGCTGTTCAGCTCGACAGGGTCCGGGGACGCGCCGTACACCGGCACCTACCGGCCGGTCGCGGCGCAGAGCCAGCTCGGCGCTTCGGCGGACGGCACGTGGACGCTCAAGGTCGTCGACACCACCGGCGGCGACACCGGTTCGATCCGCAGCGTTTCGCTGCACGTCAACGGGTACGTCTCGGCCGGGCATCCGGCGGACGTGCACAAGACGGTGACCACCGGGCCGGTGCGGCCTCAGCTGGCCTAAGCGATGCGGGGCCGTCGCACCGCGCGGCGGCCCCGTACCGTTTCCGGCATGGCACGGCAGGTCGCAGGCGGCGGACGGGCGGTGGAAGTCCCGCCCGAACGGCTCGACGGCTGGTTCGCGCGCTTCGCCGAACGCAACCACGGCGTGCGTACGACCGTTCTCGCCGCGACGCACGTGCAAGTCACCGCCGAGAACGGCACCACAGCTACCGCGACTGTCCCGTTTGGACCGTTGAGCGAGCGAGGCGAATACTCCGGGCTGGCCGTCGAACCGTTGCTTCGCCACGTGCAGACACCGCGACTGATCGCGCTGCTGCTGGTCCGAAAAGGCGGACACTCCCTCGGACTTGCCTACGACGGCCGCGTAGTCCTCTCCCGAACCGATCGCCACCACGTGCAAGGCCGAACCGCGGCGGGCGGCTGGTCGCAGCAACGCTTCGCCCGCCGCCGCGAAGGCCAGACGCGGGCCGCGCTCCGCTCAGCCGCCCAGGACGCGTACGAGGTTCTACTGCCTCGACTGTCCGAAGTGGACGCTGTGGTGCTCGGCGGAGACCGTCGCGCGCTCGACGGACTGCGCTCCGACAGACGGCTCGCCGAGTTGTTCGACCGGGCGGAGCCGCGGGTGCTGGAGATTCCCGAGCCCGGCTATGAGGTGCTGGCCGAAGCAGCACAGCGAGCGCGTGCCGTCCACCTGGTGGTGAGGGATCGAACACCGGGACCCGAGTGAATCCGGACACGGCCGCGAAAACCGTTCGACGCCGACCCGTACACTGGGTTCGTGGTCAACAGGGCATTGGTGCGGATCCAGAGAGAGTAGCCGCCCGCCCCGCATCGCACGCGGTGCCGGGGCGCTCCAGCACGTCCACCTGACCGCCCCCGTATCCGGGAGTTCTCTTGATCACGGCCACTGGCCTTGAGCTGCGCGCCGGTTCGCGCATCCTGCTCGACGGCGCCACCCTCCGCATCCAGTCCGGCGACCGCATCGGCCTCGTCGGCCGCAACGGCGCGGGCAAGACCACCTCGCTGAAGGTCCTCGCGGGCGAGGGCGAACCGCACGCCGGCGACGTCCGGCGCAGCGGCGAACTCGGCTATCTGCCGCAGGACCCGCGCGAGGGCGACCTGTCGGTCACCGCGAAGGACCGCGTGCTGTCCGCGCGCGGGCTCGACACCCTGCTGCGCGACATGGAAAAGGCGCAGACCTCGATGTCAGAGCTGGTCGACGACAAGCAGCGGGACAAGGCGATCAACCGCTACGCGCGGCTCGAAGAGCGGTTCTCCTCGCTCGGCGGGTACGCCGCGGAGAGCGAAGCGGCGCGAATCTGCTCGAACCTCGGCCTCGCCGACCGCATCCTGTCGCAGACGCTCAGCACGCTGTCGGGCGGTCAGCGCCGTCGCGTCGAGCTGGCGCGGATCCTGTTCGCCGCCGCCGAGGCGGGCGCGGGCGGCAAGTCCGAGACGATCCTGCTGCTGGACGAGCCGACCAACCACCTCGACGCCGACTCGATCAACTGGCTGCGCGGCTTCCTCAAGCAGCACGACGGCGGGCTCGTGGTGATCAGCCACGACGTCGAACTGCTCGGCGACGTCGTGAACAAGGTCTGGTTCCTCGACGCGACGCGCGGCGAGATCGACATCTACAACATGAGCTGGCAGCGCTACCTCGACGCGCGCGCCACCGACGAGAAGCGCCGCCGCCGCGAGCGCGCGAACGCCGAGAAGAAGGCGTCCGCGCTGCAGGCGCAGGCCGCGAAGCTCGGCGCGAAGGCGACCAAGGCCGTCGCGGCCAAGAACATGGCCCGGCGTGCGGAGCAGATGCTGTCCTCGCTCGACGAGACGCGCCAGGCGGACAAGGTCGCCCGGATCAAGTTCCCGGACCCGGCCTCGTGCGGGCGCACGCCGCTGACCGCCGACGGGCTGTCCAAGTCGTACGGTTCGCTCGAGATCTTCACCGGCGTCGATCTGGCGATCGACCGCGGCTCGAAGGTCGTCGTGCTCGGATTGAACGGCGCCGGAAAGACGACATTGCTCCGGCTGCTCGGCGGAATGGAAACCCCGGACACCGGATCCGTCGAACCGGGTCACGGATTGCGTTTGGGCTATTACGCACAGGAACACGAAACGCTCGACCACGACGCGTCGGTGTGGGAAAACATCCGCCATCTCGCACCGGACACCGGCGCGCAGGAGCTGCGGAACCTGCTCGGCTCGTTCCTGTTCACCGGCGAACAGCTCGACCAGCCCGCCGGAACCCTGTCCGGCGGCGAGAAGACCCGGCTCGCGCTCGCTGGACTCGTGTCCAGCCAAGCCAATGTGCTGCTGCTCGACGAACCGACGAACAACCTGGACCCGGCCAGCCGCGCACAGGTTCTCGACGCGCTGCGCAGCTTCGCCGGCGCGGTCGTGCTGGTGACGCACGACCCGGGCGCGGTCGAGGCACTCGAACCCGAGCGCGTGATCCTGCTTCCGGACGGAACCGAGGACCACTGGTCCGCGGATTATCTGGAACTTGTCCAGCTTGCCTGACCGAGTGCGTCCGTTCGGGTGCTGACCGTGTCGGGCAAAGCACTGGAATGGCCCAATGTGATCGCGGTTTCGATCGTTTTACGGCTGTCGTCTGGCAATCCGGCGCGTAGTGTTCGATCATTGCCCCGGCAGGGGCCGTGAATGGCCCGGAACAACCACTCGGCGGGAAGGCGATCGACGTGGCTGATCTCAAGAAAGGCGCGCGGATCACCGGCAACACGCGCGACAAGCTGGCCGCTGACCTGAAGAAGAAATACGAGAAGGGCTCGAGCATCCGGGCTCTGGCCGAATCCACCGGACGGTCCTACGGGTTCGTCCACCGGGTGCTGTCGGAGTCCGGGGTCCAGTTGCGGGGGCGCGGCGGGGCCACGCGAGTCAAGAAGAAGTAGCGTCAGCGCGGCCGCTGCGCGGGGGGCGCACGGTCGGAGAGGTCGTCCGGAAGGTCAGCGCGGCGCCGAGGAGTACCAGCGGGTACACGAGGTAGCCGTACCGGGTGGCCGGAGTAAGCAGGATCAACGCGCCGAGTCCGACGGCGGTTCGCGTCAGTGCAGCGGATCCCGTCGCGGGGGGCCGGCGCGCCAGCCAGATCAGCATCGCCACCGCCGCGACACCCACCAGCACCAGGGAAATCACGGTGCCGGCCGGTCCGGCCTGCGCGATCAGATGCCCGGGCAGCGGGCTCGCCGCGGGGGAGCGGACCGCGCCCATGCCGAGCGGGAAGCGGATCACGTGCTCGGTGAACGCCGCCGGGTTCGCCAGATACACCGGCAGATGCAGCGCGATCGTCGCCGCGGCCAGCGCGCCCGCGAAGCGACCTGTTGCCGCCCAAGGATTTCCGCCGCGAGCCCGCTGCCAAACGAAGACCGCGAGCACCGCGGCGGCGGGCGCGACGATGAGTTTCGCGCTGATCACCAGCGCCAGCACGAACCCGGTCCATCCTGGACGCCCCGACGCGGCCAGGGCGAACGTCAGCACGAGCAGGCCCACGATCGCGAGGTCCGGTCCGGCGACCGCCCAGGTCAGCGCGGTCAGCGGACAGGCGATCGCGAGCTGTGCGGCGAAAACCGGGATCCGGGGCCGGTTCAGCAGCCGCCAGGACGCGTACGCGCAGAGCACCGCGGCCAGCGCGAACATCCACCGCGCGTCGGTCAGTGCATTGAGGACCGGACTGCCGCCGAACAACGCGCGCGGCAGCCCGAAAACGGTCATCACCGGGCCGTACGGCGTGTAGTCGTTCACTTCCGGTGCGCGGTGGAGCGCGGTGATGTCGATGTACGGGGTTCCGTTCCGCAGCAACAGGTCCGCGCTGCGTTCGATCACCCACACCTCAGGCTGCGCGGCCCAGGAGAACGGGGTGATCAGCCAGTCCGTTCCGGTCAGCCGCCGGATCACGAGCGTCACCAGCGGCGCGCACATCGCGAGCACGACAACCGCGCCGATACCGATCCAGCGCGACCCGAATTTGCCGTTAGTTTGCATTCCGCGGCGCGCGGAAATCGTCAGCCAGGCGCTGCGCGCGGCGGCCAATCCGTATCCGGCGACGGCGAAATTGCCCCAGATCCGATAGCCGTAGAACTCCGAAGCGAGCGCGGTGCCGAGCGCGAAGGCGAAGCAGCCGAGATAGAAGACGAGATCCCAGGCGGCGACGCGCACGGGATGGGCTTCCCCGGCACGCGCAGGGGCCATCAGCAGTTGCACCCGCGTTTCCTCCCCGGCTCGCCGACCCCGAAACGCCAGGCTACCGAGCCGGGCCGCGCCGGATCCCACCGCCCGTGGCCCGCACCGGCCCGAGGTCCGTGATCGGAATCCGAGTCCCCGGGAAGT
Source organism: Amycolatopsis sp. La24 (assembly GCF_029087445.1). Classification (NCBI taxonomy): domain Bacteria; kingdom Bacillati; phylum Actinomycetota; class Actinomycetes; order Pseudonocardiales; family Pseudonocardiaceae; genus Amycolatopsis; species Amycolatopsis sp. La24. Next base: position 20,506 of record NZ_JARACH010000032.1, read on the forward strand.
CCTTCGCGGACATCGGGAAGAATGCCGGGCGTCCCGGTGTTGTGCAGGGCATCTCCGGAAAAAAGTTCAACTAATCTAGAGGTTTTCACGAGCTGGGGGACACTCCGATGGACAACACCTGGGCGCTGCTGAGCTCCGCGATGCGGGCGGGCGACGCGCCGAAAGCGCTGACCCGAGGCACGGTCCGCCGGGTCGCGCGGTTCGCCCGGCCGCACTGGAAGCGGCTGCTGGCCTTCCTGGTGCTCACCGTGATCTCGGCGGTGCTCGCCGTGACGACGCCGGTGCTCGCGGGCAAGGTCGTCGACGCGATCGTGGGCGGGCACGAGCTGAACGTGGTCATCTGGCTGTCGGTGGTGATCGCGGCGCTCGCGATCCTCGACGCCGGGTTCGGTCTCGCGGAACGCTGGCAGTCGTCGCGGATCGGCGAGGGCATCATCTATGACCTGCGCGTGGCGGTGTTCGAGCACGTGCAGAAGCTGCCGATCGCGTTCTTCACCCGCACCCGCACCGGTGCGCTGGTCAGCAGGCTCAACAACGACGTGATCGGGGCGCAGCGCACGTTCACGGCGACTTTGTCCGGTTTGGTCACCAATGTGATCCAGCTGGTGCTGTCGCTGGTGGTGATGGTGTCGCTTTCGTGGCAGGTCACGCTCGTCGCACTGGTCCTGTTGCCGATTTTCGTGTTGCCCGCCCGCAGGCTGGGCCGCCGCATGGCCGGGTTGCAGCGCGAGGCCGCGCAGCTCAACGCCGGGATGACCACGCAGATGACCGAACGGTTCTCCGCGCCGGGCGCCACGCTGGTGAAGCTCTTCGGACGGCCGCGCCAGGAGGTCGCCGACTTCGGCCTCCGCGCCGGACGGGTCCGCGACATCGGCGTCCGCACCGCGATGCTGACGCGCTGGTTCATGACCAGCCTGACGCTCGTGTCCGCGCTCGCGCAGGCGCTCGTCTACGGACTCGGCGGCTACCTGGCGCTCACCGGCAAGCTCGAACCGGGCACCGTGGTCGCGCTGGCGCTGCTGCTGACCCGGCTGTACACGCCGCTGACCGCGCTCGCGAACGTGCGCGTGGACGTGATGACCGCGCTGGTGTCGTTCGAGCGGGTCTTCGAGGTGCTGGACCTGGAGCCGATGATCAAGGAACCGGCGGAGCCGAAGAAGCTGCCCGATGGCGGGGTTTCGGTCGAGTTCTCCGACGTGAAGTTCGGGTACCCGGCGGCGGACAAGTTCTCGCTCGCCTCGCTGGAGGACGTGGCCACTTTGGACAGCCGGGGCGGCGAAGAGGTGCTGCACGGCATCAGCTTCCGCGCCGAAGCCGGGCAGATGGTCGCGCTGGTCGGTTCGTCCGGTGCGGGCAAGTCGACGATCGCTTCGCTGCTGCCGCGGCTGTACGACGTGGACGCCGGTTCGGTCCGGCTGTCCGATGTGGACGTCAAGGACCTGAGTTTCGCTTCGCTGCGCGAAACCGTCGGCGTGGTGACCCAGGACGGGCACCTGTTCCACGACACGATCCGGGCCAACCTGAGCTACGCGAGCCCGGACGTCGCCGACGACGAGATCTGGGCCGCGCTTGAGAAGGCGCGGCTGGGCGATCTGGTGCATTCGCTGCCGGACGGACTGGACACGACCGTCGGCGAACGCGGCTACCGCCTCTCCGGCGGCGAACGGCAGCGGCTGACCATCGCGCGCTTGCTGCTGGCGCAGCCGAAGGTCGTGGTGCTGGACGAGGCGACCGCGCACCTGGACTCGGAATCCGAGGCCGCGGTGGGCGAAGCGCTCACCGGCGCGCTGGAAGGCCGGACGTCGCTGGTGATCGCGCACCGGCTGTCGACCGTGCGGGCGGCGGATCTGATCCTGGTGGTGGAAAACGGGAACATCGTGGAACGCGGCACGCACGACGAACTGCTGGCTGCCGAGGGGCGGTACGCGGAGCTGTACCACACGCAGTTCGCGGAGGAACCAGCCGCGGCCTGACCCGAACGCCCCGGTGGGGGTTTCTCGTTGGCGCGGCGTCGTTGGGGCGATGCGTAGCATCGGCCCAACCGCGTAGCTTCCCCGCTCCCGCCGACGTACGTGAGGGGAACCCTGAGGGAATCAGATTCCCTCAGGGTTCCCCTCACGTACGTTCAGCGGGAGCGGGCTGCTCGGCGGGTCGCCGTAGGTCGGTGCTCCGCAGGGTCCGGACGAGCACCGCTGCCGCGAACCCAACGCACACCGCGCTACTGAGAACGCCCCAATGCCACATTGGGTGCGTCCGACGCACCCAATGTGGCATTCGGTGCGTCACCTGCACCCAATGCCGCATTGGGCGCGTGGGTCAGCGCAGTGCGGGCACCCGAGGTTCGTACTTGGCCAGCAGAGCCGCGTTCGCCGCGTCCCCACCCTCCACATTGGAGCTGCGCCACAACGGAACGTCGAGCCCTTCGGCGGTGCCGCGGTCGTAAACCTCGGCCAGGATCAGGTTCCACAGAAACGCATTGACCACAGTGGACAGTGGACCGGTGCGCGGGCCGGAGGCGGGATAGCTGGCATCGCCGGGAATCACCAGCGAATCCAGCACCACGGTGCCTTCCTCGACCAGCGTCGTGGCGGACCGGCGCGGTGCGGCGGCCACGCAGGCCCGCGACGTCACGGCGATCACCGAGGCGCCGCGGCGGCGTGCGCCTGCGGCCAGTTCGACCGGGTACGGATTCACGCCGGACGTGGAGAACACGACCAGCACGTCGTCCGGTCCCGGTGCGCGTTCGGCCAAGACCTCTTCGGCGAGCCCGGAACGGCGCTCGGTGCGCGTGCTCTGCTGCGCGCCGTGCAGCGGCAGCAGTTCCGGGTGGTACACGGGATACACGCAGGCGAGCCCGCCCGCGCGGTAGAACGTCTCGGCGACCGCCGCGAGCGAGTGCCCGGCGCCCGCGGTGAAGACCAGCGCGTCGGCCCGGATCACCCCCAGCAGCAGGTCGGCGGCGGCGGACACGTGCGCGGCGTTGGCCTCCGCGGCCGCCGCAAGCTGGTCCGAAGTGTTCTTCACGAGATCCGTGGCGCTCACCACACCTGCCCTTCCTCGCGGGTCCGGGCACCGAATCTATCGGGTGGACACGCTTCGTGGTGGATTACCGTGGAGTTGATCGAAACGGGGGTGCCGGTGAACGGGAAACGGCGGAACGGCCGGACGGATCCGGCTGTGCGGGTGTGGCGGGCCCCCGGGCAGACCCGCGCGGTGGCGCTCGTGCTGCACGGCGGGGCCGAACGCAGCACCGCGGCCGTCCAGCCGTGGCGGCTGGCGTACCAGCGGATGGTGCCGCTGGCCCGCTCGCTGCACCGCGCCGGAAAGCGGCACGGGCTGGAAGTCCGGCTGATGCGGAACCGGCTGTACGGCTGGAACGGGCGGACGGAAAGCCCGGTGCCGGACGCGCGCTGGGCCCTGGAACGGATCCGCGCCGACCATCCGGGGCTCCCGGTGGTCCTCGTCGGGCATTCCATGGGCGGCCGCGTCGCGCTGCGCGTCGCCGACGATCCCGCGGTGACCGGGGTGTGCGCGATGGCCCCGTGGACGCCGCAGGGCGAGCCGGTCGACGCCGTCGCGGGCCGCGCGGTGCTGATCGCGCACGGCACCCGCGACCGGATGACCTTGCCCGCCGAGTCCTACGCCTTCGCCGCGCGCGCCCGCGAGGTCACCGACCTGGTCGCGCGGTTCGAGATCGCCGGCGAGGGCCATTCGATGATCCGCCGTCCCGCGGTCTGGACCCGGCTCATGTGTGCTTTCACACTGGACCGGATCGGAGTGGGCGAGACGGACGAGACTCTTCGTCAGGCCTGGTCCCGCCCCTCCGGCGACCGGCTGCGCATTCCGGGGTAACCGGAGGGTGCGGCCCGGTCGCGAGGGCGACGGGGACGAAGCGGGAATATCATGGGGAAGGGCTCGAAAAGCCCGTTCGGAGGGAGTGTCTTGTCCACGTCACGAGTCGATCCGACAGTGGTCTCAGCGGTCTCGCAGCCGGTGCCCGACGAATCCCGATGGCCCGGTCTCGCCACGCCGCCGCATTCGCCGCTGCGGGCGCGCGCGGCCGAGGCGCTCTTCCGGCACGCGGTGAAAACGCTGGACGTGCGGGTGACGTTCCCGGACGGCACGGTGCTCGGCGCGGGCGGCCCGGACGCGCCGGAGATGCGCATCCACCGGCCCGCGGCGTTCTTCCACCGGCTCGGAGCCGACGCGAAGATCGGCTTCGGCGAGGCGTACCTGGTCGGCGACTGGACCGCGGAAGACCTGGCCGGCGTGCTGACGCCGTTCGCCGAGCGGCTCGCCACGCTCGTGCCGCCCTTCCTGCAGCGGTTCCGCCGGTTCGCCGAGCGCATGCAGCCGTCCGCGGAAGAGAACACGATCGAGGGCGCCCGGTCGAACATCCACCGGCACTACGACCTGTCGAACGACCTGTTCAGCGCGTTCCTGGACGAGTCGATGATGTACTCCTCGGCGCTGTTCGGGCCCGGGGACACGCTCACCCAGGCGCAGCACCGCAAGCTCGACAGCGTGCTCGACTACGCCGGCGTGCGCAAAGGCAGCGAGGTGCTGGAAATCGGCACCGGATGGGGCGAGCTGTCCATCCGCGCGGCCTCTCGCGGCGCGAAGGTGACGTCGCTGACCATCTCGCAGGAGCAGAAGGTGCTCGCCGACGCGCGGATCGCCGAGGCGGGCCTGTCCGACCGCGTCGACGTGCGGCTGTGCGACTACCGCGAGGCCACCGGCGAGTACGACTCGGTGGTCAGCGTGGAGATGATCGAGGCGGTCGGCGCGTCCTACTGGCCCACGTTCTTCTCCACGATCGGCAAGCGCCTGCGCCCCGGCGGGCAGTTCGGCCTGCAGGCGATCACCATGGACCACGACCGGATGGAGGCCTCGGCCAAGTCCTACACGTGGATCCACAAGTACGTCTTCCCCGGCGGCATCATCCCGTCGGTGCAGGCGATCGAGGACGGGATGCGCGAGAACACCCGGCTGAAGCTGGCCGGGATGCGCGAGTTCGGCCAGGACTACGCCCGCACGCTCAAGCTGTGGCGGGACCGCTTCCAGCAGCGCTGGGACGACATCCGCGGCTTCGGGTTCGACGACGTGTTCCGGCGGATGTGGGAGTTCTACCTCGCCTACTCCGAGGCCGGGTTCCGGTCGGGGCACCTGAAGGTCCACCAGTTCGGGTTCGCCGACCCGCGCTGACCTCTCCTCCCCCTTCCGGAACAACCCGCGTAGGGTCCCGCACGTCCACCGCAGGAGGACCGTGCAGGATCCTGCGCGGCCACACCCACCGGATCGGGGAGACAGGCCCATGACGTACGGAGGCGACGACGGCAGGCGGCGGATGCCGCCCAGGCCACCGCAGCCCCCCGCACGCCCGCGTCAGCAGCAGCAGCGGGCGCAGATGCTGCCGCTGCCGGGGAGAGGGCAGAGCCCCTACGACGCCCGCACCCGGCCGATGGGCGCGCGCGGCGAGGCCCCCGCTCCGCCGCCCGGACCGCCGAGGCAGGACCCGCCGGAGCACGGCGGCCGCCAGCCGCGGCCGCGCCGTCGCCGCCGGTGGAGCATCGGCAAGATCCTGATGACGCTCCTGATCGTGTTCGTGCTGTTCGTCGGTGCGATCTGGGCGTATCTCGAGTTCTCCATCAACCGGGTGGACGCGATCGGCGACTACTCCGGGCGCCCGGCCGCCGCGTCGGGCACGAACTGGCTGATCGTCGGCTCGGACAGCCGCCAGGGCCTGACCGCGGAGGACGAGGAGCGGCTGGCCACCGGCGACTCCGGCGAGGCGGGCGGGCAGCGCACCGACACGATCATGATCGCGCACCTCCCGGACAACTCGACGAAGCCGACGCTGCTGAGCCTGCCGCGCGACTCGCAGGTGAAGATCCCCGGCCACGGCACGAGCAAGATCAACGCCGCGTTCGCGCTCGGCGGGCCGAAACTGCTGGTCCAGACGGTCGAACAGGCCACCGGGCTGCGGATGGACCACTACGCGGAGATCGGCTTCGGCGGCTTCGCGAAGATCGTCGACGCGATCGGCGGCGTCGACATGTGCATCGACAAGGACATGAACGACCCGATGACCGGCATCGACATCAAGGCGGGCTGCCAGAAGCTCGACGGCCGGTCGGCGCTCGGGTTCGTCCGGATGCGGCACGCGTCCGCGACGCCGCGCTCGGACCTCGACCGGGTCGCGAACCAGCGGAAGTTCATCGGCGCGCTGGTGAGCCAGGTGGCGAGCCCGGGGACGCTGCTGAACCCGTTCGACTTCTTCCCGCTGCTGGGCTCCGCGCCGGACGCGCTGACCATGGACACCGGCGACCACGTGCACAACCTGGTCGGCCTGGCGATCGCGATGCGCGGGATTTCCTCCGACGGCGTCACGACCACGACGATGCCGATCACCGACGCTTCGGCGCAGCACTGGGACAAGAAGAAGTCGGCGCAGCTGTTCGACGCGCTGAAGAACGACACCGAGGTGCCGCCCGACATCGTGATGAACTGACGTTCGCTGGGGACGGCGGCGGGCTTCGCGAAATTCGCGAGCCTGCCGCCGTTTTTGCTGTCAGGATTGCTGGCATGGACACTCTCACCGACGGTGTGATCACCCTCGTTCGCTGGCGCCCGGACCATCGCGACGTGCAGGTGGAGACCGTCGTGGGATCTTTGGACCACCTGGCCGCGTGGATGCCCTGGGCGATCGACGGCTACGACTCCGCCAAGGGGGACGAGTTCCTCGCCCGCGCGGTCGCGCAGTGGGAGAGCGGCGAGGAGTACAACTACGCGATTTTCACGCCGGACGACGAACTGGCGGGCAGTTGCGGCTTGATGCGTCGCGGGGACGGGTGGGAGATCGGGTACTGGCTCGCGAAGTCCCAGACTGGCAAGGGATACGTGACGCGGGCGAGCGCTTTGCTGGTGTCGTTGGCTTGGCGGCTGGACGCCACGCATGTGCTGATCAAGCACGACGAGCGGAACGCCCGCAGCGGCGCGGTTCCGGAGCGGCTGGGGTTTTCCCGGGTGGGGGAGGAGAATGCAGAGGGGCGGCTTCCGTCGGCTTGCAGCGGGGTGAATGTGGTGTGGCGGCTCGATCGGGCCGCTTGAGTGGTTTGCCTGCGGCTTGAGAGCGCCCCAATGTGGCATTGGGTGCGTCTGACGCACCGAATGCCACATTGGGTGCGTCGCATGCACCCAATGCCACATTGGGGAAATCCCGGCCGGAACGGGTACCGAAGAGGTCAGGCGTCCGCTCGCTCCCGAAGCACCTTCAATGCCCGATCCGCATGCGCGGTGAAGTTCAGTTCGCTCTTGATCACGTCCAGCACCCGCCGGTCCTGCCCGATCACGAACGTCTGGCGTTTCGTGTGCAGGGGCAGGATTTTGCGCCACACGCCGAACTGCTTCGCCACCGTGCCGTCCACATCGGACAGCAGCGGATAGTCGAAACCGTGCTTCGCGGAGAACTCGCGCTGTTTGCCGACCGCGTCCGGGCTGATGCCGACCCGTTGCGCGCCCGCCTCGGCGAATTCCGCGGCGAGGTCCCGGAAGTGGCAGCTTTCGGCGGTGCAGCCGCTCGTCATCGCGGCCGGGTAGAAGAACAGCACGACCGGGCCGTCGGCCAGCAGGGCGGACAGGGTGCGTTCGACGCCCTGGTCGTCGGGGAGGGTGAAGTCGGGGGCGAGGTCGCCAGGCTGCATCGGGGAGGGGTCCTTCCGGAAAAGAGGTCGTCGTGCCCGGGGGTTCGGCGCCGGGCGGGCGGCGGATGGGTCAGCTGGCGTGCCGGGCGATCATTTCGTCGACCTCGTCGCCCGTCGCGGACTCCGCTACGAACGAACCCCGCGCCGCCAGCACGCCCTGTTCCCGCAGGCGTGCGGCATGACCGTGGTCGCGCACGCCCTCCGCGCCGATGCGCAGCCCCAGTTCCTTGGCCCGCGTGACCAGCTGTGACAGGTGCCGCACGTCGGTTTCGGCGGGGTCGGGGCCGGCCAGGGCGTCGACGACCGGGCCGCTCAGGATCACGTGTTTCACCGGGAGCTGGTAGCGCGGGATGAGTTCCAGGTCGGACGATCCGGTGATGGTGAGCACGAGCTGGGCACCGAGGTCGGCGAGCACGCTGAACGAGTCCAGCAGTTCGCCCTCGCTGTCGAACATCGACTCGCGGTCGGTGCACAGCCGCAGTGCTCGCGCGGGCAGGCGGTGCCGGTCGAGCTGGTTCTTGACCATCAGCACCAGGTCTTCGTCGGTGGCGAGGCGCTTCGGCAGGCGGATGCACACGTCCGGCGCGGCGGGGCCGTACTGTTCGCGCCAGCGCGCGGTCGCGCCGAGCGATTCCTGCAGCAGCCATTTGCCGAGCGGCACGGTCATTCCGGTGGTCTGCGCGAGCGGGTAGAACTCCTCGGGTCCGAGTTCGCCGCGTTCGGGGTGGCTCCAGAGCAGTCCGGCGTTCACCGCGGCGATCTCGTCCGGCTTCGCGAGTTTGACCGTCGGCTGGTAGATCAGCGAGAACTCGCCGTTCTCCAGCGCGCCGGCGATCACCGCACCGAGCTGGTAGCGGTTGCGGTCCCGTGCGTCGAGCTGCGGGTCGAACAGCATCCACTGCGCCTTGCCCGCTTCCTTGGCGCGGTGCAGCGCCAGTTCGGCCGCGCGCAGCAGGTCGCCGTGGCTGCCTTCGTTCGCCGGGCGCACGACGATCCCGATGCTCGCGCTGACGCCGATGCCGTGTCCGTCGACGTAGACCGGCTCGCTGAGTTCCTCGAGCACCCGGTCGGCCAGCAGGACCGTCTCCTGCCCGGTCAGTTCCGGGCCGCGCAGCAGCACCGCGAAACCGTCACCGGACAGCCGCGCGACGTAGGCCTCGTGCTTGCCGGCGAACACCGCCGTCAGTTTCCGCGAGATCTCCTTCAGCACCTGGTCGCCCATGCCGGCGCCGAGCCCGTCGTTGATCACCTTGAACCCGTCGATGTCCAGGTACAGCAAGGCGATCTCGGAGGAGCCGCCCGAACCGAGCGCGAGTTCGAGCTGGGCGTTGAACGCGGCGCTGTTGGGCAGCCCGGTCAGCGGGTCGTGCAGGTTCTGGTGGCGCAGCCGTTCCCCGAGCAGGTGCAGGTCGTCGTCATCGGCGGCCATGAACACCGGGAAGTACGTGCCCGGCCGGTCGCCGGGCAGCGACGCGAGCGTGACGTTCGTGGTCAGTTCGCCGTCGCGGCTGTGGCCGAGCTGCACGCTCTGCACGGTCCGGCGCGCGTCGGCGGTGAGCGGGAGGCCTTCGAGCGCGGTGCGCAGCCGGGTGGCGTCCTGCGGGCCGGCGGCGAGATCCGCGATGTGCTTGTCCCGCAACGCGGCCGCGGACGTGCCGAGCAACCGGGCCAGCGCGCCGTTCGCCTCGACGACGTTCCCGGCCGGGTCGGTGAGCGCGATGCCGAGCGGCACGGAGGAGAAGAGCGCGGTGAACCGCCGCGTGGCGCCCGCGTCCTCGGGACGCGCGGCGACCTCGCCGGCGAAGTCGAGCAGGATCCGCTCCACCTCGGCGGGAGGGAGCGTTACTCCGTTGGTGTCGGTCAGCGCCGCCGCGTACTTGCGCGCGACGTCGACCAACCCTGGCATGGCACCAGGCTCCGGCACACTCCACCTCTTCATACGCGGACAAAGACCAGCTCAGACCCGGTGCGGAGGATCCGAAGACCCACACTGGGTACGAGTTGGCCGCAAGTGATGCCACGGCATCACGGACCAAACAGGGTGTCTACCGGCTGAACGAGTGATGGGCACTACACAACTGGTGACATCAAGTCACCTTGAGTACACGAAGGTGGCTTGTACTGCAGTTTTGTCTCCAGCTGTCGACCTTTCTGTCCCGCTCGGCGGCCGTCAACGATAGGCCAACCGGGCGGGCAGTCCGTCGGCGGGCACCGGAAGCGAGACGTAGTCCCACTTCGCGACGTAGTCCTCGGGCACCGACCAGCGGTGCGCCCGCAGCAGCTCGTGCATGAGCGCTTTCACCTCCAGGCCGCCGAACTGCAGCCCGATGCACTTGTGCGCGCCGCCGCCGAACGGCATCCATGCGAACCGGTGCGCCTTGTCCTCGCGGCGGTCCGGGCCGAACCGCTCGGGGTCGAAGCGCAGCGGATCGGTCCAGTGCTCGGGGGAGTAGTGGTTCAGCGTCGGCGAAACCGCGACCATGGTGCCTTCCGGCAGGTAATGGCCGAGGACGGCAGTGTCCTTTGTGGTCTTCCGTGCCAGCGACGGCACCGGCGCGCGCAGCCGCAGCGCCTCCTTCATCACCAGATCCAGTGTTTCGAGGCTTTCCAGCGCGTCGAGGTCCGGCAGGTCGTCGCCGAGGCGCAGCGACTCCTCGCGGGCGCGGTCCTGCCATTCCGGGTGTTTCGCGAGGTAGTAGGCCATCGCGCTGGCGGTGATGGTGGTCGTGTCGTGCGCGGCCATCATCAGGAAGATCATGTGGTTGACGATGTCGGCGTCGCTGAACCGGTCGCCGTCCTCGGAAACCGCGTGGCAGAGCGCGGAGAACAGGTCGTCGCCGTCCGCGTCGCGCTTGGCCGCCAGGTTCTCGCCGAAATAGCGCTCCAGCGTCCGCCTGCCGCGCAAACCCGCGGCCCAGCGACCGCCAGGCACCGGATAGCGCACGACGGCGGTACCGGCGCGCACAGCGGCCACGAACGCGCGGTTGATGCGCTCGGCGTCGGAGGCGGAGCGCATGCCCATGAAAACCTGCGTCGCGACGTCCAGCGTCAGCTGCTTGAACGCCCAGTACAGCTGGGGGCGGCCGGAAGGCAGCGCGGCGACGCCCTCGCGCAGCGCCGGACCCATCTGCGCGACGTAGCCGCGAAGCCGGTCGCGCGTGAACGCCTCCTGCATGATCCGCCGGTGCAGGTGGTGCTCGCCGAAATCGAGCAGCATGAGCCCGCGCTCGAAGAACCGCTCGATGAAGAACTTCCAGCCCTCCTGGGAAAACGCCTTGTCCTTGTTCACGAGCGCGGCCTGGGTGGCCTCGGCTCCGGACAGGGTCACGATCCGCTGGCCGAACACCCCCATCCACGACACCGGGCCGAACTGCTCGAAGCGGTGCAGGCTGAAGTCGAGGCCGAACCGCATCCCGTCGAGCGTGTGGCCGATCAGCGGCGGCCCGTCGTCGCCGAGCACCGGTTTCAGGCCGCTGCCCGCCGGGGGCGCCGCGAGTTCGCGGACCGGCCAGCGCGCGCCGAGCCAGCGTTCGTCGAACTTGCGCGGCAACGGGATCGCGGTCAGCGGCGGCATCCGGCCGCGCAGGTTCTCCGACAGCCGCGTGACGCCGTCGCTCCCCGCGTGGGCGACCTTGCCGAGCGCGCCGCCTGCCGCCGGGAGCCTCGTCTTTCCGGTCACGTCCGCCATGGCGACCACCTCCCGGTCAGGGTATCGGCCGCCTCCACGGTCCCGCGTTATTGACGCATTGACAATACCTCGCGGGCCTGCCGTTCGGGTGATCCTCGGACCGGTGCCGGGCAGCGGGCCGTGTTGCCCGGCACCGGGACGGGTCAGCGAGGTTCGGCGCGCAGTTCCCGGGCCGCGCCGACCAGATGCCGCAGCGCCGGCTCGACCTCGGCGTAACTGCGGGTCTTGAGACCGCAGTCCGGATTGATCCACAGCCGGTCCGCCGGGACCGCGCCGAGCGCCGTGCGCACCAAGTCCGCCATCTCGGTCTGGTCCGGCACGCGCGGCGAGTGGATGTCGTACACGCCGGGTCCGACTCCGCGGCCGAAGCCTGCTTCGTTCAGGTCGGCGAGCACCTCCATCTTCGAGCGGGCGGCCTCGATGCTGGTGACGTCGGCGTCAAGGGCGTCGATCGCGGGCAGCACGTCGCCGAATTCCGAGTAGCACATGTGCGTGTGGATCTGCGTCGTTTCCGCGACGCCCGAAGTAGCCAGCCGGAACGCGGGCACTGCCCAGTCGAAGTACGCGTCACGGTCCGCTGCGTGCAGCGGCAGCAACTCGCGCAATGCCGGTTCGTCGACCTGAATGATGCGGATTCCGGCGGCCTCCAGGTCCGCGACCTCGTCCCGGACGGCCAGCGCGACCTGGCGTGCGGTGTCGGCCAGGGGCTGGTCGTCACGGACGAACGACCACGCCAGGATCGTGACCGGGCCGGTCAGCATGCCCTTCACCGGGCGGTCAGTGCGGCTTTGCGCGTACTGCGCCCATTCGACGGTCATCGGTCGCGGCCGGGAGACGTCGCCGAAGAGGATTGGCGGGCGGACGCAACGGGATCCGTACGACTGGACCCAGCCGAGGGCGGTCGCCGCGAAGCCAGTCAGTTGTTCGGCGAAGTACTGGACCATGTCATTGCGCTCGGGTTCGCCATGGACCAGGACGTCTAGGCCCAGGTCTTCCTGCAGCCGTACGACGCGGTCGATTTCGGCGCGCATCGCGGTGCGGTAGGCGGTGTCGTCGATCTTGCCCGCGCGGTGTGCGGCTCGGGCTCGGCGGACCTCGCTGGTTTGCGGGAAGGAGCCGATTGTGGTGGTCGGTAGTGGGGGCAGGTTCAGGGATTTCTGTTGTGCCGCAGCGCGTTCTGCATACGGCGCGCGGACGGTGTCTACTGGGCGGAGTGCGTTGACTCGTGCACGGACGCTGGCGTCGTTGAGTTCGGCGGCTCCGGCTCGGTCGGTGACGGCCGCTCGGGCTGGAGCGAGGTCTGCGGTCTCTCCGCTTAGGGCTCGGCCTAGCAGGACGACCTCGTCCACCTTTTGCTTCGCGAAAGCCAGCCAGTTCTTGAGGCGCGGGGCGAGGTCTGTTTCCGCGTTCACGTCGTAGGGGACGTGAAGTAGCGAGCACGACGTCGAGATGCTCACGCGTGCGGCGGTGTCTCGCAGTTGCGCTGCGCGGGCTAGTGCGACGTCTGGGTCGGTGCGCCAGACATTTCGGCCGTCTACTACTCCGGCTAGGACTTCCTTGTCTCGCAGTGCTCCTTCTGCTGCAACTTTGTCCACAAAGGACTCATCGGTTACCAGGTCCACGGCTATTGCTTCGATGGGGGAGCGGGCCAGGACGCCCAGTGCTCGGCCGAGGCCGCCGAAGTATCCGGCTGCCAGGACCTTCGGGCGGTGGGGTTCCTTGGCCAGCCAGTGGTAGGCGCGGGTGAGTGCGTTGAACTCCGGCGTGGTTCGGTCTGTCGCGAAGGCTGGTTCGTCCAACTGGACCCATTCGACGCCCTCGTCGGCCAGTTTGCCCAGAAGTTCGGCATATGCGGGCAGTAGTTCGTCCAGCAGTTCCAGCGGGGTGAAGCCGGGTTCGGTGGGCTTGGCCAGCAGTAGGAAAGTGACCGGTCCGACGAGTACCGGGCGTGGCGTGATGCCTAGTGCCTTTGCTTCGCGGACTTCGTCGATCGGGGCGGTGCCGGTGAGTGCGAAGCGGGAGTTCGGGCCCAGTTCCGGGACCAGGTAGTGGTAGTTGGTGTCGAACCACTTCGTCATTTCGAGGGCGGGTGCGTCCGGGACTCCTCGCGCGGCGGCGAAGTAGGTGTCCAGCGGGGACAGGCCTAGGCGGGTGAAGCGCTCCGGCAGAGCGCCGAAGAGGGCGGTGGTGTCCAAGACCTGGTCGTAGAGCGAGAAAGTGCTGGACGGGATCGAGCCGAGGCCTTGGTCTCGCAGGGTTGTCCAGGTTTGCTCGCGCAGCTGCCGTCCGGCGGTCAGAAGGCCTTCTTCGGTGGTTTTTCCTGACCAATAGGACTCGAGTGCTCGTTTGAGTTCTCGGGCCGGGCCGATCCGCGGATAGCCCAGAACGGTGGTGCCGATCGTGGTCACAGCAATGCATCCTCACGTGCTCGCCGGAAGAGTCCGGGCACGCGGAAGTCGTGCTTCGGTCGGTGCCCTTCCCGCGAGGCCCGGACTCACGCACGCCGTCGGCGTGCGTGCCAGTGGCAGGTATTCGGACTCGTGGGCGTATCGCTCGTGCCTACCGGCTGTCGCTTCCCAGGCGGGGTGCCCAGTGCTTTACCGCGTTTCGCGGTGACAGCTTTCGTTCCCACATACCGCTGCGGGGCAGTCCCGGAATCGCACCGGGTTCCCTGTTGCCTCGCCGGGACGCGGCTGCGTCCTGGCGAACCAGTGGCGTGGGCGAGCTTAGCGGTTCCGGCTCGTGCGCGGCACAAGCCAGGCTCGCGTCCCGAAGTGCGGGATCGTCACGCCGCTGCCTGCCGGGTCAAGGGATGGGTGGCCAGCGGGGTGATGTCGAAGTCCGCGTACTTCCAGATCGGCAGGCTGGCAAGCGCCTCGTGGAGGGTATCGGCCTCCGGGGCCGTCCAGATGCCGACGTTGGCGCGCCGCCCTGGCAGCCGCCAGAAGTGCCGGAGCACTCCCTGCGCCATCAACTCGCGGCCGCGGGCGTGCTCCCGCGCGATGACGTCCTCGCGTTCGCCGTCCGGCAGCTCGTACACGCGAGACGTGTCGATGCGAATCAGAAAGTCCACGTCGTCCTCCTGGGTCGGTTCGTGCCGCCACGCTATCATCGATATTCGTCGAACATCGAACATATTGGGTACTCTGGTGCCATGGCTCGCCACCTCGACCACCCGGATCCGCGGGACGTCCCGCTCGCGCGCCTGCTGTCGGCGCTGGGCGACCCGGCCCGGCTGCGGATCATGGCGGTGCTGGCGGACCGCGCGGAGCATCCGCGCGGCGATTTCGAGGTCGGCGTGGGGCCGTCCACGCTGAGCCATCACATGAAAACGCTGCGCGAAGCGGGGCTGACCTGGCATCGTCTCGAGGGCACCCGCTGCTTCGTCTCGCTCCGCGAGGAAGCCTTCCGGTGTTTCCCGGACGTCCTGGAAAGCGTGCTGGCGGCGAACGAGACCTCGTGAAACGAAACTCGGCCACGCCCTGGCGAACCAGGAGCGCGGCCGAGTTTCAGCGTCTTTCCCGGAGCGGGATCAGTCCCAGTCGAGGGCACCGCCGGACTGGTATTCGATGACGCGGGTTTCGAAGAAGTTCTTTTCCTTCTTCAGGTCCATCGCCTCGGACATCCACGGGAACGGGTTTTCGTTCTCGCCGTAGATCGGGGTGAGGCCGATCTGCTGGGCGCGCCGGTCGGTGATGAAGTGCATGTACTGCTCGCACAGGTCAGCCGACAGGCCGAGCATGCCGCGCGGCATGGTGTCTCGGGCGTACTTCACCTCGAGCTCGCACGCGTCCTGCAGCATTCCGCGCACCTCGGCCTGGAACTCTTCGGTCCACAGGTGCGGGTTCTCGATCTTGATCTGGTTGATGCAGTCGATGCCGAAGTTCAGGTGGATCGACTCGTCGCGCAGGATGTACTGGTACTGCTCGGCGATGCCGACCATCTTGTTCCGCCGGCCCAGCGACAGGATCTGCGCGAAACCGGTGTAGAACCACATGCCCTCGAAGATCACGTAGAACGCCACGAGGTCGCGCAGGAACGCCTGGTCGGCTTCCGGCGTGCCGGTCTCGAAGTCCGGGTTCTCCAGGTTCTGCGTGTACTTCAGCGCCCACGCGTCCTTGTCTGAAATGGACGGGACCTCGCGGTACATGTTGAACAGCTCGCCCTCGACCAGGCCGAGGCTTTCGCAGATGTACTGGAAGGTGTGCGTGTGCACGGCCTCCTCGAACGCCTGGCGCAGCAGGTACTGGCGGCACTCCGGGTTCGTGATCTGGCGGTACACCGCGAGCACGATGTTGTTGGCCACCAAGGACTCCGCCGTGGCGAAGAAGCCGAGGTTGCGCTTGAGCATCTGCCGCTCGTCCTCGGTGAGGCCGTCCGGCGACTTCCACAGCGCGATGTCGGCCTGCATCGCGACCTCGGTCGGCATCCAGTGGTTGTTGCACGCCGCGAGGTACTTGTCCCACGCCCACCGGTACTTCATCGGCAGCAGCTGGTTGACGTCGGCGCGCGCGTTGATCATGCGCTTGTCGTCGACGTTGATCCGGGCCGCGCCGACCTCGATCTCGCCGAGGCCGGTCGCGTCCGTCGTTTCCACGTTCGTCATGGTTCAGGAATTCCTTACTGGCAGGCTTCGCAGTCGGGGTCGTCGATCCGGCAGGCAGCGCCCTCGGTGGCGACGAAGTCGACGTCGGTCTTCGGCATCTCCTTCGGCTCCGCCGGGACGGCCGCGGCGGGCGACGGCGACGGCGCGGGAGAAGCGGCCGGAACCGCGGCGGACGGCGACGGCGACGGTGCCGGGGAAGGCGCGGCGGCCGGAGCGGCGGCAGCCGGAGCGGCCGGGGCGGGGGTGGCGGAGACGGCGTTCAGCTTGCCGTCGGTGCCGCGCAGGGTGCTCTTCTCCACGTGCGTCGCGGACTGCGCCCGCAGGTAGTACGTGGTCTTGAGGCCCTTGTGCCAGGCGTAGCGGTACAGCTCGTCGAGCTTGCGGCCGCTCGGTGCCGCGATGTACAGGTTCAGCGACTGCGCCTGGTCGATCCACTTCTGCCGCACCGAACCGGCGTCCACGATCCACTTCGACTCGATCTCGAAGGCGGTCGCGTACAGCGCCTTGAGGTCGTCCGGAACGCGGTCGATCTGGCCGAGGCTGCCGTCGAAGTACTTGAGGTCGCTGACCATGACCTCGTCCCACAGGCCGCGCGCCTTGAGGCTCTTGACCAGGTGCGGGTTGACGACGGTGAAGTCGCCGGACATGTTCGACTTGACGTACAGGTTCTGGAACAGCGGCTCGATCGACTGGCCGACGCCGGAGATGTTGGAGATCGTCGCGGTCGGCGCGATCGCCATCACGTTCGAGTTGCGCATGCCGACGGTCTTGACGCGCTCGCGCAGCGGGGCCCAGTCCAGCGTCGTGGAGGTGTCGACGTCGAGGCCGTCGCCCTGGCGGGCGTCGATGAGCAGCTGCATCGAGTCGATCGGCAGGATTCCCTTGCTCCACAAGGAACCCTCGAACGTCTGGTACTGGCCGCGCTCCTCGGCGAGGTCGGTCGAGGCCGAGATCGCGTAGTAGGAGAGGTGCTCCATCGACACGTCGGCGAACTTCACCGCGTCGGCGGACGCGAACGGCACGCCCAGCTCGAACAGCGCGTCCTGGAAGCCCATGATGCCCAGGCCGACCGGACGGTGGCGCAGGTTGGAGCGCCGCGCCTCCGGGATCGTGTAGAAGTTGATGTCGATCACGTTGTCGAGCATGCGGACCGCGGTGCGCACGGTCTTCTCGAGCCGCTCAGTGTCCAAACCGGACGGAGTGACGTGCTTGAGCAGGTTCACCGAGCCGAGGTTGCAGACCGCGACCTCTTCGGTGTTCGTGTTCAGCGTGATCTCGGTGCACAGGTTGGACGAGTGCACGACGCCGACGTGCTGCTGCGGCGAACGCAGGTTGCACGGGTCTTTGAAGGTGATCCACGGGTGGCCGGTCTCGAACAGCATGGTCAGCATCCGCCGCCACAGCTCGACCGCGCGGACCTTGCGGAACACCTTGATCTCGCCGCGCGCGGCGGCCGCCTCGTACTCGCGGTAGCGCTGCGCGAACGCGTTGCCGTAGAGGTCGTGCAGGTCCGGCGTCTCGTTCGGGGAGAACAGCGTCCACTCGGCGTTCGCCTCGACGCGGCGCAGGAACTCGTCCGGGACCCAGTTGGCGGTGTTCATGTCGTGCGTGCGCCGCCGGTCGTCGCCGGTGTTCTTGCGCAGGTCGAGGAATTCCTCGATGTCGACGTGCCAGGTCTCCAGGTACGCGCACGCCGCGCCCTTGCGCTTGCCGCCCTGGTTGACCGCGACCGCGGTGTCGTTGGCGATCTTCAGGAACGGCACGACGCCCTGGGACTGGCCGTTGGTGCCCTTGATGTGCGCGCCGAGGCCGCGGACCGGGGTCCAGTCGTTGCCGAGGCCGCCCGAGTACTTCGCCAGCAGCGCGTTGTTCTTGTACGCCTGGAAAATCGAGTCCAGGTCGTCGTCCACCGTGGTCAGGAAGCAGGACGACAGCTGGGCGCGGTTGGTGCCGCTGTTGAACAGCGTCGGGGTGGACGCCATGAAGTGGAACGTCGACAGCAGCTCGTAGAACTCGATCGCGCGGGCTTCGCGGTCGTCCTCGCGGATCGCGAGGCCCATCGCGACGCGCATGAAGAACGCCTGCGGCAGCTCGAACCGGACGCCGTTGTGGTGCTGGAAGTACCGGTCGTACAGGGTCTGCAGGCCGAGGAAGCCGAAGTCGAGGTCGCGCTCGGCGTGGATGGCGGCGGTGATCTTGTCCAGGTCGAAGCGCAGCAGTTCGCCGTCGACCAGTTCCAGTTCGACCGCGCGGCGCAGGTAGGCGCGGAAGTACGCCGGGTATTCGGCCGCCATCTCGTCCTGGCTGGCCTGGCGCGGCTTCTGCGCGAGGTAGCTCAGCGCCTCGCCGCGCAGCTTGTCCAGCAGCAGGCGGGCGGACACGAACGAGTAGTTCGGCTCCTGCTCGACGAGCACGCGCGCGGCCATGATCTGCGCGAGCGCCAGTTCGTCGGCGGTGATGCCGTCGTAGAGGTTGCGCTTGGCCTCGGCCAGCACCGGCTCGGCGGAGACGTCCTCGAGCCCGGCGACGGCCTCGCCGACGACGTGCGAAACGCGCGCCCAGTCGAGCGGGCGCAGCGTCCCGTCGGCGCCCTTGACGCTCAGCGCGACCTCGGCGGACGCCGGCGCGGCGGCCTCGCGGGCCTTCGTGCGCTCGTCGCGGTAGAGCACGTAGGCGCGGGCGACCTTGTGGTGCTCGCCGCGCATGAGGGCGAGTTCGACCTGGTCCTGGATCTGCTCGATGTGCAGCGCGGTCTCCGGGCCGGTGTGGCGCAGCAGCGCCGCCTCGACCTGCCCGGTCAGCTCCGCGACCACGTGGTGCACGCGGGAGGACGCGGCGGCGTCGCCGCCCTCGACCGCGAGGAAGGCCTTGGTCAGCGCCACCGAGATCTTGCCCGCGTCGAAGGGCGAGACGCTTCCGTCCCGCCGGATGACGCGGACCGCGCTCGGGGCCCCCTCCGCCGCCGACGGCGGCCGCTGACCGGTTTCCACTGACATGCGTGTCTCCAACAGTTCCTCGAAATGGGCGCGTTCGAGCGGCACACGGCCGGTCAAGGCCATGCGCTGCGGTTTCGGCGAAACAGCCCGGCCGCCCTCTTCAAGCGGTCTCCCCGTCGCTGGGGGCTGCCGGTTCCCAGAGACTACATGTTGGGGTGGGGGCTCGCACGGGCCCCAAGGTATGGCGTGTCGGTCTCACCCTGGCGGGTTATCCGATCACCGAGGGCAAGATCCGAAACGGAGCCTCGTGGCACCCAGTGCGGCACTGGCCACGGGCCGTTTCCCGGCGAGATACGCCAGCGGCCCGGCCGGGTTGACCGACCAGTCGGCGGCCGCCGCGCGGGGCTTCGAACGCCACTCGACCGGGGTACGCAACGGGGTGCCGCCGCGGTCCTGAGCGATCTCGAAGCGTACCGGGAGCGTGATCGGGAGCCCAAGGCGCGGGGTGAAGGCGGCGGTGGCGATCCAGTCGTCGGAGGTCGCCGCGGTGAAGGTGCGTCCGCCGGTGAAGGCGAAGGACGCGAGTTCCTTCGGGATGCCCCACAGTTCGCGCCCGCCCGCGCGCGAGACCTCGCTGTCGACCCAGATGTCGGTGATCGACGCGGCGAGCCCGCGGCCGCGCACAGCGACGCAGGAGAGGAGTTCGTGGTAGCTCAGCTGGCCGGACGGCAGGTAGTCGATCCAAGCGGTGAACACGGCGGCCTGCTTGCCCAGGAGCAGCGGTTCGGCGCCGGCGGGCAAGGCGGGCAGTTCGTCGACGGGGACCCGCCACATCGAGATGCACGCGTCGGCGGCGAGGTGCCACGGTTCGGGCGGGTACTCGGTCATTCGGTGATCCATGGCAGGTAAGGCGGCAGATCGCGGTCCACGCGCAAGGGGAACTCCGGCGGGCGTTTCTGGAAGAACGAGGCGATGCCCTCGACGGCGTCGGGGTTCGAGCCCAGCTGGGAGATGAGCTTCGAGTCCACCTGGTGGACGTCGAACGGAGACGGGGCCGAGGCCATCCGGTAGAGCAACTGCCGGGTGACCGCTACCGCGACCGGCGCGGTCGTTTCGGCGATCTCCCTCGCCTTGGCTTGGGCTTGGGCGAGGACTTCCCCGGGGTCGTGGATCTGGTGGACGAGTCCGGCCTGGAGCGCCTCGTCGGGTCCGAAGAGCCGTCCGCTGACCATCCAGTCGACGGCCGCGCCCATCCCGACGAGGCGGGGGAGGAACCACGCGGACGCGCCTTCGGGGTAGATGCCGCGGCGGGTGAAGACGAAGCCGAACTTGGAGTCGGTGGAGGCGAACCGGTAGTCGCAGGACAGCGTGATGGTGATGCCCGCGCCGACGGACGCCCCGCGCAACGCGGCGAGCACCGGTTTGTTCATGGTGAAGATCCGCTTCGACACGCGGCCGGCCGGTTCCTGCCAGTCGTCCGGCGGGCGGTCGCCGAAGTCGAAGCCGCCGGAGGAGAGGTCGGCCCCGACGGAGAAGTCCTTGCCGGTGGTGCCGAGCACGACGGCGCGGACGTCCTCGTCCCGGTCGGCGCGGTCGAGGGCGTGGGCGAGTTCGTCGGCCATCCGGGTCGTGTAGCCGTTGCGGGCTTCGGGCCGGTCGAGCAGGACGGTCGCGACCTTGGCGGCGACCTCGTAGGCGATCTCCGCGTAGGAGTCCATGGGAGGACGGTAGGGGGCTTGTTTTCGCGGTGTCAATATCGGTGGGGTCCGCCTCGTCGCCTGGCGGCGACATTGCGCACGGGTGGTTGCGTGGGGCACCCCGAAGGTTGATTGTGCTGACGGTTCGGGGGTGCTTGTCAAGGCGGGAAAGATGCCTTGACAAGCACCCCCGAACCGCAGGGAGGCTTCGTGTCGGGGTGCGGGGGAGGGCTGGGTGCCTCGATGTTTGGGGTGCATCGGCTGCGGGTTCTCGGGTGGGGCTTGCGCCCCAATGTGGCGTTCGTTGCGTCAGATGCACCCAATGCCGCTGTGAGGATGTGGGGGTGCGGGGTCACTGGTCCGGTTTGACTCGAAATGCCACCGACCGTGGTGTCTGGCCAATGATCTGTCGGCCGGTCCGGTGACCCCGCTTGTCCTCACCGGGCGCGGGGTTGTGACCTGATAGGAGCCTGTAGCCGCAGGCCGCTGATCACAGTGTTGTCCGCTCGCCGCGGTCCGGTGGGGCGCCGTTGCCCGCCCAGAGCCCTCCGAGAAGGAACGACACCGATCAGCATGGCAAACCACACGCCGGAATCCCACCCCGCCCCCGAGCCGGGCGGGGTCGTCGCGGGAGTGGACACCCACCGCGACTTCCACTGGGCCGCGGCCCGCGACGCCCTGGGCCGGGTGCTGGGAACCCGCCGGTTCCCCGCGACCCGCGCCGGTTACCAGGCGCTGCTGGCCTGGCTGACCGGGTTCGGCCCGATCGCCGCGGCCGGGGTGGAAGGCACCGGCTCCTACGGAGCCGGACTGACCCGCTACCTGCTCGCCGAGAACGTGCACGTCGTGGAAGTCGCCCGGCCGAACCGGCAGAAACGCCGCCTGAAAGGCAAAACCGACCCCCTCGACGCCCTCAACGCCGCCGCCGCAGTGCAGTCCGGCGACGCCACCGCCGCCCCGAAAGTCCGCACCGGGCCGATCGAATCGGTCCGCGTGCTGCGCAACACCCGCGACGCCCTGGTCAAAGCCCGCACCGCGCTCTGGAACACCCTGCGCGCCACCCTCGTCACCGCACCCGACGACCTGCGCGAACGCCTGCACAACCTCGCCCCGGCCGCGCTGCTGCCGGCCTGCCAGGCCCTCGCGGCCGCCCCCGCCGCCACCGGCGCCGCCCCCGGCCGCGCCCTGCTCGACTCCGCCCTGGGCACCCGCATCGCCCTGCACGAACTGGCCGCCGCGATCCACCGCCACAACCAGGCCCTCGCCGCGCTCGACACCCAGCTCGCCGCCCTGACCGCCCTGATCGCGCCCCGCACCCTCGCCCGCCACGGCCTCGGCCCCGACACCACCGGCCAGCTCCTGGTCACCGCCGGAGACAACCCCGACCGGCTCCGCAGCGAACCCGCCTTCGCCATGCTCACCGGCGCCGCACCACAACAAGCCAGCTCCGGGCTCACCGACCGGCACCGCCTCAACCGCGGCGGCGACCGCCACGCCAACGCCGCCCTCTACCGCGTCGTCCTCACCCGCATGGCCACCCACCAACCCACCCGCGACTACGTCACCGCACACCGAACACCCAACCGCAGCAACGGAAAACACGTCATCCGCATGCTCAAACGCTACGTCGCCCGCGAAATCTACCCACACCTCACAGCCGACCTCGCCGCACTCCACCACCTCACCCCTTGACAAACCATAGGAGCATCATTGGGGCGGCGTCCCGGTGGTTGGCGGGGCGGTCCGTGAAGGGCTCCTTGAGGGAATCAGAGTCCGTGAAGGGGTCCCTCACGACCGGTGACGGGTCGTGAGGGGAACCCTGAGGGAATCAGAGTCAATGAGGGTGGCCCTCACGGACTCGGTGCCGGAGCAAAACAATCATGCGCGCTTGATTTTTCCGGGGCCAGGGTCCACGCTGGGTCCGCACGAGGTGGTGCGGCGGACGCAGGGAGGCGCAGGAATGGCTGATCTCGCGGGGATCCTCCGGGATCTCGCGGCCGAATCGCAGGCGGTCGACGACCTGGTCGCCGGGTTGCCCGCCGGGGAATGGGCGCGGCCGACGCCCGCGCCCGGCTGGAGCATCGCGCATCAGGTGGCGCATCTGGCGTGGACCGACGGCAAATCGCTGATCTCCGCGAGCAGGCCGGAGGACTGGCAGTCCGAGGTCGAAAACCTGTTGAGCATCGGCGAGAACTACGTCGACCAGGGTGCCGAGGACGGGGCTCAGCTGCCGCCGGACGAGCTGCTGGCGCAGTGGCGCGCGGGACGGGCCGCCCTCGCCGAGGCGCTCGCCGCGGTCCCGGACGGGCAGAAGCTGCCGTGGTACGGCCCGCCGATGAGCGCGGCTTCCATGGCGACCGCGCGGATGATGGAGACCTGGGCGCACGGCCAGGACATCGCCGACGCGCTCGGCGTCACCCGCGAACCCACCGAACGGCTGTGGCACATCGCCCGGTTCGGCACGCGCACGCGCGATTTCGCGTACAAACTCCACTCGCTCGCACCGCCGACCGAGGAATTCCGGGTCGAGCTGACCGCGCCGGACGGCAGCACGTGGGCGTTCGGGCCGGAGGGCGCGGAGCAGCGGCTGACCGGCAGCGCGCTCGACTTCTGCCTGGTCGCGACGCAGCGGCGGCATCCGGCGGACACTGATCTGGTCGCGACCGGCGCGGACGTCGAGGAATGGCTGGGCATCGCGCAGGCGTTCGCCGGGCCGCCCGGGGCGGGGCGCAAGCCGGGGCAGTTCGCGTGAGCGCGCCGTTGCGCGTCGGGAACGCGTCCGGGTTCTACGGCGACCGGTTCTCCGCCGTGCGGGAAATGCTGACCGGCGGCCCGCTCGACGTCCTGACCGGCGATTACCTTGCCGAGCTGACCATGCTCATCCTCGGCCGCGACCGGATGAAGGACCCGGCGCGCGGCTACGCCAAGACGTTCCTCCGGCAGATGGAGGAAAACCTCGGTCTGGCGAAGGAGAAGGGCGTCCGGATCGTCGCGAACGCGGGCGGGCTCAACCCGGCGGGGCTGGCCGACGCGTTGCGCGAACTGGCCGAGAAGCTCGGTCTCGAGGTCCGCGTCGCGCACGTCGAAGGCGACGACCTGATCGCGCGAGCGGATGAGTTCGGCTTCGAGAAACCGTTGACTGCCAACGCTTACCTCGGCGCTTGGGGCATCGCGGAGTGCCTTAAGGCTGGGGCCGACATCGTGGTGACCGGGCGCGTTACGGACGCGTCGGTGATCGTCGGACCGGCGGCGGCGCACTTCGGCTGGGCCTGCGACGACTACGACGCGCTCGCCGGAGCGGTCGCGGCGGGACACGTCATCGAGTGCGGCGCGCAGGCGACCGGCGGGAACTACTCGTTCTTCCGGGAACAGCCGATTGGTGTGCCGGGATTCCCTCTGGCGGAGATCCACGCGGACGGCTCCAGTGTGATCACGAAGCATCCGGGTACGGGCGGCGTGGTCAATAAAGGGACTGTGACGGCGCAGCTGCTGTACGAAATCACCGGTGCGCGGTACGCGAATCCTGATGTGACGGCGCGGTTCGACACGTTGTCGTTGTCGGACGACGGACCGGACCGCGTGCGGATCAGCGGGGTTCGCGGGGAAGCGCCGCCGCCGACGTTGAAGGTGTGTCTCAACCGGCTCGGCGGCTTCCGGAACGAGACGACGTTCGTCCTTACTGGACTGGACATCGAAGAAAAGGCCGCGCTGGTACGGGAACAGCTGGAAGGCGCGCTGGCGAAGCGTCCGCCAGCCGACGTCCGGTGGACGCTCGCGCGCACCGATCACGCGGACGCCGACACCGAGGAACGTGCCAGCGCGCTGCTGCATGTCGCGGTGAAGGACAATGATCCGAAGGTCGCTGGACGTGCGTTCAGCGGAGCGGCGATCGAGCTGGCGCTCGCGAGCTACCCGGGATTCCACGTGACCGCACCGCCCTCGGACGCTTCGCCGTTCGGGGTGTATTCGGCGGCCTTTGTGGACGCTGCCGCGGTTCCGCATGTCGCGGTGCTGCCGGACGGGTCCAAGGTGGACATCGCGCCCGCTGCCGAGACGGTTTCCTTGTCCGAAGTAGACGAACCGGCACTGCCGGAACCGTTTCCGGCGAACAAGGTGCGGCGCGTTCCGCTCGGGCTCGTCGCGGGCGCGCGCAGCGGCGACAAGGGCGGAAACGCGAACCTCGGCGTGTGGGTGCGGTCCGAGGAGGCGTGGCGCTGGCTCGTGCACCGGCTGACGGTCGGGGAATTCCGCCGTCTGCTGCCGGAAACCGAAGGACTGCCGGTCACCCGGCATCTGCTGCCGAACCTGTGGGCGATGAACTTCGTGGTCGAGGGCATTCTCGGCGACGGCGTCGCTTCGCAGGCCAGGTTCGATCCCCAGGCGAAGGCGCTCGGCGAATGGCTGCGGGCGCGCGAACTCGACGTCCCGGAGGCGCTGCTGTGACCGTGGATCCGTTCCGCACGCCGGAACGCACCGAACTGCGCGCGACGGTGCGCCGGTTCGTGGAGAAGGACGTGCTGCCGCACCTGGACGACTGGGAGCGGGCCGGGGAACTGCCGCGCGACCTGCATCGCAAGGCGGGAGAGTTGGGCCTGCTCGGGGTCGCGTTCCCCGAATCCGCGGGCGGCGGCGACGGCAATTACCTCGACGCGCTCGTGGTCGCCGAGGAAATGCACTACGCGGGCGGGTCCGGCGGGCTGTTCGCGTCGCTGTTCACCTGCGGGATCGCGGTGCCGCACATCGTCGAGGCCGGCGACCCGGTGCAGATCGAACGCTGGGTGCGGCCGACGCTCGAAGGCGAGAAGATCGGCTCGCTGGCGGTCACCGAACCGGACGGCGGTTCCGACGTCGCCGGGATCCGCACCACTGCGGTGCGCGAGGGCGACGAGTACGTGATCAACGGGGCGAAGACGTTCATCACTTCCGGCTGTCGCGCGGACTTTGTGACCACTGTGGTCCGAACCGGTGAAGCGGGCGCGCACGGGCTTTCGCTGATCGTGGTCGAGCGCGGGACGCCAGGGTTCACGGTGTCGCGCAAGCTGGAGAAGATGGGCTGGGCGGCGTCGGACACTGCGGAACTGTCTTATGTGGACGTCCGAGTCCCGGCGGAGAACTTGGTCGGCGCGGAGAACAGCGGCTTCGCTCAGGTGGCCACGCAGTTCGTCACCGAACGGCTTTCGCTGGCGGTGCAGGCATATGCGCACGCGCAGCGGGCACTGGATTTGACGCTGGACTGGTGCCGGATGCGCGAGACGTTCGGGCGTCCGCTGATCTCGCGGCAGCTGGTGCAGCACAAGCTCACCGAGATGGCCTGCAAGGTCGACGTCGCGCGGACGTACGCCCGGCAGGTCGCGCTCCGGCACGTGTCCGGCGAAGAAGTGATCGCCGAGGCGTGCTTCGCGAAGAACACCGCGGTGCAGACCGCCGAATGGGTCGTGAACGAGGCGGTGCAGCTGCACGGCGGGCTCGGCTACATGCGCGAGTCCGAAGTGGAACGGCACTACCGCGACGTCCGCATTCTCGGCATCGGCGGCGGCACCACCGAAATCCTCACCGGACTGGCCGCGAAGCGATTGGGATACACCGCATGACCACTATCAGGTCCACAGTGGACACCCGCGCCGACGAGTTCGCCGCGAACCGCGAGGCGATGCTGGAGAAGCTCGCGGAGATCGACGCCGAACAGGCGAAAGCGGTCGCCGGCGGCGGGGAAAAGTACGTCGAACGCCACCGCAAGCGCGGGAAGCTGCTGGCGCGCGAGCGGATCGAACTGCTGCTGGACGAGGACTCGCCGTTCCTGGAGCTGTCGCCGCTGGCCGCGTGGGGTTCGGACTACAAGGTCGGCGCGAGCGTGATCACCGGGATCGGCGTCGTGGAAGGCGTCGAATGCCTGATCTCGGCGAGCGACCCGACGGTCAAGGGCGGCGCGAGCAACCCGTGGACGACGAAGAAGTCGTTCCGGGCGGCGGACATCGCGGCGCAGAACCGGCTTCCGGTGATCAACCTGGTCGAGTCCGGCGGCGCGGATCTTCCGACGCAGAAGGAAATCTTCATCCCGGGCGGCCGCGTCTTCCGCGACCTGACGCGGTCCTCGGCGGCGAAGGTGCCGACCGTCGCGCTGGTGTTCGGCAACTCCACCGCGGGCGGCGCGTATCTGCCCGGCATGTCCGACTACGTCGTGATGGTGAAGGAACGCGCGAAGGTGTTTCTCGGCGGACCGCCGCTGGTCAAGATGGCGACCGGCGAGGAATCCGACGACGAATCCCTCGGCGGCGCGGAAATGCACGCCCGGACGTCCGGGCTCGCCGATTACCTCGCGGTCGACGAGGAGGACGCGATCCGGCTCGGCCGCAGCATCATCAAGCGGCTCAACTGGACCAAACAGGGCCCGACGCCCAAACCGGACTACGCCGAACCGCTGTTCGACGCCGAAGACCTGCTCGGCATCGTGCCGACGGACCTGAAGATCCCGTTCGACCCGCGCGAGGTGATCGCACGCGTCGTGGACGGTTCGGACTTCGACGAGTTCAAGCCGCTGTACGGGCCGAGCCTGGTCACCGGATGGGCGAGCATCCACGGGTATCCGGTGGGAATCCTGGCCAACGCCCAGGGCGTGCTGTTCGGCGAGGAATCGCAGAAGGCCGCGCAGTTCATCCAGCTGGCCAACCAGATCGACACGCCGCTGGTGTTCCTGCACAACACGACCGGCTACATGGTCGGCAAGGAATACGAGCAGAGCGGCATCATCAAGCACGGTGCGCTGATGATCAACGCGGTCTCGAACTCGAAGGTGCCGCACCTGTCCGTCCTGATGGGAGCGTCCTACGGCGCCGGGCACTACGGGATGTGCGGCCGGGCCTACGATCCGCGGTTCCTGTTCGCCTGGCCGAGCGCGAAATCCGCGGTGATGGGGCCGGCGCAGCTGGCCGGCGTGCTGTCCATTGTGGCCCGCGCCGCGGCGGCTAGCCGGGGACAGGAGTACAGCGAGGAGAACGACGCCGCGATGCGCGCCATGGTGGAAAACCAGATCGAGGCGGAATCGATGCCGATGTTCCTCTCCGGCATGCTTTACGACGACGGCATCATCGACCCGCGCGACACCCGCACGGTGCTCGGGCTGAGCCTGTCGGCGATCCACAACGGACCAGTGAAGGGCGTCGAAGGCGGCTTCGGCGTCTTCCGGATGTGAGGGCCATGATCCAGAATCTGCTGGTCGCCAACCGGGGCGAAATCGCCCGCCGCGTGTTCCGCAGCTGCCGGGACGCCGGAATCGGCACCGTCGCGGTGTTTTCCGACGCGGACGCCGACGCACCGCACGCGCGGGAAGCCGACGTCGCCGTCCGGCTGCCGGGCAACGCACCGGGCGAGACCTATCTGCGAGGCGAACTGATCGTCAAAGCCGCGGCGGACGCCGGTGCCGACGCGATCCACCCCGGATACGGCTTCCTGTCCGAGAACGCCGGTTTCGCCCGGGCAGTGCTCGACGCCGGGCTGACCTGGATCGGCCCGCCGCCCGCGGCGATCGAAACGATGGGCTCCAAAGTGGAGTCCAAGCGGCTGATGGCTGCCGCCGGGGTCCCGGTGCTGTCCGAATTGGACCCTTCCTCGGTAACCGATGCCGATCTTCCGTTGCTGGTCAAGGCTTCCGCTGGCGGCGGCGGTCGCGGCATGCGCGTGGTCCGCTCGCTGGACGAGCTGGCTGAGGCCGTCGAGAGTGCTCGCGCGGAGGCGGGATCGGCGTTCGGCGACCCGACGGTGTTCTGCGAGCGATACCTCGAAACCGGACGGCACATCGAAGTCCAGGTGCTCGCCGACTCGCACGGCACCGTCTGGGCGGTGGGGGAGCGGGAGTGCTCCATCCAGCGGCGGCACCAGAAGGTCGTCGAAGAAGCGCCATCGCCCTTTGTGGACGATGCCATGCGGGCGGAGTTGTTCGACGCGGCACGCAAGGCCGCGCAGGCGATCGACTACGTCGGCGCGGGAACGGTCGAATTCCTCGCTGGCCCGGACGGTCGGTTTTACTTCCTGGAGATGAACACGCGGCTGCAGGTCGAGCATCCGGTGACGGAGAACGTCACCGGACTGGATCTGGTGGCGTTGCAGCTTTCGGTGGCCGAAGGCGGCCGGTTGCCCGCCGAACCGCCTGCTGGCAATGGGCATTCGATCGAAGTCCGGCTGTATGCCGAGGACCCGTCGGCCGGATGGCAGCCGCAGAGCGGGACGCTGCGCACGTTCGAAGTGTCCGGAGTGGACCGCGAATTCGTCCACGGTGCCGGACTGCGCCTCGATTCCGGCGTGGAGTCCGGCTCGGTGATCGGCGTCCATTACGACCCGATGCTGGCGAAGGTCATCACGTGGGCTCCCACGCGGGCGGAAGCCGCGCGTCGGCTTGCCGGTGCCTTGGCTGGTGCGAAGATCCACGGCGTGGTGACCAACCGCGACCTGCTGGTCCGGATCCTGCGCCACGAAGCTTTCCTTGCCGGGGAAACGGATACCGCGTTCTTCGACCGGCACGGACTGGACACTTTGGCCGCGCCACTGGCCACTGTGGACACCGAACGCTGGTCCGCCCTGGCCGCCGCACTGGCCGATGCTGCGGGGAACCGGGCCTCCGCGACCACTCTGGGACGGCTGCCCAGTGGCTGGCGCAACGTCCGGTCCGGCGGTCAGCGCAAGGTATTCGCCAAGGGAGACAACCGTTACGAGGTCGTCTATTCGCTGACCCGCGACGGCCTGCGTGCCGAGGGATACGACGACGTCGCCTTGGTCGCCGCGACGCCGGATCAGGTGGTCCTCGACATTGCCGGAGTGCGCCGGACCTTCGCCGTCGCCAGGCACGGCGCGGTGTCCTATGTGGATTCACCATTGGGTTCGGTGACATTGACCGCCGAGCCGCGGTTCGCCGACCCCGATTCGGCACTGGCCGCGGGTTCACTGCTCGCGCCGATGCCGGGCACAGTCGTGCGGCTCGCAGTGTCCGCAGGGGACAGTGTGCGGGCGGGCGATCCGTTGCTGTGGCTGGAAGCGATGAAGATGGAACACCGGATCTCGGCCCCGGCGGACGGCGTGGTCGCCGAACTGCCGGTCGAGGTCGGGCAACAGGTCGAGGTAGGCGCGGTGCTGGCTGTGGTGGGAGAGACCGAATGAACGCGATGAACTTCGTCGAGCCCGAAGAGCGGGTGGCGCTGCGGAAGGCCGCGGCCGATCTGGCGGGCAAGTACGGGCACGACTATTACGCGAAAAAGGCCCGCGCGGGCGAGAAGACCGACGAACTGTGGAACGAGGCCGGACGGCTCGGCTACCTGGGCGTGAACCTGCCGGAGGAATACGGCGGCGGGGGAGCCGGGATCGCGGATCTCGCCGCGGTGCTGGAGGAATTCGCGGCCGCGGGCTCGCCGCTGCTGCTGATGGTGGTGTCGCCGGCGATCGTCGGGACGGTGCTGTCGCGCTTCGGCACGCCGGACCAGAAGAAGCAGTGGCTGCCCGGAATGTCGGACGGCAGCAAGAAAATCGTCTTCGCGATCACCGAACCGGACGCCGGTTCCAACTCGCACAAGATCACGACGACCGCCCGTCGCGACGGCGGCGACTGGGTGCTGTCCGGGCGCAAGGTGTTCATCTCGGGCGTCGACGAGGCGGACGCGGTGCTCGTCGTGGGCCGCACCGAGGACGCGAAGACCGGTCGCCTGAAGCCCGCGCTGTTCGTGGTGCCGACGGACGCGCCCGGGTTCGAGTTCACGAAAATCGACATGGACATCGTCGCGCCGGAAAACCAGTTCTCGCTGTTCCTGGACGACGTGCGGCTGCCCGCGGAAGCCCTGGTGGGCGAGGAGGACGCGGCGATCGCGCAGCTGTTCGCGGGCCTGAACCCGGAACGCATCATGGGCGCGTCGTTCTCGCTGGGCACCGCGAGGTACGCCCTGGACAAGGCGGTCGGCTACGCCAACGAACGGCAGGTGTGGGGCGCGCCGATCGGGTCGCACCAGGGGCTCGCGCATCCGCTCGCGCAGGTGAAAATCGAGCTTGAGCTGGCGAAACTGATGACGCAGAAGGCCGCCTCGCTGTACGACGCGGGCGACGATTTCGCTTCCGGGGAGTCCGCGAACATGGCGAAATACGCGGCGGCGGAGGTCGCGATCCGCGCGGTCGACCAGGCAGTGCAGACCCACGGCGGAAACGGGCTGGCGACCGAATACGGCCTGGGAACCCTGGTGACGGCCGTGCGCCTGGGCCGGATCGCGCCGGTGAGCCGCGAGATGGTGCTGAATTTCGTGGGTCAGCACAGCCTCGGGCTGCCGAAGTCGTACTGAGCAAGGGTGAAGTCATGAGGTGCGTCGGCGATCGGCGGCCCGGCCGTGGAGAGCGGCCGGGTCCCCGGTGCGGGCCTGGTCTGAGGTCCGGGAGGGGAGCAGAGTCCCGCAGGGCTCCCGTCACGGACTTCTGCCGGAGCGGGCTGGGGCTGATGCTTCGCGAGCCGCCGCAGGATCGCAGTCGCACCACTCGGCGCGTGTCTGGTCTGAGGTCTGGGTGCGCACTGGCTCGGGCAGGTGAGGGCTGATGCTCCGCGAGCCGCAACAAGAACGCAGCCGCACCACCCGGCGGCGGTTGATCGAAGCCGCGATGGACTGCATCGGGGAGCGCGGGTGGCACGGGGTGACCGTCGCGGTCATCGCGGAGCGGGCCGGGGTTTCCCGAGGTGCCGCGCAGCACCACTTCCCGACGCGGGAATCGCTGGTCGCCGCGGCGGTCGAGTTGCTCGGCGAGGCCCAGCTGGACGAACTGCGCACGCGCGCGGCCGGGTCGCCGGGCGGCTCGTCGCGGATCGAGTGGGTCGTCGAGATGCTGCTGACCCTCTACACCGGGCCGATGTTCCGCGCCGCGCTGCAGCTGTGGGCCGTCGCGTCGACGGACGACCAGCTGCGCGACGTGCTGGTGCCGCTGGAGGCGCGCGTCGGGCGGGAGGCGCACCGGGTCGCGGTCGAACTGCTCGGGGTCGACGAGGCTCAGCCGGGCGTTCGCGAACTGGTCCAGGCCACTCTCGACCTCGGGCGCGGGCTCGGCCTCGCCAACCTCCTCACCGACGACACCCGCCGCCGCGAGCAGATCGTGCGCGAGTGGGCGCGGACGCTCGAGTCTCGCCTGGCGGGAACCGAACAGGTCTAGGCATCGTCACATTCCCGAACCGCTACAGTGTGGCTGTTAACACATTCGGCCCAATCGGCGATAACGTTGAGTAAGTAGCCCACGAGGAAGAAGGCGATCCCGGTGTCCGGTGCAGAAGGGGTGACCGTCGAGTTGACCCATCGCGCGATGGCCATGCTCAAAGCGGTCGCGCAGCAGCGCGCGGAGATGTCCACCAGCTGCGAGCCCGACCTGTTCGTCGACGGTTTCGCTTGCTGCGACCAGATGACCGCACACGCACTCGCCAAGGGCGGCTACGTCCGCCCGGGCGCGGGAGTCACCGCCGCGGGCCGGGTCCCCGCCGAACTGACCGAGGCCGGCGCGGCCGCGCTGTCGGTCACCGCCGCTGCCTGATCTTCACTCGTTCGGCCGTATCCGCACACGGTGTGTGACGGACGGCAGAACGGGGACCTCCCGGGCGGGAAGGTCCCCGTCGCCAGACCCGGCGGCCGCGATCCGCGCGCACCAGGTGGTTCAGTCCACCGGGGTGACCCGCGAGTCTTCGCTCGAACGGTGCCCGGTTCGCTCAGCTGAACCGCCGTCGGTTTGATCCGGGCCGGTCGAACCCGCCAACCTGACCCGAGTCGGCGGAGTTGCTGCCCGGCTTGATCCGGGCCAGCCCAATCGCTGCCCAGCCGGGCCAGGGCCAGTCGAGCCGCCGTCAGTTCGGCCGAGGTCGGCAGGATCGCTGCCCGGCTTAGCGCGCGTCGGCCGGACCGGCGCCGAGCCGGGCTGGGGCCGGACCGCTGCCAGTTCGGCCCAGGTCGGCAGGATCGCTGCTCGACCTAACCCGCCTCGCCCGAACCGTCGCCTGGCTCAACCCAGCCCGGCCCCGCGATCAGCCGTTGTACCCGGCCACGACCTTCGTGAACGCGTAGTTCTCCTGGTCGATCCCGCTGCAGCCGCCGCAGTCGCGGTTTGTCGCCCAGAACGTGACGCGGCCCAGGTGGTGTTCGGCGGCCCAGTCGCGGATCGCGGTGAAGTCCGCGACCGACACGACCTCGCCCGCGCGGTCGGTCTTGCCGTTCATCGACGACAGTCCGGCGCGGTGGTAGGCGGTGGCGTCGTCCCAGCCGAACGTCGACTTCAGTTCGCCGACCAGGCCGTCGACCGCGGATTTCGTCATCGCGACCATGTCGCCGCCGTCGGAGAAGTCGAACGGCATGAGCGACCACACGTCGACGTCCGCGCCCAGTGCCTTCGCCTGCGAGACCAGGCGCTTGCCCCAGTCGTTCGGGCCCTGCGGCGTGGTGCCCATGGTGATCACGACGCGCACGTTCGGGTTCTTCTCCTTGACGATCTTGACCGCGCCGAGGATGCGGTCCTGCACCGCCGCGTTCTCGAACTCGTCGGTGTTCTCGATGTCGAGGTCGATCGCCTTGAGGTCGTAGGCGTCGATCACCTTCTGGTACGCGCCGGCCAGTTCCTCCGGCGATCCGCAGTTCGGGCCCAGTTTGTTGCCCTGCCAGCCGCCGAACGACGGGATCACGTCGCCGCCCGCGGAGCGGATCTTCTGGATCATCGCGGCGTCGGTCCCGTCGAGCGGGCGGTTGCCGTCCCAGGCGGGCGTGCAGCCGCCGCCGGAAAGCATGAACGCGAGGGTGAACGCGCTGACGCCGGTCGCGTCCATCGCGGCGGACGGATCGCTCTGGCCGCCCCACTGGTACAGGTACGGGGCCGCGAGGACCGGGTCTCCCGCGGCTGAGGCGGTGCCGGTCGCGGTGGACAAAGCGGCGCCCGCGGCGAGCGCCAGCACGCCGAGACGTCCGGCGAGTTTCCGGCGGGAACTGGTGCGGCGCAAGGATTTCATGGGTCCTCCAACGGGGGAACGCGCACCTCGCGGCACGCGTCATCGGAGCACCTGGCGAAGCCGGACGTGGCGGCGGCGCCCCGCAGGCACTCGGGGGAGTGTGTGCGCAGTCACAATGGACTAGACCATTGAGAAGTGTCAAGACATGGGCGGGAGTGGGAAAAAACCTCACCGACGGCGCCGAGGTCGCCGGGAGGTTCCGGGGCTCCGGTCAGCGGGACGATCGGGAAGCGGTGCGTGGCCGGGAGGGCAGCCGAGTCCGCTCAGCGAGCGCGGCCGCGGGGCTGTGTCAGGCTGGAAGGGCGAGCGAACGAAGTAGGAGCGTCATGACCGAACCGGTCCGGATCAGCGGTGCCGACGTCGCCCCGGAGCAGCAGGCTGTCCGGTACGAGCTGGCGATTCTGTCGTTCCAGCTGCTCGACGGGCCGAAAGCCGTCGAAGGCGTGCTGCCGTGGGTCGAGGGGCACGGCGAACTGCTCGGCTGCTGGCAGACGGAAAACGGTCCGCTCGGCAGGCTGGTCGTGCTGCGCGGGTTCGAGAACCAGCAAGCGCTGGACGAGGAACGCTTGCGCGCCCGGCACAGCCGCGAACCGTTCGGCGGCGGCTGTCTGACCGACCTGTCGCTGCAGAGTTTCGCGCCGTTCCCGTTCGTGCCGCCGGTGCGGCCGGGAACGTACGGCTCGGTGTACGAGATCCGCGACTACCACCTCCGGCCGGGCGGTCTGACCGCGACGATCGACGGCTGGCGCGAAGCGTTGCCCGCGCGGCATCTGGTCGATCCGCTGACCGTCGTGATGTACGCGCTCGACGGCCCGGACCGGATCATCCAGATCTGGCCGTTCGCGAGCTTGGACGAACGGCTCGCGATCCGTCGCGACCTCTACGCGAAGGGGATGTGGCCGCCGCCGGGCGCGCCGGAGGAGATTCTCGGCGCGGACTCGGTCATCGCGGTGCCGCTGGAGTTTTCGCCGCTGGCGTGAGTCACGTCGGTTCGCCGATGTCCTCGAACCAGAGCGCCGGTTCCCGTTCGATGAATTCCGTCATCAGGGCGACGCAGGCGGGGTCGTCGAGGAGGTCGACGCGGACGCCGTGGTCGGCGAGCCAGCCGTGGCCGCCGGTGAAGGTGCGGGATTCGCCGATCACCACGTGCGGGATGCCGAATTGCCGGACCAGACCGCTGCAATACCAGCACGGCGACAGCGTGGTGACCATGATCGTGTCGCGGTAGTGCGGGCGGCGGCCGGCGGCGCGGAAGGCGGTGGTTTCGGCGTGCAGGGACGGGTCGCCGTCCTGGACGCGGCGGTTGTGGCCGCGGCCGAGCAGCTTCCCGTCGCGGTCGAACAGGGCCGCGCCGATCGGCACGCCGCCCTCGGCTTTTCCGGCTTCCGCCTCTTCGCGGGCGACAGCGAGCAGGTCGTCGAGCATGCGTCACTTTCGCACGTCGCCGCGTTGCCCTGGCGATCGAGGACCGAACCTGTCCGCGAAGCGTGGCAGAGTGCTCGGCATGTACGGAACCTCCGAACGCCTGTTGCGCCTGCTCTCGCTGTTGCAGGCGCGTCGCGAATGGCCTGGTCCGGACCTCGCGGGCCGGCTGGGGGTCGACGTCCGGACGATCCGCCGCGACGTCGAACGGCTGCGGCAGCTCGGTTATCCGGTGCACGCGACGCCGGGGGTCGCGGGCGGGTACCGGCTAGGTTCCGGTGCGGCGCTGCCGCCGCTGCTGCTGGACGACGACGAGGCGGTCGCGGTGGCGGTCGGCCTGCGCACGGCGGCGAACGGCACGGTGGCGGGCATCGAGGAGACGTCCGTGCGGGCGTTGGCGAAGCTCGAACAGGTGCTGCCCGCGCGGCTGCGGCACCGGGTGCGGGCGATGGATTCGGCGATGGTCCGGATCCCCGGCGGCGGGCCGACGATCGACGCGGAGCTGCTGACCGTGGTCGCGGCGGCGTGCCGGGACAACGAGCGCCTGCGATTCACCTACGGCACCCACGCGGGCGAGGTGACCGAACGCGACGTGGAACCGTTGCGGCTCGTGCACGCCGGCTGGCGCTGGTACCTCGTCGCGTGGGACCTCGGCCGAGACGACTGGCGCACCTTCCGGCTGGACCGCATCGACGGTCTCCCGGTGCCTAGTTTCCGTTTCACGCCAAGGGAACCGCCGGCCGAGGACCTCGCCGCTTACGTGTCGAGCCGGATCGCGACCGCGCCGTATCCGCACATCGTGACGCTGCGCGTGTCGGCTCCGGCGGAAGTGCTGACGGCGTGGATTTCCCCGACGACGGCGGTGATCGAGCCGATCGACGACGAAACCTGCCGGATCCGCACCGGCGCGAAAACCTTCGAATCCATTCCGTTTTACCTGGCGCAGTGGGAATTCGACTTCGTGGTGGAGGACGGGCCGCCGGAATTGCTGGACCGGATGGCGAACATCGCGCAACGATTCGCGCGGGCGACGTCAGGCCGGACTTCCGCCGGTGGCGACGGCGAGCAAATCCGCGGCGGCGGTTGACAGGGCCCCGGGGAAACTGTTGCTGTCGCGGTGTTTCTCGGTCATCCAGCGTTCGGTGGCGAGTCGTAGGACGGAGAGTCCGAGGTCGGTGGCCAGCCGGGCGGTTTGGGGATCGATGCCGCGGTCTTTCAGTGCGCTGGTGAGGGTTTCGGAAATGGTGACGAGTTTGATCAATTCCCGTTCACGCAACGGGGGATTGGCAGCGATCACGGTCGCTCGGCGCAGCAGGAATTCGCGCGGACGGAATACGCGTGGCGCCGTAGCGAAGGCGGCCAGCAGGGTCGGCAGCGCGGGCGTTCCTGGCGGGACGGCGTCGATCGCGGTGACGAATTCGGTTTCCAGTTCCTGGCTGCCGCCGAACAGCACTTCCCGTTTGTCCGCGAACCAGCGGTAGAACGACCGCTCGGTGAGGTTCGCGCGCTGGGCGATCTGCGCGACCGTCGTGCGGTCGTAGCCCTGTTCCTCGAACAACTCCAGTGCGGCTTGCTCGAGCCGGTTCCGGGTGTTGCCCTCCCATCGCGCCATGGGGCCAGTGTAGCGACAGCAGATGCTGTCATCACTCTGGTAGCGTCAGTGACGACAGCTTCTGTCATCACTCACGAGGAGACAGCCGGATGCGCACCCTTCGTTTCTCTGAACACGGTCCTGCGGCCCAGGTCCTGCGGGTCGAGGACGCTGCGGCCCCCGAACCCGGGCCGGGGCGGATCCGCGTCGCGGTCCAGGCGTGCGGCCTGAACCCGGCGGACTGGGCGTTGTGCGAGGGCCTCTTCGCCGGTGACCTGCCGCGCGGGATCGGCCTGGAGGTGTCCGGCACGGTCGACGCTCTCGGCGAAGGCGTGACCGGCGTCGAGGTCGGCGACCCGGTTTTCGGCATCGCGCCGTTCACTGGCCCCACCGCGGGTGCGTCTGAACAGGCGCTGCTCGACACGTGGTTCCCGCGGCCGGACGGGCTCGACGCGGTGCACGCGGCGGCTCTGCCGATGGCGGTCGGAACGGCTTACGCGGCGCTCGACGCACTCGGCTCCGGCACCTTGCTCGTACACGGCGCGGGCACCACCACCGGGTTCGCCGCAGCGCAGATCGCGCTCCTGCGCAGGGCACGCGTGATCGTCACCGCGGGCGAAACGCACGCCGCCGCCCTCCGTTCGGCCGGCGCGGAAGTCACCGGCTACCAGGACGGAATCGCCGAACGCGTGACGGCGCTGGCCGGGGGGCCGGTCGATCGGGTGCTGGACGCGGCGCCGTTCAGCGGCAAGGTGGCCGAACTTGTGCGCACGGTCAAGGAACCCGGACACGTGCTGACGCTCGACCTCAGCTCGGACCAGCCCGGGGTCCAGACCATTGTCAGCTCGGGCGCTCAGCCGCGCTACGACGTCCTCGGCGAGTTCGCGTCGCTAGCGGCGGAGGGCCGGTTTTCGATCCCGGTTTCCCGGATTTTCCCGCTGGACGACTGGCGGGCCGCGCTCGAACTGAGCCAGTCGCGGCAGGCGCGGGGCAAGCTGGTGCTGGCGCTCTAGCCCGCGCCGAGCATGCGGAGGACGAGTTCGCCGTACTCCTTGCCGAGTTCAGTGGGG
This sequence comes from Amycolatopsis sp. La24, assembly GCF_029087445.1. Classification (NCBI taxonomy): domain Bacteria; kingdom Bacillati; phylum Actinomycetota; class Actinomycetes; order Pseudonocardiales; family Pseudonocardiaceae; genus Amycolatopsis; species Amycolatopsis sp. La24. The sequence goes on from NZ_JARACH010000032.1 coordinate 58,210, forward strand.
GTCTGCCGGGTCCGTTCGCTGTACCAGCGCGCGACGTCGACGCCCAGCGACAGCACCGCGCGCGCCGCGATCCCGACGTCGCCGACGGTGAACGCACCGGACTCGACCCCGTCGGCGATCACCTCGCGCACGCGCTGCTCGATCTTCCGCCGAAGCTGCGCGACGACCTGGTATTCCTTCTCCGGCAACGCATTCAGCTCGTACTGCACGACCCGCGCGACCGTGTGCCGCCGCGCGTGCCAGGCGACGAAATCTTCGACGAGCAGCCGCATCCGCTCCACTGGGCCGGTGACCCGCCCGATCACATCCTCGACGAGGGCCAGCGTCTGCTCGTGCCCGTTGCGGCTGATCGCGAAAAGCAGCGCGGCTTTGGACGGGAAGTGCACATACAGCGCGGCCGGGCTCATCCCCGCCGCACCGGCGATGTCCCGCGTGGTGGTGGCGTGGTAGCCGCGCTCGGCGAACGACTCCACCCCGGCGAGCATCAGCCGTCGCGCGGTCTCAGGCTGCACGTCGGGCCACAGGTCGGCCGAGAGCGTGGTCATCCGGCGATCCTCCTCTAGTCCCGCGCCGGCCGGTGAGTCCGCCCGTCGTCTGTCGAGTGTAAGCGCTCGCTTTGTGGAGGATTCCGGTGATACATCCCGTGTTCGGGGGCGACATACCGACGAGCCTATCCGAGCCGCGCGGTTGAGACGGAGAGAACTAGCACCTTTTGGTGGTCGTGTGCTCGCGCCATGCAGCCGCTGGAGCCAGCCTCCGGAACACCGGCACGCGAGCTGTGCCGAGGGCGAGCTTCCGGCGGTGTCGGCGCGCCAGTTGCCCGGAAGTCTGTTCCGGAGTGGACGGTCGGAGCAGCCGCGGCGACGGGTTTCGGACAAAATGCGGGCCGTCGCTGGGCCTGAACGAAACCATCAACTACGCCCGGGCGCGGTCTACGAAGCGACGCACACCAACGCGTGCGCGGAACGCGGCGACTCCGGCGGTTCGTTCGTCACCGGCGGCCAAGCCCAGGGCGTCACCTCGGGCGGCTTCGGCAACTGCAGCACCGGCGGCGAGACATGGTTCCAGCCGGTGAACGAAATCCTGCAGACCTACGGACTGTCCCTCGTCGCCGGCTGACCCCGCCGGCTCGCCCGGACTCGGGTGCCGGCCGCTTCCCGGGTCGGCACCCGAGTCGCGTCGCCCAGCGCGTCTTTCCCGAACCGGAAAACTCAGCCGCCCGGCTGGTGTCGGGGCGACGTCCGCTGTGGACGCAGCCCGAGCGGTCTTCTCGTTGTGGCAAGCATCGAGATCGTCCGGCGTATTTGCAGGACTGTGAATCGGCCTCGCGAAGACCGGACTGACGTGCCGAACCCCAGAGCGAGCACGTTCCGACGTTCCCGCCTGGTACCGGCGGGGTCGTGAGCCGGACGAGAGCATCCGGCTCAGGAAGTCGGAAGCGGCGGCTGAGGTTCGAAAGAGCTGAATTTTCGGTATGCCCGGCGGGTACGCGCGCACGATCTTTGGCACCGGATGAGGCCCGCCCGCTGTGCCGAGGTTCACGCGCTTCCGCCGGGTTTGCTCGATCGCCGCCGAGGAATCGAGATCCTCGCCGGACTTCGACACTTTACGGTGGAGGTTCGCTGAGCCCGGCGGTATGCTGAGGAGCATGACGCGCGCAGATCTCATGACGGCGAGGGCCGACGTATCCGTCGCCCCCGACGGCCGGGTGACGATTCCGGCACAGCTTCGGCAGGCGGCGGGGATCTCTCCGGGATCGAACCTTGTCGCCTACGTCGAACGAGGCAGGGTGGTTCTCGAGGACCGCGATCATCTGCTGCAGAGGGTGCAGGACGAAGCGATCGCGGCGGCCCGTGCAGCCGGCGCGGCCGGAAGCGTGACGGATTCCCTGATTGCCGACCGGCGAGCTGAGGCGGCGCGGGAGGGCTCCAGCGGCAATGCGGCCGCGTCAGGCGAGCAGGTGGGGGGTTCGGCGTGACGGCGGTGCTGGACGCGAGCGCGGTCCTCGCGCTGATCTACCGCGAGGACGGCCACGACCAGGTTGCCGCGCAGATCCGAGGGGCGGTGATCAGCGCCGTGAACTTCTCCGAGGTCGTGCAGAAGCTCGCTCAGAACGGCCATCCAGCGCCGGCGGAAGCGGCAGGCGTCGTGCTTTCCCTCGGCGCGACGGTGGCCGCGTTCACCGCTGCCGAAGCGGTAGACACCGCGGTGCTGTGGAGCAGCACCCGCAGCGGAGGGCTGTCGCTGGGCGACCGCGCGTGCCTCGCGGTCGCCCGTAGCGTCCCGGAAGGCCGTGCGGTCACCGCGGACAAGGCCTGGACACGGGTCGATGTCGGCGTGCCGGTCGACCTCATCCGCTGACCGCGCGCTCGGCGGCGTGGCGGGCAGCCTCGGACGGCGGCTGCCGGGACGAGCTGTGGCTCCGGCTTGCCCGGGAACGCGGCGAGACCCGCCCGGACAACGCGATCCCGATTCTGCTCGCGGCCGCGGATCAGGCGATCGAGCACAAGAACCGCGACGCTTACCGCACTGCCGCGCGGTTGCTGACGGAAGCGGGCCAGTTGTCGCGCGGTGCCCGGGCGGCCGATTTCCGGTCCATCTCGGCGCGCTGCGTACGACGCATCGAGCCAAACGGGCGCTGCGCGAGGAACTCGACCGAGCCGGACTGCCGTGAGCCGTCGTGCGCGGGCACGAGGGCCGAACGACCTTTGGAGGTGACACTCTCGCCATGCGCTACCGCCGAGCCGTCGAAAAGCTGCGCGAGCTGGCCGACGCGTGCGAGCACACGAGACGCCTGCCCGTCGACGAGCCGTTCCTGTGCGCGGCATACGTCTTCGGGGACGTGCTTGCCGGAGCGGATTCCGTCGAGTCCGTCCAGGTCGCGCTCACCCTCGACCTGCCCGCCGAGCAGGTGCCATGGTGCTCGCAACCGCCCGGGACAGCGTGGCTTGCGGACAGCCTGCGGTTGGACAAGGGCGGCTTCGCGTACTGGTGGCGGTCGCGGCACGAGCCGGTGTGGAACCACGTGATCCGTGCGCCGGTCCGGTTCTGGTCGCCCGCCGGACCGGACGAGGCCGTGCTGGACGCCCTGCGCGACCGCCGGTTCGGGGATTTGCCGGGCAACGCGCCGAGCAGCACGGAATTGCGGCGGAGCACCGAAGCGGAACTCGACCGGGCCCTGCGTCAACTCCGTGTCGTGCATCAGAAGTACTGGGATCGGGATTGGCGCCGCGAGCACCGGGGGAATGGCCGATACCCAGAGAACCGCTTGTGGGACGCCGTGGACGGCTATCTCGATCTTCTGACCGCTCTCCGCTGGCCAGACGCGGCGACCGACCAGCCGGGGGATCGCGACTGGTGATAGCCGTGGCGGTCCTCCTGAAGAACGGTGCCACTGGCGTCCAAGAGAACGTCCGGAACGCCAAGGCCGAGCCGGGCCATTCAGCGGAGAGCCGTCCGTTGTTCACCGGTCCTTGAGCCCGAGCGAAAGCCGGGCTTGCAGCGGCCACGCGGCTGGGAAGGCTTCCTCGCGATGGATCCCCGTGCCTATGCGGCGGTCGACCGCAAGATCGGTGCGATCGAATGGGTGCGGCGCGCCGGGGACGTCACCGAATTTCGTTTCGGCAGCAGGCTTCCGGGCATTCCCGGCCCTGCTGCCAAGGTGGTTTCGCGGATGACCCGCACCCCGGGCGAGCGGGTGGACGTGCGATTGCCGCCGATCCCGGCGAATCGGCTGGCCAATCTCGTTTCCGAGTTCAGCGCCAGCTGGGTGTGCGCGGCCTCGGGCGAGCGCACTGCGGTTACCCGGACTGTGCGATGCGGGTTCAAGGGGCCGTTGAAGTGGTTCGCGGAGCCGGTTTTGCGCCGGACTTTGCGGCCGGACGTCGAGGACGAGATGCGGCAAGCCAAGGCGGCGCTTGAGTCGTCCGGAGAGATGCCGCCGGTGATTGACTCCCGCGGCGGTGGGTAATCAGTGATCGTGACTGCTTCCCCCATTGCCGTCCTCGACATCGACGGGACGCTCATTGATTCCAACTACCACCACGCTCTCGCCTGGTACCGGGCGTTGCGGTCGGTGGGCGAGGTGTATCCGGTGTGGCGGCTGCACCGGCTGATCGGGATGGGCGGGGACCAGCTCGTCGCCGCGGTCGGCGGGGAGGGGCTGGAGCGCCGGGCGGGCGATCGGGCCCGGGAGCAGCAGGGCAAGGAGGTCGACGCGCTGCTCGAGGAGATGGCGCCGTTGCCGGGCGCGCGCGATCTGCTCGTGGCCCTCAAGGAGCGCGGCCACCGGGTGGTGCTCGCCAGTTCGGCTCAGCAGCGTCACGCGGATGTCTTCCTCGACAAACTCGACGCGCGCGACCTCGTCGACGACTGGACCACCAGTGCCGACGTCGAGGCGTCCAAACCGGCCCCGGATCTGCTGCAGGCGGCGTTGAAGAAGCTGGGCGCCCCGTCCGACGCGTCCGCGGTCATGGTCGGCGACTCGGTGTGGGATGTCGAAGCGGCGAAACGAGCCGGGATGCCCGCGATCGTCGTCCGCTCCGGTGGCTTCGGCGACGACGAACTCCGGGAGGCCGGTGCCGTCGCCCTCTATGACACGCCGGGGGATCTCGCGAAGGCTCTGGACGACACTCCGCTCGCTTGAGTGGAGCGCCGGAAGCGGTCAGCAGACCATCTACGCAGCGGGGCGTTCGACGGCTAGGCCGATGCCGAACGCCGCGAGGATCGCGCCGCCCGTCCGGAGAATTGCGCGGACCACTCGTGCGTTGCGCAGCATCCTGGCAGCGGCGCTGAAAACGAGGGCGTAGCTGGTGAGGGAGAGGAAGCCGATCACCGCGAACGCTGCCCCGAGGACCAGCGTGTCGACGGGTCGCGCGCCGTGGTGGAGGAATTGGGGGATGACGCTGGTGAAGACGATGACGGTCTTGGGGTTGGACAAGTCGCTGAGCAGTCCTTCCCGGAACGCGCGCCATCCGCTGCGCGGCCTGCCGGTGGTCAGCGCCGCCAAATCTGGACCGGAGCGGGTCAGCAGGAGTTTGCCGCCCAGGAAGATCAGGTAGGCGGCGCCCAGGTACCGGACCACGTCGAACGCCACCTGCGAGGACACCAGCAGCGCGGTCAGTCCGGCGACGGACGCGCCTGCCCAGGCCAGGTCGGCCGTCAGCACTCCCAGCGCGGTCAGCAGGGCCGGGCCCCGGCCGCGAGCGATCGCGCTCTTGAGGATCAGCATGACCGCGGGTCCGGGAATGAGGACCAGGAGGACGGACAGGGTCGAGAAAGCCGCAATCGAAGACATGGGGACATTGTTGCCCTAGCCCTGTCGATTCAGATCCGGTTCACCCGCCCCGCCCATCTGAGCGGCGCCGGCGCGCCAGTTGCCCGGAAGTCCGTGCCGGAGTGGACGAACGGAGCAGTCGCGGCGACAGGTTTCGGACAAAACGTGGGCCGCCGCTGGACCGGCTTCGCGCAGCCTCCGCACACTCGGCCGACAGTGGGTTTCTTTCCCCCGGCCTTCGAGGAGTTCCGATGCGTCGAAGAATCACCCTCAGCCTCACCGGTGCGGCCGTTCTCGCGGCCAGTCTCACCGCCGTGGTCGCGCCCGCCGCCCAGGCGTCGCCCGGACTGATCTCGGCCATGCAACGGGATCTCGGCCTCAGCGCCGCACAAGCGCAGACCCGGCTCCGGCAGGAGCTGACCGCGTCGAAGCAGATGCCCGCGGCCCAGCAGGCGGCTGGAACGGCCTTCGGTGGGGCCTGGTTCGACCCCGCGCGCGGCAAGCTGGTCGTCGGCGTGACGGACCCGGCCGTGGCCGACGCCGTTCACCGGACTGGCGCGGAAACTGTTCCGGCAAAGGTCACCGCCGCGGCGCTGGACGCGGCGAAGACCGCCATCGACACCGCCGCGAAAGCGAAACGAGCCCCGGCCTCGGTCAGCGGCTGGCACGCGGATCCCCGCAGCGGCAGTGTGGTCGTCACCCTCCAGCCCGGCGCGCATGGTCCGGACGTCGACGCCTTCCTCGCGCGAGCCCGTGCAGCAGGCCCGGTGACCGTGGCGTCCGGAGCCCGGCCGCAGACCTTCTCGGCAGGCACCGTCGGCGGGGATCCCTACTACATCAACGGAAACACCCGCTGCTCCATCGGTTTCTCGGTGCGCGGCGGGTTTGTCAGCGCCGGGCACTGCGGCAGCAAGGGCAGCTCCGTCGTCGGCTGGGACAACTCGGCGATGGGCACGTTCGCCGGATCTTCCTTCCCCGGCAACGACTACTCCTACATCACCATCGGCAACGGCTGGTGGACCGCCCCCGTCGTGCTCGGCTGGGGCACGGTCAGCGACGTGATCGTCCGCGGGTCGGCCGTCGCGCCTGCCGGTTCGTCGATCTGCCGCTCCGGCTCGACCTCGCATTGGCACTGCGGCACCGTGCTGGGATTGAACGAGACCATCAACTACGCCCAGGGCGCGGTTTACCAGGCGACGCACACCAACGCGTGCGCGGAACCCGGCGACTCCGGCGGCTCGTTCATCACCGGCGACCAAGCCCAGGGCGTCACCTCGGGCGGCTTCGGCAACTGCAGCACCGGCGGCGAGACCTGGTTCCAGCCGGTGAACGAGATCCTGCAGACCTACGGCCTGTCGCTCGTCACCGGGTGACCCGTCCGGGCTGCGGCATCGGTCTCCGAAGAGGCCGATGCCGCAGCCCGGCGCCGACCGCGCCCGGGTCAGCTGCCGGTGGTCGTGAGTTCTTCCGCAGCCGGGGCCGGGGGAGCGGTCACGCGGGACTGGTTGCCCAGCAAGACGTACGCGACTCCGACGAGAAGCCCGCCGCCGACCAGGTTTCCCAGCCCGACGAACAGCAGGTTGCGGCCGAACGCGCCGATCGTCGCGCCGGGCACGCCGTCCAGGAGGCCGAGGGTGTAGGTCGTCATGTTGGCGACCACGTGCTCGAATCCGGAGCTGACGAACGCGAGCAGGCACCAGAAGATCAGCGCCAGCTTCGCGCCGTCCGACTTCGTGCGCGCGGCCATCCACACGGCGAGGCAGACCAGGAAGTTGCACAGCACGCCGCGGAAGAACAGCGCACTCGCCGATTCCGCGGTTTTCGCCTTGACCAGGCTCGCGAGCAGAGCCGCGCCCGGACCGGGGTGCCCGGCGGAGCCGCCTACGGACAGCACTCCGCCCTCGTGCACGAGCCAGGCGAAGACGAGCGAACCGAGCAGGTTGCCGACGAACGACACCACGATCACCGCCACTGCCGCACCGGCGCCGCGCCGCCGGACGAGCGCGCCCTGCACCATCGTCATCATGTTCCCCGTGGACAGTTCCGCGCCGGCGAACACCACGGCGGTCAGCGCGATCCCGAACACCAGGCCCTGCACCGTTTTCGTCCACGGCGAACTCGCCGCGGTGAGAGGTCCGGTCGCGGACAGCAGCAGCACGACCGCCACGCCGATGAACGCCCCGGCGAGCATCGAGCTCACCAGGTAGCGGCCGGGACGGCGCAGGTCCTCGATCTTTCCGTCGGCGACGTCCGCCTGCAGGTCGAGAGCTTCGGATACGGGAATCGGCATGGGAGAAGCCTTCCGGACGAGGTTTGGCACATGGCATGGGATCTCGCGGACTCTGCGTTCCGGTAGCGCGGTGATCAGGATCCGGTGACCGGACGCGCACAGCCGGCCCGCGGCAGCGGTGAATTCGCCCAGAACAGCGGTTAGCGGGTCGTTTCAGACAGGGTTCAGTCCGGTGCGGGACCCCGCGAGAGCAGGCCCGCGACGATTCCTTCGCAGCCTCCTGAAGGGCAGCCTCGGATCGCCGGAAGTCGCGGCGCCGCCCGGGCGGCCGCCCGCGGGTGGCATCATCCCCGCCCATGGCTGTGGCGAAACTGACTGAGCGGTCCGTGCGGGACCTGTCGGACGCGCGTTCGTTCGAGCGTGGGCGAGCGTATTTCGCGGCAGGTCAGGTGCACCGGTTCACGATCGACGGGACGGCGGCGACTGCGACGGTAGCCGGGACGAGCGTCTACCGGGTGCGTCTGGGCATCTCGGCGAACGGGCTGGCCGGCCGCTGTTCCTGCCCGTACGGGCAGGAAGGGGTGTTCTGTAAGCACTGCGTAGCGACGGCCCTTGCTTGGCTGGACGCCGGCGGCGAGGCGGGCGAATCTCGAGTGCGGCCCGTCACGGACGATCGGCTGCGTGAATTCCTGCTTGCTCAAGACCCGGCGTGGCTGGCGGATCAACTGCTGGCCGTCTCGGGCGCCGATGCGACGGTGCGGGCTCGGCTGGAGGTCGCGAGGGGTGCGGACGCGCGGACTGTTTTTGACGCCCGGGCGCTGCGGGAACGTCTGGAAGACGCCATCGAGATCCGCGGCTTCGTGGACTACGACACGGCTTATTCGTATTTCCGCGGGGTCAACGCGGCGTTGGGCGAAGTGGCCGCAGTGGTGGACGCGGGCTTTCCCGACGCGGCGGCCGAGTTGGCCGAGTACTCGCTGGAACTGCTGGACGACGCGGCCGGACAGGTGGACGACTCCGGCGGCGGCCTGCGAGAGGCGCTGGACCGGGCGGAGGAGATCCATCTGACCGCCTGCGCGGCCGGCGAGCCCGATCCGGTCGCGCTGGCCGAGTCGCTGGTCCGGCGAGCGCTTTCCAGCGACTGCGAGGTGTTTCTCTCCGCACTGCCGGATTACGAGCAGGTGCTGGGGCCGGCGGGGCTGGCGCGCTATCGGGAGCTGGTCGAGCAGGCCTGGCGGGAGCTGCCGCCGCGGAAACCGCACGACTACAGCAGTCGCGGGTTCGTCGTGACCGTCCTGATGGAGCGGCTGGCCGAATCCACCGGCGGCGCCGACGCGCTGATCGAGGTCCTGTCCCGCGACGTGACCAGCGCATACGGCGTGCTGCGCATCGCCGAGCGGCTGTGCGCGGACGGCCGGGACGACGAAGCGCTGGATTGGCTGGACCGCGGTCTGGCGGATTTCCCGCCGGATCCGCGGCTGCGGTCGCTGGCCGCGGACTGCCACCTCCGTGCCGGGCGCCGGTCGGAGGCCGCCGAGCTGCGATGGGCGAATTTCGCGGACCGGCCGAGTCTGGACAGCTACCTCGCACTGCGCGACGCGGCGGGCACCGGGTTTCCGGCCTGGCGGGAACGTGCGGTCGAGCTGCTGCGGTCGCACCCCGCGGCGTCGGCCAGGTTCGCCGCACGGCCCCGCCTCGGTCCGGCCGGGCACTCCCTGCTGGTGGAGGTGTTGCTGTGGGAAGGCGACACCGACGCGGCCTGGCGGGCAGCCTCGGACGGCGGTTGCCGGGACGAGGTGTGGCTCCGGCTTGCCCGGGAGCGCGGCGCGACCCACCCGGACGACGCGATCCCGATTCTGCTCGCCGCCGCGGACCAGGCGATCCAGCACAAGAACCGCGACGCTTACCGCACGGCGGCGCGGTTGCTGACGGAAGCGCGCCAGCTGTCGCGCGGTGGCCGGGCGGCTGCCTTCCAGTCCCACCTCGTCGCGCTGCGTACGACACACCGAACCAAACGGGCTCTGCGCGAGGAACTCGACCGAGCCGGACTGCCGTGAGCGGTCCGGCGCGAGGCTGACCGACCTGTGGAGGTGACCTTTTCGCCATGCGCTACCGACGAGCTGTCGAAAAGCTGCGCGAGCTGGCTGACGCGTGCGAGCAGGCGAAACGCCTGCCGGCCGACGAGCCGTTCCTGCGTGCGGCGTACGTCTTCGGAGATGTCCTCGCCGGAGCCGATCCCGTTGAGTCCGTCCAGGTCGCGTTCGCCCTCGACCTGCCGGCCGAGGAGGTGCCATGGTGCTCGCAACCGCCCGGGACGGCGTGGCTGGCGGATCGCCTGCGGGTGGACAAGGGCGGGTTCGCGTACTGCTGGCGGTCGCGGCACGAGCCGGTGTGGAACCACGTGATCCGTGCGCCGGTCCGGTTCTGGTCGGTCGATGGACCTGACGAGGCCGTGCTGGACGCCCTGCGCGAGCGCCGGTTCGGGGATCTGCCGGGAAACCCGGCGAGCGTCGCGGAACTGCGGCGGCGCACCGAAACGGAACTCGACCGCGCGCTCGCACGACTCCGCGTCGCACATCAGAAGTACTGGGATCGGGATTGGCGCCGCGAGCATCGGGGGCTTGGCCGCTATCCGGAGAACAGCCTGTGGGAAGCCGTGGACGGCTATCTCGATCTTCTGAATGCCGTGCACAGCCGGGACGCGGCGGCGGCCGAGCCGGAGGAGCGCGACCGGCGATAGCCGGGGCGGCTCGCTGGACACCTGAATGCAGGGTCGCCTAGCGGCAAGCGGGCACGCCGTCCGGCTTCGCGCGCGGCCGTCCGCACTGCGAGGCAGACCAGGAAGTCGCACAGCACTCCGCGGAACAACAGCGCACTCGCCGATTCCGCGGTTCTCGCTTTGCCGCCGTCGCCTGGTTCGATCCGAGCGATGTGTCCGCTGTGGACTGCTTCCATCCAAGCGCGAAGGGTCAGGCGTTGATCGTTGACGTGGCTGGAAAGCCTTGGGCTCCTGATCGCTTCTGCGTGTCCGGGGCGACGAAGGGAACGCGGGACGCCAAGGAATTCCTAACGTTCCAGTACGGACGCGGCGGTGTCCTCGGGTGCGGTGCGAGCCGAAACCGCGTCGCCGAGCCGTTCGGCAGCGAAGTCGAGAAGGGCGGAGGCGCGCGGAGTGAGCTTCATGTCCGCGGGCCAGATCCCCACTACGTGGGTCACCGTGACCGGGGGGTCGAGGGGCCGGATGACGACCGGTCGTCCCTCGATGCTCACGGGGAGCGCGTGGGGCCGGGACATGAGCAGCCCGTAGCCGAGTCCGCGGCCCACCAGTGCCTCGACGAGGCCGATCTGGGAGACCCTGGCTTCGATCTTGGGCTCCAGGCCGCGCGCGGTGAACGCGTCCGCCACGTTGCGGACGCCCGGTGTCGCGTCGTACTGGATGTAGGGCTCATCGGCGAGATCCGCTAGGTCCACTGTTTCGGCCGCCGCGAGCGGATGCCCGGGAGGCAGGTGCGCCTCGAGTTCGGTCGCGTAGATCCTGCGGCGGCGGCATCCGGTCGGCAGCGACACGTCGTACACGAGGGCCACGTCGAGCCGCCCTGCCTCGAGATCGGAGAGCAGTTCTTCGTTGGTGCCCACCGTGATCCCGATGCTCACGCCAGGATGGCGCTTGGGGAAGCCCTCGAGAAGCTCCGGCACCACGTTCGCGGCGAAGCTCGAGTAGCAGCCGAGCCGCACCGGACCCCGCAGCTCCTGTTCGCGCCCGGCGTTCAGGACGAGTTCGTGCGTGTCGGCCACGATCTGACGAGCCCGTCTGGCGAAATCCTGACCGGTCGGAGTGAGCGTGAGCCCTCTGGCCTTGCGCCGCACGCACAGCTGCTCGCCGACGGCGCTTTCGAGGCTCGACACCGCCTGCGACAGCGCGGATTCCGAGATGTGCAGGTGCGCCGCGGCCGCGCTGAGCGTGGGGAAGTTCGGCAGTGCCGCGAACAGTTCGAGTTGCCGCAGGCTCACCTCGGAGATGGCTGCCCTTCCCCTTCTTCAGTTCAACCGAATTACATCCTCACATTACCACGATTTACACGCAGAGGAAGGCCTCGCATGATGGGAGGAACAGCTTCCCGATCCCTCCGAACGGAGGGCTGGCAAGGACTTTGGGGGAGAAGCAGTGGCAAGTCAGGACACTCGCATCGCGATCATCGGCGGAGGGATGGGCGGGCTGACGGCCGCGATCGCGCTGCGGAAGATCGCCGGAGTACGGGCCACCGTGTTCGAGCAGGCGGGCAAGCTGGGCGAAGTGGGCGCGGGGGTCACGGTCGCGCCGAACGCCGCGCGCGTTCTCGAGAGGCTCGGCGTGCTCGATCGGATCAGGCGGGTCGGAGCGGTCCCGGACGGGCACGGCGTCTACCTGAACGCCATGGGCGGTCTGGTGACCGACGCGGCCTGGGAGGACTCGGCCAAGCAGCACCAGAACATCGGCATGTACCGCCCGGACCTGATCGACGCCTTGGCACAGGAGGTCGATCCGGCGACCATCCGTCTCGGCCACCGGCTGGTTTCCGTGGAGCCACTGGGCTCCGGCGTCCGCGTCGAGTTCGAGAACGGCGCGGACGGCGTGTTCGACGCCGTGATCGGAGCGGACGGCATCCATTCGGTGGTGCGGGGAGCCGTCGGCCAGTTCCCAGAGTCGGTCTACTCCGGGTACATCGTTTATCGCGGAGTGGTCGACGCGTCCCGCCTGCCCGGCGACTGGCCCATGATCAGCCAGGTGTGGATGGGCAACCGGAGGCACTTCATGTGCTATCCGCTGCAGCAGCGGAAGCTGTTCAACTTCGTCGCCGGCATCCCGAGCGACCGGCCGCTCGACGGGGCCTGGTCCGGCCCGGCGGAGGTCGGCGAACTCGCCGCCGAGTTCGCGGGCGCGGACTGGGACCCGAGACTCCAGGAGTTCATCGGGCGCATCGAGCACACCTTCTGGTGGGGCCTCTTCGATCACGAACCTCTCGCCAACTGGTCCCGAGGGCCGATCACCTTGCTCGGCGACGCGGCGCACACGATGCTGCCGCACCAGGGACAGGGGGTGAACCAGGCGATCGAGGACAGCATGGCGCTCGCGACGTTCCTCGCGGCGGCCGACAGCGTCGCCGACATTCCCGAGGCGTTCAGGCGCTACACCTCGGTCCGCATGCAACGCACGGCGATCCTGCAGAACGGCTCTCGCCGGGCCGGCGCCATGTTCGACGCGCAGTACGAATTCGCGGACCTCGAGAAGCGCGACGCCGATCTCCGGGTCGGGCGCGATTTCCGGCGGAGCGCGGTATTCGACTACGACGCACAGAAGGTGGCCGAACAGGCGCTCAACCGATTTCAGGGGGTACCGGTCGCATGACCTCGATCAGCATCATCGGCAGCGGCAAGATGAGCGGGGCGATCGCGGAGGTCGCGGCCCGGGCAGGCACAAGCGTCCAGATCATCAAGCGCAGTGCGGAAAGCAGGTCCGCGGCGCGTCCTGGTCCCGGCTACGGCGTCATGGGCGACAAGCTCACCGGAGACCTGGTCGTGCTCGCCGTTCCCTACGGGGCGTACCCGGGCATCGTCGAGCACTATCGGGACCAGTTCCGCGAAAAGGTCGTCATCGACATCAGCAACCCCATCGATTTCTCCACCTACGACCGGCTGAAGTCACCCGCTGATTCGTCCACCGCGGCCGAACTCGTGAAGCTGCTGCCCGCAGGCACTGCCGTCGTCAAGGCGTTCAACGTCAATCTCGGAGACACGCTCGTCAGCGGCACGAACGGCACGACGCGCACGACCGTCCTGTTCGCCGGTGACTACGCCGAGGCGAAGATGGCCGTCGCGGAGTTCATCGAGGCGGCGGGAATGCGCGCGGTCGACGTCGGCCCGCTGACCCGCGCAAGGGAACTCGAGGCGATGGGGTTCCTCCAGATCGTGGTGGCAGCACTCGGCAAGACGCGGTACGAGTCGGGATTCGCGCTGTTGGAGTGAGCGGCGTCGAGTGCCTCCGCGTGCTCCGGTGAACGGGGTCAGTGCCGGCAGGCGGCCGCCCCGTGGCAGGAGGCCATCGCCCGCAGCGTGTCGTGCAGTTGCCGGGCCTTGTCCGGCGGCAGTTGAGCGGCGGTGTTGTGCAGTTCCTGCGGATCTGTGGTCCGGTCGTAGTACTCCTTGGCGCCGTCGGCGTATTCGACGTAGGTGTAGGCGGTGCTCCGAATCGCCTCGTAGGTGGTCGGATTGCCACTGTTCTTCGCGGGCTTGTCCGGGTCGTTCTTGTCGAAATCGGGGCCGTGGTGCTCCACCAGCCCGACGGTGCGCCACGCCGGCGGTGCGGTGCCGTTCAGCAACGGCACCAGGCTTTCGCCGTCGACCGGTGCGGGGGTCGGGGCCCCTGCCAGCGCTTCGAAAGTCGGCCGCAGGTCGATGTTCTCGGCGGGCTGGTCCACCGTCGCGCCCGCCTTGACGCCGGGGCCGGTGACTATCAACGGCACGTGCACGTCCGTGTCGAACGCCGTCTGCTTTCCGGGCGTGAGCCGGTACTCGCCCATGTGGTAGCCGTTGTCCGAGGTGAAGACGAGGTCGGTGTTCCCGCGTACTCCGGCTTTGTCCAGTGCCGCTTGCACCGTGCCGATCATCTTGTCGACCGACTGCACGGCCTGCGCTCGCTTGCGGAAGTCCTTGTCGATGGTCTGTTTTTCCCGGTCGGTCAACGGGGTGCGGGAGGCGAGCCACGACGGCGGCGAGGAAGGGAGCGTGTCGTACGCGGGGCCGCGCGGTGCGGTGAGCCCGGGGAACGCGCCGGCGTCGCGGGGCGCGGGGGTGTAGGGGCCGTGCGGGGCGAACGTGGCGAGTTCCATCGCGAACGGGGTGTGGTCGGCCGCCGAACTGGCCACGAATCGCGCGGCCTTGTCCGCCATGACGTCGACGAGGTAGTCCTCGGGCTTCTTGCCGTAATGCTTGACGGTGCCGTTCTCGTTGAGGTCGTAGTCGAATTCGCGGTAGCCGTTCCCCGCGACGTCCCATTCGTTCCAGCCGGGCGGGATCCCGTCGGATTTCGGCTGGTAGCCGTTGAGATACTTGCCCATCATCGCGGTCCGGTACCCGGCCTGCTGCAACGACGTCGCGTAGGTCGACTTGTCGTCGCCGCGGCCATGGAAGACGCGGTAGCCGCCGTCCGCGCCGCCGTTGGTGAACACGCCGGTGTCGTGCGGGACCATCCCGGTGAACAGCGACGAGCGCGACGGGCAGCAGAGGGAGTCGGTGACGGTGTAGTTGGCGAACGAGGTGCCGTTGCGGGCCATTTCCTGGACGTGCGGCAGATACGGCAGCAGGTTCATCGACAGATCGTCGGTGAGCACGAGGACGATGTTCGGTTTGCCGCCGGCCGCGGCGGGCTGGCCCGGCACGCAGGCGACGGCCGTCGAAGCCACTGTCAAGGCCAGCAGTGAGATCAGGAGCGAACGAGCGCGTTGCGGCATGCCCCGCACGCTAGAACCGCGATCCGCGAACTCGGTTCGGAGCGTGTTCGGGTTCGGTAAATCCGCCGCGCGCTCAGCCGAGTTCCTGAGCCAGCCCGACGACGATGTTCTCCGGACCCCGCACGTAACACAGCAGGAAGATGTCCTCGTACTGCACCACCTCGTCGACCAGTTCGGCTCCGTGGGCGCGCAGGCGGGCGAGGGTGTCCTCGAGGTCGTCGACCGCGAACATCATCCGGCGGATGCCGAGCGTGTTCGCCGGGGCCTGCCACGGCTCCGGAGCGATCGCCTTCGGCTGGTGGAATTTCGCCAGTTCGACCCGCCCGGGTCCGTCGGGGACGCGCAGCATGGCGACGTCCTGCCGGATGTCCTTCAGGCCGACCACCCGTTCCGCGCCGCGCCAGTCCAGCGGGCCCTTGTTTTCCAGTTCCAGCCCCAGTTCGACGAAGAACGCGATGACCGCGTCGAGGTCCTCGACGACGATGAGGACGTTGTCCATCCGCTTGACCGTCATGCGGTCACCGTAGCCTGCTCCGAAAAGCCTTAGTGGTGCTATTCTTAGCCCAAAGCTATTCAGGGGGTGCCGGATGCCGAAGCGGACCGAGCCGGACGAGGTCGACGAGATGCTCGCGCAGTGGCGGGACGAGGTGCCGGAGGTAGACACGTCGCCGCTCGCGGTGTTCGGGCGGTTGCACCGTTCGTTCGACCGGTACCAGCGGCAGCTGACGCGCGTGTTCGCCCGGCACGGGATCACGGTGGCGGACTTCGGGATCCTCGCCGCACTCCGGCGGGGCGGCGCGCCTTACCGCCGCACAGCCGGGGACCTCGCCGACACGAACCTGCTCACCACCGGCGGCATCACCCAGCGGGTCGACAAGCTGGTGCAGGCCGGACTCGTCCGTCGCGAACGCGACGAGGACGACCGCCGGGTCGTGTTCATCGGCCTCACCGAGGAGGGGCTCGCGGCTACGGACAAAGTGGTGCACGAGCATTTCCCCAACGAGAATCGCATGCTGGCCGGGTTGACCGCGGCGGAACGGGCGCAGCTGGCGAAGTTGCTGGGGAAGCTGGAGCAGTCGCTGGACCAGGCTGAGTTCGGCGGGTGAACGGTGCCTGGCTCGTGAGTGTTGGCGCCGGTTCTAACCGGCGCCAACACTCACGAGGCAGTCAGCCCCGAGCCCACGGAATCGGTTCGTCCGCCAAGCTCAGATACAAGCTCTTCTGCCGCTGATAACTCCGGATCGCGGTGCGCCCCTTGTCCGTCCCGAGGCCGCTTTCCTTCGTGCCGCTGAACGGGGTCGAGATGCTGAACTGCTTGTACGTGTTGATCCACACCGTCCCGGCCTCGACGCGGCGGGCCAGGCGGAGCGCGCGGCGGTAGTCGGCGGTCCAGATGCCGCACGCCAGGCCGTAGACGGTCGAATTCGCCTGGGCGACCAGGTCTTCCTCGTCGTCGTAGGGCAGCAGGACGCCGACCGGGCCGAAGATTTCCTCCTGGCACGTCTTCGCGTCGGGCGCGAGGCCGTCCAGCAGGGTCGGCAGGTAGTACGCGCCGCGTGACAGGCGTTCGTCGGAAGGGATTTGCCCGCCGCAGCGGACCGCCGCGCCTTCTTCGCGGGCGCGGTCTACCATCGCGGCCACCTTGTCGCGGTGGGCGAACGTCGCCAGCGGACCGACCTGGGTGGCCGGGTCGGTGCCGGGGCCCAGTCGCAGGGCGGTGGCCGCCTCGATCAGGCGGGAAGCCCATTCGCCGTACTGCTTGCGCGGCAGGAAGATCCGCGATCCGGCGATGCAGCTCTGCCCGGTCGACGAGAAGATTCCATACAGGATTCCGGCGACAGTCTCCTCGACGTCGGCGTCCTCGCAGACGATCGTCGGGGACTTGCCGCCGAGTTCCATGGTGACCGGGATGATCCGGTCCGCGGCGATCCTGCCGAGCACGCGTCCGGTGGTGGTGCCGCCGGTGAAGGCGAGCTTGCCGACCAGCGGGTGGCGGGAGATCGCGTCGCCGACGACCGAGCCGGGGCCGGGCAGGACGGACAGCAGCGCGGGCGGCACGCCGGCGTCGTGGACGAGGCGGGCCAGTGCCAGCGAAACCAGGGGAGTGGCTTCCGCCGGTTTGAGCAGGACGGCGTTCCCGGCGGCCAGCGCCGGGGCGATTTTCTGGGCGTCGCTGGCGATCGGCGAGTTCCAGGGCGTGATCGCGCCGACGACGCCGATCGGTTCGTGCACGCTCATCGTCAGGTGTGCGCCGCGGCTGGGCGGGAGTTCGCCTTCGAGGGTTTCGAGCGCGGCCGCGTAGTAGCGGAAGGTGCCAGCCGCGCTCGCGACCAGCGCACGCGTTTCGCCGAGTGCTTTGCCGGTATTGCGGGTTTGCAGCAGGGCGAGTTGCTCGGCGTGGTCCTCGATCGCGTCGGCGACGCGGGTCAGCAGCCGGGCGCGCTGGTGCGGCAGCAGGTCTCGCCACGCCGGGTCCGCGGCGGCCGCGGTGCCGGCCCGGGCGGCGGCGTCGACCTGGGCGGAGTCGGCGGCGTGGATCGAGGCGACCGCCGACCCGTCGGCGGGGTCCACGCACGCGGACGCGGGACCGCCGCCGCGCTGCCAGTCGCCGCCGACCGGGATTTCGTCGGGCGGGACGGGGAAGGGCTGCATGGCGACGTCCTTTCGGCGCGGATGACGAGGAGTGCGACCGAGGAAACCTTAGACCTAAGATTTCGTCAAGGCCTGACGCCGCGCGCGAGCCGCCGGGAGACCGCCGGAAAGAATTTTAGGCCTAAGGGGTTGTGCGGGTCACAGCCCTCGGGGTACAACCCTTATCAGTAAGTCTCTTAGACCTAAGGCATTCGGCGGCGAGCCCGCCGAGGACCACCGGAGGAGTTGCCCCGCGATGACCACCACCGAAAACAAGCACCAGGAACTCGAGGAGCTCATCGACTCGTGCATCGCCGCTCGCGAGACGCGGTACGAGGACTGGGACACTCTCGGCTTCCAGGCCGCCGCGAAGGGCGACGAGTTCCGCCGCGCGCAGATCCGCTACATCGGCTCCGGCGCGACCGGCAACCACGAGGGCGACGCGCGCCAGCTGCCCTCGGAGCACTTCACCTTCTCCAACATGCGGCTGCCGGTCGGCGCGATCGGCCCGGAGCACACCCACCACGACGTGGAAGAGGCGTTCTTCGTCCTCGAGGGGACGCTGGAGGTGACCGTGCACGACGTCGAGGACGGCACCAAGACCGCGACCCGCGTGCTCGGCTACCGCGACCTGATCCGCGTGCCCGCCGGGGTGCCGCGCAGCCTGCGCAACGCCGGCGACACCGACGCGCTGTTCTGCGTCATCATCGGCGCGCAGAAGCCGCAGCTGCCGACTTACCCGCCCACCTCGCCGATGCACGGCGTCACTCGCTGAGAAGAGACCGCGATGCCGACGATGCTGCGGGTGCACCGGACGACGTGGCTGGCCGACCGGGTCACGCAGGTGGAACTGCGCGATCCGGAAGGAAAGCCGCTGCCCGGCTGGGAGCCGGGAGCGCACCTTTCCCTGCACCTGCCGAACGGGCTGGTGCGCGAGTACTCCCTCTGCGGCGACCCGGTCGATCGGCACAGCTGGACGGTCGCGGTGCTGCGGGAGGAATCCTCGCGCGGCGGCAGCGCGTGGGTGCACGAGCGGCTCACCGCGGGGAGCGTCATCCCCGTCGAGGGCCCGCGCAACACCTTCGAACTGCACGACGCCCCGGAGCACCTGCTCATCGCCGGCGGCATCGGCGTCACCCCGATCCTCGCGATGGCCCGGCAGCTCGCGGCGGGCTCCGCGCCGTGGTCCATGCTCTACTGTGGACGGTCGCGCGGCGGAATGGCTTTCCTGGACGAGCTTTCCGGGCTCGCCGGGGACCGGCTGGAAGTGCACGCCGACGACGAGCACGGCGGTCCGCCCGATCTGGCCGCGAGGCTGGCCGGGCTCGCCCCGGGCACGGTCGTGCACTGCTGCGGCCCCGAACCGCTGCTCCAAGCAGTCGAGGCGGCCCTGCCGGAAACAGCGACCTTGCGGGTCGAACGCTTCCGGGCCCCCGAGGCTCCGGCCGCCGCGCCGGGAACGGGATTCGACGTCGTGTGCGCCGGTTCCGGGACCCGGGTCGCGGTCGCCGCCGACGAGTCCATTGTGGACGCCCTCGGCCGCACCGGGATTTCCGTGCCGACTTCGTGCCGCGAGGGCGTGTGCGGGACTTGTGAAACGAAGGTGCTCTCCGGCGAACCGGACCACCGCGATTTCGTGCTCGACGACGACGAGAAGGCGACCTCCGGGACCATGATGCTGTGCGTGTCGCGGTGCCGGTCCGCCGAACTCGTGCTCGATCTGTAGAAGAACCGATCCTGAGGAGCCGGCCATGGCCGGACACACCCACCGGCAGCTCGCCGTGCTGCGCGCCGCCGCCGCGGGGCACGTGGAGATGACGTGCAGCCGCGAACCGCACCTCTACGTCGACGGCCTCGCCTGCTGCGACCCGACCCTCGGGCACCAGCTGGCCGGCCTGCTCGCCCCCGAACCGGCCGCGCCGCGCGGACCGGGGCTCCGGGTGCCCGCGGTGCTCACCGCCGCCGGGCAGGCCGTGCTCGCCCCGTCCGCCGCCTGACGGCTCGTGCGCACCGCCGGTGAGAACCGGCATCGCCACGCACGAAGCCTGACCCACCACGAACCGAAGGGAACGCCCGATGCCGCTGCAGCTGCGGCCGGTGCAGAGCCGCACCGCCCCGCCAACGAGCTACGAGAACGCGCTGGCCGACGAGCTGGAAGCCGTCTACGGCCGGGGCGTGCACGACCTGCCCGGCGTGGTCTCCGCGCTCAACGCGGGCGGCCTGCGCCCGGCGGACGGCTCCGACTGGACCGAAGAGACGTTCACCGCCGAACTCGCGCGGCTGGCAGGGGAGGCGTGATGGCGACCAAAACCGCCGAAGAGCTGCTGGCACTGGGCCTGCGCGACCGCTGGTACCCGCTGTGCCCGTCCGGCACCGTCAAACGCGGCGAGCTGACCCGCATCGAACGGGCCGGGGAGCAACTGCTGCTCTGGCGCGACTCCGCCGGGGTCGTGCACGTTCAGGAAGACCGCTGTCCGCACCGCGGCGCGCGGCTTTCGCTCGGTGTGCACATGGGCGACCGGGTCGCCTGCAACTACCACGGCGTGCAGGTGGACGGCGGCGGTGTCGTCGTGTCGGTCCCCGGCAGCCCGGGGTGTGCGCTGGAGGGCCGGCGCGCGCTGCGGACGTTTCCCGCGGAGGAACACGCCGGTGCCGTTTTCGCCTGGTTCGGCCTGGACGAAACGGCCGAGCCGACGCCGTTGCAGCTGCCGGACCCGATCGCGGGCGGCGAGTGGGACAACTTCCTCTGCTACGTCGAATGGGACGCGCCGTACGGTTACTCCCTGGACAATCTGCTCGACCCGATGCACGGCGCGTTCCTGCACCGCAACAGCCACACCATGTTCGGCGGCAAGCGCGAGGCCGTCTTCCAGATCCGCGCGATCGACGACGGGTTCGTCTTCGAGAAAACCGACCAGCGCGGCGTGAACTTCGACTGGGTGCAGCTCACCGACGCGGGCGCGCAGTGGGTCACGCTCGACATCCCGTACCCGGACACCGCCGGTCCGGGCGGCGCGTTCACCATCGTCGCCGCTCTGTGCGCGATCAACGAGACCCAGCACGCGGCCTTCTTCTGGCGCTGCCGCAAGGTTTCCGGCTGGGAACGCGACAGCTGGCGCGTGCTTTACCGCAACCGGCTCGAAGCCCGGCACTGGGCGGTGCTGGAGCAGGACCGCGAGATGGCCGAGGCGATGCCGCTCGACGCGTGGGACCGGGAAAACCTGTACCAGCACGACATCGCGCTCGTCCGGATGCGCCGGCTGCTGCGGTCGGAAGCCCGCCGCCAGGCCGCCGCGCTCGCCGCTCCCGCCGCCGCACCGGCCCCAGCCGCGCCCGTGCCCGCCCCGACCCGCTGACGTTTCAGGAGGCCCCATGTCCGCCGAACCCATCGCGCGGCTCCGCGCCCTGCGCGCGGTGACGCTGCGTTCGACGCAGTGCGCCGATTCCGGCGAGTTCTACCGCGAAGTCTGGGGGCTGCAGCAGGTCGAAGCCGACCGCGGCACCGTGTGGCTGCGCGGTTCCGGCGACGAGCACCACGTGCTCCAGCTCGAACAGGCCGACCAGAACGCGCTGGGCAAGATCGCGTTCGCGGTCGCCACTCCGCGCGAGGTCGACGCGGCCGCCGCGCGACTGGCCGCGCACGGCGTCCCGCTGGTCACCGAACCCGGCAAGCTCGACCAGGTCGGCGGCGGGTACGGCCTGCGCTTCGCCGATCCGGAAGGCCGGCTGGTGGAGCTGTCCGCCGAGGTCGACGCGGTCGTCCCGGGCGACCCTTACGGTCGCGCCGCGGTGCCGCGGAAACTGGCGCACGTCGTGCTCAACACGGTCGACATCGACGCGGCCTGCGAGTTCTACACGCGGGTGCTGGGCATGCGGATCTCGGACTGGTCCGAGCACCAGATGGCGTTCCTGCGCTGCAACGCCGACCACCACGTGATCGCGTTCAACCAGGCGGAATTCGCGTCGGTGAACCACATCGCGTACGAGATGAACTCGATCGACCACTTCATGCGCGGCATCGGGCGGCTCAAGCACAACGGCGTCACGCCGCTGTGGGGCCCCGGCCGGCACGGTCCGGGCAGCAACACCTTCGGCTACTTCGCCGACCCGGCCGGGCTCGTCTGCGAGTACACCTCCGAGGTCGCGCAGGTCGAGGAAGACGCGTGGCTGTGCCGGGTGTGGCGGCGCACGCCGGAGCTGTCCGACCTGTGGGGCACCGCGGGTCCGCCGTCGAAGGACGTCCGCGCGCACATGCGCGGCGTGCCGGACCCCGGCTATTCGGCGTGGTGGCAGTCGTGAAGGTAGGAGTGCTGGGCGCGGGATCGATCGGCTCGGTCGTCGCGGAGGCGTTGCGCGACGGGCTGGTGCCGGGCGCGGAGCTGGCCGGGGTCGTCGATCCGGCGCTGTCCCCGGCGGGACTGCCGATGTGCGCGCTGCCGGAGCTGCTGTCCACTTCGGACTTGGTGGTCGAGGCGGCCGGACAGCGGGCGCTGGCGGACGCGGGGCCGCAGGTGCTGTCGGCGGGGTGCGACCTGCTGGTGGTTTCGGTCGGCGCGCTGGCGGCGGACGGGCTGCTGGAGAAGCTGCTCGCGGCCGGTCCGGGCGCGGTCCATTTGTCGACCGGCGCGATCGGCGGGCTCGACCTGCTGCGTTCGGCGGCGCTGCTCGGGCAGTTCGAGCGGGTGGTCATCGAGACGACGAAGAAGGCGTCTTCGCTGGTCCAGCCGTGGATGTCCGAGGCGGAGGCGGAGGAGTTGCGGCAGGCGACCGCGCCGGTCGAATTGCGGCGCGGGCCCGCGCGGGAGATCACCGCGGCGTTCCCGAAGTCGGCGAACGTGGCCGCGTCGGTGGCGCTGGCGGTGCGGGATTGGGACGTCGTGGAGGCGGCGGTGATCGCCGATCCGGCCGCGCCGTTGACCTCGCACGTCATCACCGCGGCCGGTCCGGCGGGGGAGTACCGGTTCGAGATCCGCAACCGGCCCTCGCCGCAGACGCCGACGTCGAGCCAGGTCGTGCCGTACGCGGTGCTGTCCGCGCTGGAAGCGCTGGCGACGCCGAGGGCGGTGTTCCGGTGACTTCCACAGTGGACGGGGTGCGGGTGCGGATCGCCGGGGACGGCAGTCCAGTGCTGTTGCTGCACGGCATCGGCGGATTGAGCGCGTCGTTCGACGCGCAGGTGGCTGGTCTGGCGCCGAAACACCGGGTGCTGGCTTGGGACGCGCCGGGCTACGGCGGTTCGGCCGATCCGGAGAAGCCGCTGGGCATGGCCGGATACGCGGCGCTCGTCGGCCGTCTGCTGACCTCGCTGGACGCGGCGCCGGCACATCTCGTGGGCGTCTCGTGGGGCGGCGTGATCGCGACCCGCGTCGCGCTGGACTACCCGGAGGTCGTGCGGTCGCTGGTGCTGGCCGATTCGACCCGGGGCTCCGGCGTCGACTCCGAGCGCGCTGCGGTGATGCGGGCCCGGCCGAGCGAACTGAACCGGGTAGGTGCGGCGGAATTCGCCCGTCGGCGCGCGCCCCGGCTGCTCGCGCCCGGCGCGGATCCAGCGGTGGCGCAACGGGTCGAGGACATCATGGCGGGCATCCGGCTGCCCGGGTACACGTCCGCCGCGGAATCGATGGCCGAGACGGATCACGGTCCGCGGCTGTCCCGGATCTCGGTGCCGACGCTGGTGCTCGTCGGCGAGCACGACCAGGTGACCGGGGTGTCCGAGTCGCGACGGCTCGCCGCGTCGATCCCGGGTGCTCGGCTGGAAGTGCTGCCCGGCGGGCACGCGGCGAATCAGGAATCGCCGCGCCGGTTTTCCGCCGAGGTGCTGGACTTTCTGTCCCAAGTGGACTCGGTGGTGGCGCGATGAAGGACCGGCTGTATGTGGTCACCGGCGCGGGCCGCGGGCTCGGCTGGGCGATCGCCCGCGAGATCGGGCGTCAAGGCGGTCGCGTCGTGATTGCCGAACGTTCTCCGGATCGGGCCGCGGACGGGGTCGCCCGGTTGCGGGCGGAAGGCGTTGAGGCGCACCGGATCGACACAGATGTCGCGGATCCAGAGTCGGTCGCGGCCTTGGCGGACGCGGTCGCGAAGCTCGGCCCGTTGCACGGCTTGGTGAACAACGCGGCGATGGCCGATGGCGTGGGCGGCAAGCACTTCGCGGAGCTGGACGTCGAAGCGTGGGACATGTTGATGACCGTCAACGCTCGCGGTCCGTGGCTCGTCTCTCGCGCGCTGTATCCGCAGCTTGCGCAGACCGGCGGACGCATCGTGAACCTCGCGTCCGACGCCGCGCTGTACGGCTCGCCGCGGCTGGTCCAGTACGTGGCCTCGAAGGGCGCGGTGATCGCGATGACCCGTGCGATGGCGCGGGACGGCGGCCCGGACGGCGTGACCGTCAACGCGGTCGCGCCCGGGCTGACCGAGGTCGAAGCCACCGCGGGCATTCCGCGGGAACGGCACGACCTGTACGCGATGAACCGCGCGCTGACCCGGCCGCAACAGCCGGAGGACGTCGTCGGTTCGGTGGCGTTCCTGCTGTCCGACGCGGCCTCCTACATCACCGGCCAGACCCTCGTGGTCGACGGCGGATTCGTCTGCAGCTGAAGGGAAAACCCGTGGATTTGGGATTGAAGGGCGCGGCGGTGCTCGTGACCGGGGCCAGCTCCGGCGTCGGGCTCGCGACCGCGGCCGCGCTGCTGGCCGAGGGCGCGCACGTCGCCGCCTGCGCCCGCGACGGCGTCCGGCTGGAGAAGGCCCTCGCCGATCTGCCCCGCGCCGAGGGTACCCGGCTGTACACCGCGTCCTGCGACGTGCTCGACCAGGCGCAGGTGGAAACCTTCGTCGCCGATGCCGCCCGCGAGCTGGGCGGCCTGGCCGGGGTCGTGAACAACGCGGGCCGGTCGCTGATGGCGCGGCTCGCCGAGACCACCGACGACCAGTGGCGGGACGAGCTGCACCTCAAGATCTTCTCGGTCCTGCACGTCGTCCGGGCCGCGTTGCCGTGGCTGCGGGCGGCGGCGAATCCGGCTGTGGTGAACGTGAACGCGATCCTCGCGCGCCAGCCCGAACCTCGGTTGGCAGCCACTTCAGCGGCGAGGGCAGCGCTGCTCAATCTCTCCACGACGTTGGCGACCGAATTGGCCGAAGACGGCGTGCGAGTCAACTCGGTCTGCCTCGGCCTGGTCGACACCGGACAGTGGCGCCGCCGGTACGAGGCCTCCGGCAGCGAGCTGTCCTTTGTGGACTGGTCGGCGGAGCTGGCGGCCGACCGCGGCATTCCGCTCGGCCGCCTCGGCACCGCGGAAGAGGTCGCTTTCCCCATCGTCACGCTGCTTTCGCCGCGTGCCTCCTACGTGACCGGCGCGACGATCGACGTCGGCGGCGGCATTGCCCGTTACGTCTAGAAGGGACGGACCCATGAATCACGGTCACGGAGGCGAGCTTCTCGTTCGCCTGCTGTCCGAAGCCGGAGTGGACACCGCCTTCGGCGTGGTGAGTGTGCACAACCTGCCGCTGGTGGAAGCGGTCGCGCAGCAGCTGCGGTTCGTGCCCGTGCGGCACGAAGCCGCCGCGGTGAACGCCGCCGACGGATACTCCCGGTCCAGCGGCGGCCTCGGCGTCGCGATCACCAGCACCGGCACCGGCGCGGGCAACGCGGCAGGCGCGCTGGTCGAAGCCCTCACGGCGGGCAGCCGTGTGCTGCACGTGACCGGTCAGATCGACTCCGAATTCCTGGGCAGCGGACGCGGCGTCATCCACGAGACGCGCGACCAGATCGGCATGCTGACCGCGATTTCCAAGCACGCGGCCACGGTCACGTCGGTCGAGACCGCCGAGAAGACGCTGCGCGCGGCGATCCGGCACGCGCTGTCGGTGCCGAGCGGTCCGGCGAGCGTCGAATGGCCGATCGACCTGCAGTATTCGCGGCACGAGTTCCGTACTGGCTCGCTCGAACCGACCCCGATCCCGCCGCCCGACGCCGCTGCGCTCGCGGAAGCCGCCGAACTGCTCGCTGCCGCCCGCCGTCCGGTGTTCTGGCTCGGCGGGGGAGCGACCGGCGCGCGCGACGAGGTGCGCGCGCTCGCGGAACGGCTCGGCGCGGCCGTGTTCACCAGCAACTCCGGCCGCGGCACGGTGCCGGAGAACCACGAACTGGTCGTCGGGAACTTCGCCGCGCACGAGTCGGCGGCGCAACTCCTCGCCGACGCCGACCTGCTGGTCTCGATCGGTACGCACTTCCGCTCGAACGAAACCAAGCACTACTACCTCGCATTGCCCGAACGGCACCTGCAGATCGACGTCGACGCCGACGCGCTGGGCCGCGTCTACCCGGCCACTGTCGGAGTGCAAGGCGATGCCGCGACGGTGCTCGCCGGTCTGTCCACTGTGGAAGCCAACACCGAACCGGGCTGGCGCGACCGCGTCGTCGAGACCCGGAAAGCGGTGCGGGACAAGCTGAACGAGGCGATCGGCCCGTACGCGGAGATCTGCGCTGCCCTGCGCGACGGCCTCCCCGCCGAGTCCGTGATCGCCCGCGACGTCACCATCCCGTCCAGCCAGTGGGGCAACCGGCTGCTGGACATCCACGACCCGCGCACCAACGTGTTCCCGGTCGGCGGCGGCATCGGTCAGGGCCTCGCCACCGGCATCGGGGCCGCGCTCGCGACGCCGGACGCGCCGACCGTGGTGATGGTCGGCGACGGCGGTCTCGCGGTGCACCTCGGCGAACTGTGCACGCTGGCGCAGGAACGGCCGTGGCTCGCGCTCGTCGTGTTCAACGACGGCGGATACGGCGTGCTGCGCAACATGCAGGACCACCACCGCGGACAGCGTGCCGGAGTCGACCTGTTCACCCCCGATTTCGCGCGCCTGGCGCAGTCGCTGGACCTGCCGCACACGCTGGTGTCGAAGCCGGGCCAGTTCGCCGACGCGCTGGCGAAAGCGGTGGCCCAGCACGGTCCGTCGGTGATCGAGGTCGACGTGACCGCTTTGCCCGCCACACCGCGGCCGTTCGTGCCGCCGGTGCCGGTTCCGGAGAGCTGAGGGAGACCAGACGTGGGAGGCACCATCGAAGCTGCCGAAGTCCACCATCACGGGCACGGACCCGCGAACCGCCGCCGCCGGGTGGTGCGGACGTCCGCGCCGCTGCTGGTGCGGCATCCGCCCGGCCGCGTGCGCGGCGCGGTGCTGGTGCTGCACGGCGCCGCCGGCCTCGACGAACCCGTCGAGAACTGCTGCCGCACGCTCGCGAGCTGCGGATACGTCACTGTCGCGCCGCTGTTCTACTACGAGACCGGCGGCCACACTTTCGGTCCGGACAAAGCGGACGCCGCCTTCGCCGCGCTCGCGCTTTCCGACCTCGAAGCCGATCTGGCCGGCGCTCTCGATTACCTCGGGACCCGGCTGGGAATGCCGCGCCACCGCGTGGCCGCCGCCGGTTTCGGCTCCGCCGCCCACCTCGCCGAACTGGCGGGCGTGGACCTCGCCGCCGCACTCGGACCCGCGCCGCCACCGTGGCCCGGTACGCCCGGATTAGACCCGCATGCGCCCGATCGGCTCGTGCTGCCCGCCGGACCGTCCGCCGCGGACGACCTGGTCCGGTTCCTGGACGCCGAGCTGCCGGACTCTCCTCCGGCCCGCTGAAACCCCCTACGATCGATTGCACGCTCCGGCTCCGAGGAGGGCCCATGAGTATCGCCGCCACCCCCGAGGTGACCCAGCGGGACATCGCCGCCCGGCTGGAACGGCTCCCGATGTCGCGCTGGCAGGTGTCGATTCGCCTGATCATCGGCATCGTCACGTTCTTCGAGGCGTTCGACCAGCTGCTGATCGCCTACACGCTGCCGGTCATCGGCCGCGAATGGCACATGACGACCGCGTCCAGCACCGCGACGCTGACCATCGGCTCGATCGGCATGCTGCTCGGCGCGCTCGCGTCCGGCTGGGCCGCCGACCGGATCGGCCGCGTCAAGGTGATCACCCTGTGCGTCGCCGTCACGGCGTTGTGCAGCTTGGCGATGACGCTGTGCACCGCGTTGCTGCCGTTCCTGATTCTCCGGTTCGTCCAAGGTCTCGCGATCGGCGGTGAAGTGCCGACCGCGGCCGCGTACATCGCGGAGATCAGCCGGGCCCGCCGCCGCGGCCGCTTCGTGCTGATGTACGAGATCGTCTTCCCGGCCGGGCTCGCGGTCGGCGCGCTGGTCGCGGCCTGGGTCATCCCGCACTGGGGCTGGCGTCCGCTGTTCGCGCTGGCCGCCGTTCCGGGTCTCGCCGCGGTGCTGCTGCAGCTGCGGATCCCGGAATCGCCGCGCTGGCTCGCCTCGCACGGGCACATCGAGAAGGCCGAGGCGACGATGGCGCTGATCGAGCGCCGGGTCGAGGAGTCCCTCGGCCGTCCGCTTCCTCCGCCCGCCGAAGCCGTCGCGGCGCCGGCAGCGGTTCCTTCGAAGCGCAGTTCGTTCCGCGACCTGTTCGCCGGTCGCTACCGGCGGCGCACGCTGATGGTGTGGACGATCTGGTTCGTCGGCTACCTCGCCAACTACGGCATCACCTCGTGGCTGCCGACGCTGTACAAGGGTTCGTTCCACCTCTCCATCGGCCAGGCGCTCTGGTACAGCACCGCCACGTCGGTCGCCGGTCTCGTCGGCTGCCTGATCGCCGCGCTGGTCGTGGACAAGCTCGGCCGCCGGGTCGTGCTGGCCGCGGGCCTGGGCGGGACGACGGCGATGCTGGTCGTCCTGGGCGCACTCGGCGCCGGGACTCCGTTGCAGCTGCTGGTGTGGTCGTCGCTCGCGGCGATGTTCAACTTCGCGGTGAACGTCTGCCTGTACCTGTACACGCCGGAGCTGTACCCGACCCGCAGCCGCGCGCTGGGCGTCAGCCTCGGCGGCGTGATGAACCGGTTCGGCCTGATCCTCGGCCCGATCCTGGTCGGCGCGCTGTACGCGGGCGGCAGCGGTCTCGCGTCGGTGTTCCTGGTGCTCGGCGGGATCTGTTTCGTCGGCGCGCTGGTCGCCGGGTTCTTCGCCGAGGAGACCAAGGGCCGCACGCTGGAAGAGGTTTCGCCGTGACGGACGCGCTGCGCGTGGTCCTGCTCGGCACGGCGGCCGGGCCGTACCCGGCGCCGGGCAGGCAGGGCTGCGCGAACGCGGTGGTGGTCGGCGGGCGTGTCTACCTGGTCGACGCGGGCTACGGGACGCTTGGCAAGTACGTCTCCGCCGGGCTGTCCCTGCGCGATCTGGGCGGGGTGTTCGTGACGCACCTGCATTCCGACCACGTCGCCGAGCTGTTCACACTCTTCCTGCTCGGCTGGGGCCCGGCGAACCAGGGCGTCGTCGATCCGGTGCGGGTCTACGGCCCCGGCCCGGACCCGACCGACCCCGGCCCGCCCGCCGCGGGCACGGAGGGCCTGGTGGCGGGCAATCTCGCCGCGTTCGGACAGGACGTCGCGGTGCGCCAGCGGACCAGCGACCGGCCGCGGCTGGCCGGGCTCATTCACGCCACTGATCTCTCGGCGGCGGCGGGCGCGGAAATCGTGGTGCACGAAGACGACCGGGTGCGCGTGACGGCTCGGGCCGTCCCGCATCCGCCGCTGCACCTGGCGCTGGGCTACCGGTTCGAGACGGAACACGGCGTCGTCGCCTTCTCCGGCGACACCGCCCGAAGCGACGCTGTCGGCGAGCTGGCCGCGGGTGCCGACTTGCTGGTGCACGAAGCGATGGAGCCCGATTTCTACCGCAGCATCGGCTATCCGCCGAAGCTGCTGGACTTCCTCGCCGCCTCGCACACCTCGCCCGCGGACGTCGGCCGGGTCGCCGCGGCGGCCGGGGCCCGGCGGGTCGCGCTGTCGCACCTCGGCCCGTCCGATCCCGCCCGCCTCGACGACGAGGGCTGGCTGGGCCGGGTCCGCCCGCACTACTCCGGCCCGGTCGTCGTGGGCCACGACCTGCTCGACCTCACTGTCTAAAAGGAGCTTTCGCTGTGCCGGAAATCGCGATCGTCGGCGGCGGGATCGGCGGCCTCGCCGCCGCCGTCGCCCTGCGGAAGGCCGGATTCTCCCCGGTCGTGCACGAACAGGCGGCCGGGTTCGGCCGCGTCGGCGCGGACATCAACCTGACCCCCAACGCCGTCCGCGCCCTCGACGGCCTCGGCATCGGCGACGAACTGCGCGAAACCGCCGCGCGGCCGAAGTACCGGATCAGCCGCACCTGGGACACCGGCGAGGAAACGTCGCGACTGCCGATGGGCGACGAGGCCGAACGCCGCTACGGCTCGCCGCAGCTCACGATGCACCGCGCGGACCTGCTGGCCGCCTTGGAACGCGCGCTGCCCGACGGCGTAGTCCACTTGGGACACAAGCTGACCGGACTGTCCACAACGGACTCGGTGTCGCTGGACTTCGGTTCTTCGGCGGTTTCCGCGGATGTCGTGATCGGCGCCGACGGCATCCACTCGGCTGTCCGCACCGCGTTGTTCGGCGCGGAACACCCGGAGTTCACCGGCGTGGTCGCCTACCGCGCGGTGCTGCCCGCGGGTTCGGTGGACGTGCCGAACCTGGACTGCTTCACCAAATGGTGGGGCCCGGATCCGGACACGCAGCTGGTGACTTTCCCGCTCAACCGCGGCGAGGACGTGTTCGTCTTCGCCACCACGAGGCAAAGCCAGTGGCGGCACGAATCCTGGACGACCCCAGGGGATGTCGACGAACTGCGCGAGGCGTACCGCGGCTTCCACCCCGAGGCCCGCGCGTTGCTGGCGGCGTGCGATTCGGTGCTGCAATCGGCGCTGTACGTGCGCGATCCGCTGCCGAACTGGTCATCCGGCCCAGTGACGTTGCTGGGCGACGCGTGCCACCCGATGATGCCGTTCATGGCCCAGGGCGCGGGAATGGCCATCGAGGACAGCGTGGTGCTGTCGCGAGCGCTGGCGGCGTACCCGAACACCGAGGTCGCGCTGAAGGCCTACCAGGCAGCACGGCTGGACCGGACCCGCGAAGTGCAACTGGCCTCGCGGGGCAACAGCTGGCTCAAGGCGAGCGGAAACAGCTCGGCCGCGGCGGACGCGATCTACGGGTACGACGCTTGGCATACTTCGGTGTGACTCAGGTCATAGCTCGGGTCGCGGGTGGCGTGTCTGACCGGGACGGTGCCGTTCGACGCGTAGGTGAGCAGGCACCGTCCCGAACCAGGAGCTGATCCCATGCGCACCATCATCGCCACCGCGTTCGTTTCCCTCGACGGCGTCGTCGAAGCCCCCGGCGGCGAGGCCGGCTACCGGAACGCCGGCTGGACGTTCAAGGACATCGAATTCGACCCCGCCGCCTACGCGCTCAAGGGCGCCGAGCAGGAGGAAGCGACCGCGCTGCTGCTCGGCCGCGTCAGCTACGAGGCGTTCTCGCCGGTGTGGCCGGACATGACCGAGGAGTTCCCGCACTACAAGGTGATGCCGAAATACGTCGTGTCCACGACCCTGCGCGACGAGGACCTGGTGACGAATTGGGGCGAAACGACCATTCTCCGCTCCCTCGACGACGTCGCCGCGCTGAAGGAAACCGAGGGCGGCCCGATCATCGTCAACGGCAGCGCGACCCTGGTCCGCGCCCTCACCGACGCGGGCCTGGTCGACCGGCTGAACCTGCTGGTCTTCCCGGTCCTGCTGGGCGCGGGGAAGCGGCTGTTCAGCGAGACCGACAAGGACAAGCAGCCGCTGAAGCTGATCGAGAGCGAGAGTTACTCGAACGGGATCCAGAAGCAGATCTTCGAGTTCGTCCGCTGAGCGGATCCGCGGGCGTGCTCCGAGAACTGCCGTGCGGGCCACCCTGACGGAATCTGGGTCCCACGCCAGGGGCTTAAGCCGGGCGGCCTCGGCCTGCGGACTGTCCACACAGGACGCCACCTCCGCCGAAATGCCCGATTGATACCCGTCTGGCCGGGTCTGTGGGCCTGTGAGGGTCCCCTTGAGGGAATCTGATTCCCTCAAGGGGACCCTCACGGACCGCACACCGCGCTTCCGGCCCCGCCAGGCGGCCCTCACGCACCTCGACGGCAGCCGAGCAACCCCGCCAGCCTCATCTAGGCACTGACAAGCCGGTGCATACTCGACGCCATGGCCCGTCGCTACCACCACGGCGATCTGCGGCAGGCGGTGCTGACCGCGGCCGTCGAGGTGCTCGGCGAATCCGGCCCGGCCGCGGTCAACCTGCGCGACCTCGCCCGCCGGGTCGGGGTCTCGCACGCGGCCCCGGCGCACCACTTCGGCGACCGCACCGGCCTGCTCACCGCCGTCGCCGCGCAGGGGTTCGACCTGCTCGCCGACACGTTCGAGGAGATGCCGCCCGCGCCGGACCTGCTCGAGGCCGGGGTCGCCTACGTTTCGTTCGCGGTCGGGCACCGGGCGCATTTCGAGGTGATGTTCCGCGCGGACCTGCTCCGCGGCGACGACCCGGACCTGCGGGCCGCGCAGGAGCGCAGCAGCCAGGCGCTGGACTGGGCCGTCGCCGGGTTCCGGGACGGCAGCGTCGACCCGGTGGTCGCGGGCGCGGCGGCCTGGTCGCTCGTGCACGGGTTCGCGACGCTGTGGCTGCAGCGGGCGCTGCCCGCGGACCTCGGCGACGACGCTGCGGCGGCCGCGCGCTCGGTCGCCGGACTGCTCGTCCGGGGTGCGCACCCGCCGTCCGGGTGACCCGCGGAACCGCGGCCGCGGCGGGCTCGTCTCATCGCCGACTTTCCCGGACCGGATGCCTGCGGTCCGGCTGGCTGACATACTGGTGCGCGCGTCCGAGGAGGACGCCCGCTGGGAGGTGGACTGGGGTGAGTTCGCACCGGGTTTCCGACTGGGCAGACGTCCGTGCCCTGCACAAGAAACAGGCCAAGGAGACGCACCGGTCCGGGCGGCCGGAGACGTCGGATTCCGTGCGGGACCCGTCGGGGGCGGGCAACGCCGAGATCGTCGCCGACACCGGGATCATCGAGCTCGACCCGGCCGAGATCGCCGCGGCCGACGCGGAGCTGGAGAAGCGCCAGCAGGAGCTGACCGCGTGCCTCGAACAGGCGAAGTCGCTCGTGCATCCGCTCAAGGACGGCACCAGCCCGGTGGCCGCGCACCTGCGGAAGGCGTTCGGCCTGCGCGGGTCCGCCGACGGCGGCGCACAGGCGATCCTGCAGCAGTACCTCGACGAGCTGTCGTCCTTGCGCGAGGCCATCCGCCGGGCGAGCGCGGGGCACGTCCAGCAGGAAAGCGACGCGAAGGACTCGCTCGACGCGCTGGGCCGCCGGGCGGACGACGGGGGAGGGACGCCGGCATGAGCCGGACACCGGGCTACGAACGGCTGCCGTACGAGAAGCACCGCAAGCACCGGCTGTGGAGCGAGGACCACCCGCCCACCGCCGCGCAGCGCCGGGTTCTGCGGCGCACGAAGCTCGCCCAGCGGGCCAACATGAAGGACACGTCCTTCGGCAAGATCAACTGGAACGCCTGGGCGCACACCACGCTCTACGACATGATCATGACCGCGGACCCGGTCGCCATGGGCGCGTCCGCGCACCAATGGGGGAAGCTGGCGTACGACGTCGACTCGGCGACCTCCGCGGTGCACAAGACGGTGCAGAAGCTGCTGCTGTCCTGGCGCGGCGGCGCGGCCGGGAACGCGGCGCAGTCGGCGTCGAAGCTGACGTCCTGGGGCGCGGGCGCGAGCGAGACGATGCGCACGGTCGGCGACAAGCTCGACCACTACACGAGCGCGGTCGAAACGGCGAAGCACAAGATGCCGGAACCGGTGTTCTACACGGCGGAGAACCAGTTCCGCGACGGCTACGACCTCAACGCGGCCAGCGGTCCCAGCGGCGCGGTGATGGTCGATCAGCTCCTCGACGACCACCTGCCCGCCAAACGCGCGGCGTCGCACGCCAAGGCCGAGGCGGTCCGCGTGATGGAAGGCTACGAGACGTCCAGCAAGGGCGTGCACGACAAGCTGCCGCATTTCACCGAGGCGCCCGCGGTCACGAACGTCGATCCGGACGGCCGGTCGCGCAGCGATTCGCGCGGCTCCCGGGATTCGTCCGGTTACTCGGACGCGGCCGTCACCACGGCTTCGTCCGCTCCGGCGGGAGGCGCCGGGCTGCTGCCGGGGATGAGCGGTCCGGGCGGAACGGCCGGAATGCCGGGTTCGCTGGGCGCCGGGCCGGGCGGTGCGCTCGGCGCGGGCGCGGGCGCCGGAAGCGGGGGCGCGTTGCCGGGCGGATTGCTGGGCGGCTCGGTCGGAGCGGGCGGCGCGGCGGCCGGGGCAGCCGGTGCGGCCGGCGCCGCGGCGGGCGCGCGCGGCGGCAGTCCGATGTCCGGCGGGTTCTTCCCGCCGATGGCGGGCCAGCGCGGCGACGGCTCCGACGACCATCAGAACCGCTACACCAAGGGCAGTTCCTTCGACTTCCTCGAGGACCTGCCGGACGCGTACCCGCCCGTGCTGGGCGAGTGAGGCGGGAATGGCCAGACATCTCCCGGAGGTCGACGGGGTAGCGCTTTCGCACCTGGAATTCGACCTGCTGTGGTCGGATTTCGATCTCGGCCCCATGCCGTACCCGTTCGACGTGCCCTCGCACGGTTCCACGATGGACGAACGCGACCAGTTCGGCGTCCAGGTCGCGGAAAGCCTCGCGGCGGCCGGGCTGCTCGACGAGGACGACGAACCGCACCCTCGGCTGGGCCAGGTGTTCGCGGTGCTGGCCGAGCCGGTGTTTTCGGTCGACCTGCTGGTGTTCCGCGATCCGCCGCTGCGCGCGCTGGCCGCGGCCGGGCGCAAACTGGGCGTGCTGGCCGTGCTCGACGCGGGCGAACTCGCGCTGCGGCCGTGCCTGCCCGACGACGTCCCGCAGCTCGCCGCGAGCGTCGTCGGCCTTGCCGAACCCGGTCCGGGCAACGTGGTGCGATTGCCGCGCGCGGTGTTTTCCGAGGCGATGCAAGCGTTTGCGGACAGCGGGCACGCAGCGTTCGAGCGGGTGCTCGGCCGGGCAGGTCTGGCCGGCCGGGACCTGCGGGCGATTTCGACGCTCGTCACCACGCCGCGCGTCGCGTACGGACAGTTCGCGGTGAACGGCCCGGGAGGTCGTTCGCCGGTGGTCGCTTGGTACGACACGGAAGCCGGGCGGTACGGCGCGGTCGTGCACGAGTCCGCGGGCACGAAGTGGGTCACACTCGCGCCCGCGGACCATGCCTGGCTCGCCGACCGGATGCAGGAACTGGGACGCGGGGTTTCGTCCGTTCGGGGGACTAGGGAACCTGAGGACGAAGGCTTCCGTCTCACTTAGGGCAGCGGCGAAGCGCCCTGCTGAAGGGGGCAGGAAATGAGCAAGTTGTCGGCCGAGGAGATCGCCCAGCACGCGTACCGGGCCGGGTTCCGCGGGCACGCGCTCACCACCGCGGTCGCGGTGGCGCTGGCGGAATCGGGCGGGAACACCCGTGCGCACAACGGGACCCCGCCGGACAATTCATACGGGCTGTGGCAGGTCAACATGCTCGGCTCGCTCGGGCCCGCCCGCCGCCACGAGTTCCATCTGCACTCCAACGACGAACTGTTCAACGCGGACGAGAACGCCAAGGCGGCCTGGGCGATTTCGGGGCACGGCAAGAGCTTCCAGCCGTGGTCCACCTACACCAACGGCGCGTACAAGAGCCATCTCGCCGCCGCGCGCAAGGCCGCGGAGGACGTCACGCACCACCACGGCAAGGGCGCGCACCATCCGCACAAAACCCAGCACCACCCGCACAAACCGCACCACGGCAAGGGCGGCAAGGACGGCGGGTTCAAGGCCGATCTCGAGCAGTTCCTCGCCTACGAGCGCACCACCGAGCACGTCGCGAACGAACTGGTGTCGGTCGGCCGGAAGACGGTGCACCGGGTCACCGGGATCGCCAAGGACAGCTTCGGGAAGGTCGGCGAGGAAACCGGATTCTCCGACGCGCTGGGGGATTTCAGCCGTTCGCTGGAATCGCAGGTGCGGGCCACCGGAGCGCACGCGCGCACGCTGAGCGCCTCCGTTTTCCGGGCCCGGCAGGCATACGCGGGCGCGGATTCCGACGCGAGCGCGGCGATCAGCGCACACGACATCAAGGGCATCCTGGGCTGAGGGGGAATCCGTGCTGGACACCGCAGGGGTCGCGACGCTGTTCGCGGACGAGATGAAAACGCACCACGGCAAGCTTCGCGGCAAAGCCGCGGACTCGCAGGCCGCGCAGCACGCGCTGCAGCAGGCCGCGCGCGAGATCACCGAACAGTACGAAGCGCAGCGCAAAGCCGCGCACGCGCTGCTGAACACCTGGCACAGCAAGGCGAATCCGGCCTTCGAGCACGACACCGGCAAGTTCGGCCGCGATCTCAAGGTCACCGCGCAGGCGAGCACGCACGGGGCCAAAGTGGTCAGCGAGGTCACCGACGCGCTCGCCGGGCGGCACCAGGCCACCGGCAAGCTGATCGACGAGTTCGTCGCGAAGGCGCGCAAGATCATCGACGCCGGATACATCCTGGCGCGCAACGGAAGCCCGGCCGCCCTGCTGATGGCGATCGGCGACGTGGCCGATCTGGCGGGCAAGTACCTCAAGGAATCCGGCGGGCACCTGAAGAACGCCCGCGCGGAGATGGAGGAGGCGGCGCGCAAACTGCGTGCGCTGCAGAAGGACCTGAACCACGACGGCGTCGCCGACCCGGGCGGACCGCACCGCGCCAAGCCGGGCGACCACCGCAAGCACGAGCAGCACAAAAAGCACGAAGCGCACAAAAAGCACGAGCAGCACCACGGCAAGACGCACGCGAGCCACAGCAAGAAGGTCGACAAGATCCTCGACCACGCGCGGCACAACCTCGGCTACCACGAGGGCCCGAACAACCGGAACAAGTGGGGCCCGACCGGACAGCCGTGGTGCGCGTACTTCGCGACGTCGATGTGGCGTTCGGCCGGGGTGGACATCCCGAAGTACGGCTTCACCGGCGACGTCTACAAGTGGGGCCAGCGCCACCACCTCGCCTACGACCGCGGCGCGCTCGCGCACAACGCGCGTCCGGGCGACACGATCCTCTTCGGCGACGGTCCGTCGTGGGGGCAGAGTCACCACATCGGGATCATCGAAAAGGTCGAGGGCAACAAGATCACCACGATCGAGGGCAACGCGAACGACCAGGTCGAGCGCCTCACGTACACGCTGCCGCGCGACCTGCACAAGTTCTACGGCGGAGTGCACCCGAAGTGAGCATCACCGGCACGGCACGGCACGCCGGGGTGACCGTCGAAGTCGCCCCCGGCGGCGCTTTGCGCACCCTGGAGTTGACCGCAGACGCCCTCCGAGCCGGCGGCCCGCGCCTGGCGGACACGATCCTGCACGCAGTCCGCGAGGCGGCCGCTGAGGCGAACGAACGCGCCCGCCGCGCGCTGGAAGCCGAACTGGGCGACCTCGGCGGCACCGACCTGCGCAGCCTCGGCCTCGGTTCGGAGCAGGACCTGGCGGACCGCGCCGAAGACACCACACCGGACACGTGGAGGGTGTGATGGCGGAGGCGTACCAGGAGAACGAGGATTCGCGCGCGGACGCGAATCCGGCTGCGCAATTCGGACCCGGCGAGTCTCCGGGGGAGTTCGTCGACCCCGCCGACCCCGCCGACCCCGCCGGGGACGAACGAGGGATCGACGAACTCATCGAGATCGCCGAAGAAATCCCGGACCAGCTGGGCCTGTCCGAAGGCCTAGCCGCCCTGCGCGCGACGGCCAGCCGAGAGGGACTGAGCGTCACGGTGAACATGCACGGCATGCTCGTCCACCTGGACATCGGAGAACCCGCCCTCGAACTGGGCCCGGACGCCCTGGCCGCGGAAATCTCGCGACTCAGCACCGAAGCAGGCACACAGGCGTTGCACCAGGGCCTGAGCGCCATCCGCGCAGGATGCGTCCCCGCAGTCGCGGCGGCAGTCGAAGACGAGCTGGCGCTGGACGAGGTTCCGGAACCAACGCCCGATCCAGCCGCCACCCGCGCACCTGACCCGGCACCGCCACCGGCACCGCCCGCGCGACGCCGGGCCCCGGCCGAGGAATCGGACGACGGAGGGTTCGTACTCAAGCCGGTCAAGGAATAGCCGGGCGCACCTCTCGGGGCACCTGCCCACGGTCCTCACTTGGCCGCGGTCTCGCGGCGCTGGTCGATAACCGAGACGGCGAAGGATGCCAGGCTGCCCGCCCGAGGTTTCTTCGCAGGCGAGTCAGGAGCACTCGCATGCCCAGGCATGTGCCCGCAGTCCTGAACCAGCAGCCTTGCGCCTCAGCTGACGACGAGATCGTGCCTAAGCCGGTCAAGAACGGATACCGCGCACGGCATTCACCTGCCCGGGTGTGTCTCCGAGAATCCGTCCGCGGTCCTGAACCGGCCTCGGTTGACGACGGGCTCGCCCCAATCCGGTCAAGGCCCGAACACCGCGCGCGACACCCGCCTGCTCGTGTCCCGTCGAAGCGCTCGCACCCAAGCCGGTCAAGAACCGAACATCACATCCGTCCCTCGAGCGCGCTCGGTGCGTCCCCGAGCGCCCGCCCGCCGCCGATGCCATCCTGGGAGGCATGACCCACTACGCGCTGACCCAGTCCGTGGCGATCGCGACCGACCTCGAGGCCAAGGGATTCCTCGGCACGGTCGGCAAAATCGCCGCTGCCACCGTCATTTTCTTCATCGCCATCGGCCTGATCGTCGGGCTCATTCTCGGGTACTTCATCGGCCGTTCGGTCGGACGGCGCCAGGGCAGCGGCGGCTGATCGGGTTAACCCGCCTGTCCGGAACGGGACAGAACCTCGCGCGGGTCTTCACCGTCACCCGCGCGGGTTTCTATTCTGGGTGGAAATTCACCCAGGCGAGGGGACGAGTCCATGCGGACCGTGCTCGTAGTGCTGCTCGTGTTCGCCTCGTTGACCGTCCCGCGCACGGCCGCCGCCGTCTGCGCGCTCTCGTGCGACACTCTTGACCCGTCGAGGGCCGCGCAGGAGAGTTTTCCCTTGCCGGACAAGAACATCAACGGCCGGGTGCTGCGCCTGCACGTCTCCGACCAGGACGGGATGGCCTGGGCCAGCATCGACAACGGCCGCGTCGGCGACGCGGTGTGGCTCGACCGCTCCTGGGACGGCGGCCGCACCTGGGACGGCCTGCTCGGCAAAGCGAGCATCCCGGACACGTGGACCGGCACCCGCACGCTCATGTACAACCTCACCGACCCCGTCGGCCACCGCCGCGGCCTGCTCCGGGCCTGCGGGGACGCACAAGCGGTCGCCTGCACAGCCTGGCTTTACCCGACCGTCTGCGCCGCCGCCTGCGACGGTTCCGCTCCCGGCCCCGGCGACACCCAGCCGGTCCCGCCCGCGACGATCTTCGGCCGCACCGTCCGGCTCCACTTCGACGACCGCGGTATGGCCTGGTCCAGCATCGATTCCGGCGGCCCCGGCGACGAAACCTGGCTGGACCGTTCGTGGGACGAAGGCACGACCTGGCCCGACGGCTCGTCACTCGGCCGCACGAGTGTCCCCGCCGCCGCGACCGCGACACAGACCGCAACGTTCGCCACCCAAGATCCACGCGGACGGCTGAATGGCGGCGCCGTTCGAGCATGCGGCCGGGAAGCTTCTCACAACGAAGGCGCCTGCACCGCCTGGGCACGCCCCGCGCAATCCCGGGTCTCGGCCGCCGTCGACGCTTTGCTGTGGTCCCACGACATTTACCGCGCCTGGTGGCCGTCGAGCTGGTGGAATTCTGCGGTAGCGGTGACCGCACTGGCGGATTCCGGAGTGCCCAACCTGGATCCCGTGCTGGCAAGGGTTTTCGACGTGAACCGCGCCGCCTTCCCCGCCGGAGCCCGCAGCTCCGACCCGATCGACGGCGACTTCATCAGCCGCGCCATCGACGACTCCGCCTGGTGGGCCCTGGCCTGGCTCGCGGCATACGACCGTACGCACGACTCCCGATATCTCGCCGAAGCCACGAAAATCGCCGATTACGTGCACGGTTTCTGGGACCCCAGCACATGCGGCGGGGGAGTGTGGTGGGACCGCGAACGGACGTACAAGAACGCCGTCACCAGCGGCCTCTACCTCCGCCTAGCCGCCGCCCTGCACCGCCGCCTGCCCGACGACACCGAATGGCTGGCCCGCGCCCGCACCGCCGGCGATTGGTACCTGCGGAGCGGCCTGATCAACTCAGCCGGCCTGGTCAACGACGGCCTGACCGCAAGCTGCACGAACAACGGCCAAACCGTCTGGACCTACAACCAGGGCTTAGCCATCGGCGGCTTCACCGAACTCTGGCGAGCAACCGGCGACCAGTCCTATTTGGACGCCGCCCACCGATTGGCTGATTCGGCGATAACCGGTCTGACTTCGGATGGGGTGCTGGTAGGATCGTGTGAGAGCGGCTCGTGCGATGACAATCAGAAGCAATTCAAGGGCATCTTCCTGCGCTACTTCGGCGACCTCGCGACGGCTACCGGCGAACAGAAGTACCGAGATTTCGTGCAGCAGCAAGCAGATTCGATCTGGCTGCGAGACCGGGACTCCCTGAACCGAATCGGCGAGCGGTGGACTGGCGGCACCCCGAACGCGGTGGACTGGCGGACACAGGCTTCGGGGCTGGAGGCGTTGATCGCCGCTGCCGCGCAGTAGGACCGCGCTGGCCGAGATGCCGCGCGGTGGCGGGAATCCGTCGGGGCGGCTGGTGCTGCGCGATCGTCGGGCTTTTGCGTGACGTCTGGACCTTGCGTGGTAGTGAGGACGCCGGACGCTCGTGGTGATGTTGCGTGACGTCTGGAAGTGGCGTGGCGGTCAGGACGCCGGACGCATCGTGGCGATGCTGCGTGAAGTCTGGACGTTGCGTGGTAGTGAGGACACCGGACGCTCGTAGGGATGTTGCGTGGCGGTCAGGTTGCCGGACGCTCGTGGGATGAGGTTCACCCCGGGTAGTGGACACCGAGTTAGCAGGATCAGTCGTCCTGCTGAAAGGATGTCCTCATGCCTCCTCGCAAGCGCCGGTCGTACACGGCTGAGTACAAGGTCGAGGCTGCTCATCGC
>NZ_JARACH010000033.1:0-95921 GCF_029087445.1 Amycolatopsis sp. La24
GGCTGGGTGGAAGGGCGGTGGGTGCGCGAGAGGGCAGGGCGGGGTGGGGTTGGTGCGGGAGAGCGGTGGGCGTGCGACGGGGTAACGCGCGGGGACGGTGGGCGCGCGGGCAGTGCGCGGGGCGGCGATTGGTGCGCGGTCGCGAGAGTGGTGAGCGTGCGATGTGGGGGCGGCGGAGCGGGATGTTGATGGGCGCGCGATGGCAGTGCGCGAGCGGCGGTTGGGGCGGCGGAGCGCGAAGGTGATGGACCCACGACACGGCAGCGCGACGGCAGCCGGGCCCCCGGAGCGGAAGAGCGCTGGCCGTGAAGATGCGCGACCACCAGCGGAAGCAGCCCGAGAGAGCCGCGCAAGCGAAGCGTCCAGGCTCAGTCGGTGATCCGGTCCAACCACTCACCCATCAATGCCTTCTCCGCCGCACTCAACCCCGACACCTGCGGCAACACCGCCCGCAAAGCCGTAGCCGCCGCGGCGGGACCAGGTGCACGGGACACCGGCCGGTCAGTGCTGATCGCTGCGATCACCGCTTCCCGGGCCGCGGCCGAGACCGCGAGGTCGCGAGAGTCCGCAGGCGTCGAGATCAGGCTCAACGTCGCCCCCGAACCGGCGGCGTGGATCAAGGCCGCCGCAAGCGGCTCTGGCACCCGGAGTCGTCCGGCTGCAGCGATGCGGCTGACGCGCGTCGCGAGGATCTCCAGGGACTTCTCCAGCGCGGGTGAACGGCCGGGACGGGTGGTCATCAGCCGGTACAGCGCGGGGTTGGCCAGGCCGAACTCCAGGTGCTGATCCCAGCCCCGCCGCAGGTCGTCCAGTGGGTCCTCGGCGGGCGGCTCGGCGGTTTTCGCCTCCAGGTAATCCTCGTAGCCCTGGACGGTGATGGCGTCGAGCAGGCCGTCCTTGTCTCCGAACAGTCGATAAATCGTCGGAGGCTGGACGCCTGCCGCCGAGCTCACGGCACGGGTCGACACCGCGTCCGGGCCGCCGCTGGTCAGCAGGTCCAGTGCGGCCGTGATGATGCGAGCGCGCGCGTCTTCGGACATGTTATCGACGATAACAGCCCGTTGATTCCAGCGAAAAACTCAGACGCGTCCGGCGATCCGGCGACGGCGGGCGACCTCGGCCAGCAGCACCCCGGCGGCGACCGAGGCGTTCAGCGATTCCACGCCGGCCGCCATCGGGATTGAGACGGTCGCGTCGCACGTTTCGCGGACCAGTCGGGACAGGCCGCGGCCTTCCGAGCCCAGGACGACGACCAGCGGGTCCGCGGCCAGTTCGAGGGCGTCGATGTCGACCGTGCCGTCGGCGTCGAGGCCGACGATCATCAGACCCTTCGAAGCCCACGCACGCAGCTGGCGAGTGAGGTTCGTGGCGACCGCGATCGGCAGCTTCGCCGCGGTACCAGCACTCGTGCGCCACGCGACCGCGGTCATTCCGGCGCTGCGGCGTTCCGGCAGCAGCACGCCCTGCGCGCCGAACGCGGCGGCGGACCGGATCACCGCGCCGAGGTTGCGCGGGTCGGTGACGCCGTCGAGCGCGACGAACAGCGGGGTGTTGCCCGAGTCGCGCGCGGCCTGCATGAGGTCGTCCGGGTGCGCGTACTCGAACGGCGGCACCTGCAGGCCGAGGCCCTGGTGCATGGCCCGGTTGGTCTTGCGGTCCAGTTCCTCGCGCGGGATCTCCAGAATGGAGATGCCCTTGTCGCCGGCCAGCCGGACGGCCTCGTTGACCCGGTCGTCGATGTCGATGTTGAGCGCGACGTACAGCGCCGTGCCCGGCACGTCCGCGCGCAGCGCCTCGACGACCGGGTTGCGGCCGGCGATCAGCTCCGGCCGGTCGGCCTTCTTCTGCCGGGCCTGGTCGCGCTTGTTGGCGGCGTTGGCAGCGCGGTACGCCTTGTGCCCGGGCCGGTCCTCAGCCCTCGGCGTCGGGCCCTTGCCCTCGAGCGCCTTGCGCCGCTGGCCGCCCGAACCGACGACGGCGCCCTTCTTGGTGCCGGTCTTGCGGATGGCACCTTTGCGCTGTGAGTTGCCTGCCATGAATCCTCAATCTCTGCTGCCGCGAGGAGGTCAGGAGTTCCTGACCGTCCATTGCGGACCGTTCGGGGTGTCTTCCACCGCGATCCCCGCCGCCACGAGACGGTCGCGGGCGGCGTCCGCGCGGGCGAAGTCCTTCGCCGCACGGGCCTCCTGGCGTTCGGCCAGCAGGGCTTCCACGAGCGTGCCCAGCGCCTCGCGGACGGGAGTGTCCGAGCCGCCGTCCGCCCAGTCCGGCGACAGCGGGTCGATGCCGAGCACGGCGGTCATCCCGCGGGCCGTGCCGGCCAATTCGAGCGCCTTGGTGGTGTCGCCCCCGTCGAGGGCGGCGTTACCG
This sequence comes from Amycolatopsis sp. La24, assembly GCF_029087445.1. NCBI lineage: Bacteria > Bacillati > Actinomycetota > Actinomycetes > Pseudonocardiales > Pseudonocardiaceae > Amycolatopsis > Amycolatopsis sp. La24. Next base: position 2,371 of record NZ_JARACH010000033.1, read on the forward strand.
TCGCGGACCGTGTTGTGCACCACGGCGAACGCGGCGGGCGTCGCCAGGTCGTCGTCCATCGCCGCGGCGAATTCCGGGGAGACCGGGCCGACGTCCACCGCACCGGCCGACTCCGCGCGGCGCAGGAACGCCTCGATCCGCCGGTAACCCTGCGCGGCTTCGGTCACCGCGCCTTCGGAGTACTCGACGGTGGACCGGTAGTGCGGCTGCACCAGGTAGTAGCGCAGTTCGGGCGCGCGGTAGCGCTCCAGCATCGCCGGGATCGCGACCGTGTTGCCCAGCGACTTCGACATCTTCTCGCCGGACATGGTCACCCACGCGTTGTGCAGCCAGTAGCGGGCGAACCCGTCGCCCGCCGCGTTCGACTGCGCGCGTTCGTTCTCGTGGTGCGGGAACACCAGGTCGACGCCGCCGCCGTGGATGTCGAACTCGGCGCCGAGGTAGTTGGTCGCCATCGCCGAGCACTCCAGGTGCCAGCCGGGACGCCCCTCGCCCCACGGCGTCGGCCACGACGGCTCGCCCGGCTTCGCGCTCTTCCACAGCGTGAAGTCGCGCGAATCACGCTTGCCGCGGGTCGGCGTCTCGCCCTGCTGGACCTCGTCGAGCTGCTGTCCCGACAGCGTGCCGTACTCGGGGAACGACTTCACCGAGAAGTACACGTCGCCGTCGACGGCGTACGCGTGCCCGGCTTCGATCAGCCGCTCCATCAGCTGGACCATCTGCGTGACGTGCCCGGTCGCGCGCGGCGTGACCGACGGCGGGAGGCAGCCGAGATCCTCGTACGCCTTCTCGAACGCCCGCTCGTGCGTCGCCGCCCATTCCCACCACGGCCGTCCGGCGTCGGCGGCCTTGGCGAGGATCTTGTCGTCGATGTCGGTGACGTTGCGGACCAGCAGCACGTCCAGTCCACTGTGGAGCAGCCAGCGCCGGAGCACGTCGTAGTTCAGCATGCCGCGGACGTGTCCGATATGCGGTACTCCCTGCACGGTGGCACCACACACGTAGATCGACGCCGTTCCGCTGCGGACGGGAGAGAACTCCCGGGGGGCACGGGTCGCGGTGTCGTACAGGTGCAAAGCCACGAGGTAAAGGGTACCGGGGGCACTGTGGGAGACGTCGCAGGACGTCAGAGCACGCCGTGCTCCCGCAGCACGCCCAGCAGCGCGTCCGGCCGCTGCGCCGTGGGCAGCGGGTCGACCAGGGCGAACCGGCAGCCCAGCGCACGGGCGCCGCCGTCGGCCTCCTCGCTGTCGCCGACCATCAGCGTCTCCTCGGCACGCACGCCGAGCCGCTCGATCGCCGACTGGAAGATCTCCGGCTCCGGCTTCACCGCTCCGACCTCGAAGGACAGGGTGAATTCGGCGACGTGCGCGTCCCAGCCGCGCTGGCCGAACGCGGGCCGGATGTCGAACGCGATGTTGCTCAGCACGCCCGCCTTGCGCCCGCTGCTCGCGACCGCCTTGAGCGCGGCCTCGGTGTCCGGGTAGGGCGTCCACTGGTCCGGGGCGATGAGCTGGGCGTACAGCGCCTCGGCCTGGTCGCGCCGGGGCACGCCGGACAGCCGCAGCACCTCCAGGTACACCTTCCGGTGCAGCTCCGGGTCGCGGTCGCGGTTGTGCCAGGCGTACAGGTGCTCCTCGTCGAGCTCGACGGACTGCTCGACCGGCGCGGTCATCCGCCGCATCAGCTCGGTCTGCGCTTCGACGTCGAGCGCCTCGCCGTCGTCGTCGCGCACGTCCTCGAGCCAGCCGTCCTGCTGCTCAAGCCGGAAAAGAGTGCCGGAGAAGTCGAACAACACCGCGTTGATGGCCACGCACCAACCCTATCGGGCGATCCGGGTGCGCCGCCGCCCGTTTGTGGTGCCCGGCTCACGCCGCCGGGACGTAAAGCTCCACGAACTCCGGCGTCGCGTCGAGCAGGACGCGCAGGATCGGCACCGCCTTGTTCACCGGGTCGCCGCGGTCGTCGAACGAGATCATGCCGCTCGCTCCCGGGACCGCGGACTGTCCGTGCAGCCGGTTCCTCGCCTGCAGCACGTCCTGCGCGGTGACCTGCTCCGGAGACACCCGCGGGATGCCGCGGATGGCCCAGATCACGGTCAGCACCGCGTCGTGCGCCAGGATCGCGATCCCGTCGTCCAGCCGTTCCCGCGGGAAGACCGCGGTGAAGCAACCGGAGCATCCGGGTTCCTCGAAGCTCGCGACGGCCGCCTTGTTGAACGACTCCGGATGGTCGCGCCAGGCCTGCGGATGCGCGAGCCCCGGCGCGAGCACGGTGACGTTCGCCTGGAGGCCGCGGCGCATCTCCGGGCCGGGCGGCCCGACCTGGGCGAGGTCGCCGGTCAGCACGGTGAGGTGTTTCTCGAGGCAGGGCCGCTGGGCGAGCTGCGCGACGAACGACTTCAGGTGGTCCTCGCGGCCGGCGAAGTACACGACGTCCGGGTTGTCGCCGCAGATGTTCGGCATCATCTGCAGGAAGGTGTTCTCGATCCCGGGCAGGCTGGAGTCGTAGGACTCGGTGCGCCCGACGATCCGGTGCGTGGCGTCGGCGAACGTCTTGGTGAACGCCGTGGCCAGCGTCTTCGGGTACAGGTCGCCGGGGTTCTGGTCCTGCACGACGGTCGCGGTGTGCGCGGTCGGCTTCACGTAGCCCGCCATCGAACTGCCGTAGGTCGAGCTGGTCGGGGACACCCGCAGGAAGCCCGGGATCTGCGAAAACTCATCGGCGGCCAGGTGCGAGGCGACGACCGGGACGCGGTGGTCGGACAGCTTCTGGATGGCGCTGCGCGCGGTGTCGAGGCTCAGCCCGATGCCGGTCACGCCCACGATCCGGTCGGCTCCGGTCCGGCCGATCAGGTCGTCGACCACCGGCTCCCACTGTTTGAGCTGGCTGCCGGGGTTGGCCAGCAGCAGCCGGATGAGCGGCACGCTGCCCCACGACTGCGTTTTGTTGGCTCGGTGCTGGGCGACATACGCCCCTTCGAGCTGATGGCGCACCCATTCGCGGGAAAGAATGTCGTGGTCGGTGAGCGTCATCGGCAGGAGCACCGCGATGGTCACGTACGGCTTCCCGGAACCGACGGTTTCGGTATTTTCCTGATAAATTCTGTTTTCCACATCGGCGAGGTCGGGAGAAAACACGAATTCGCCGTCAGTCGTGCCGATGCATTCGGAATTCTCACCGCGTTCCTCGACGCCGGCGCCGCACGTGCGGTTCGCCTCGCTGATCGCCGGGACGACGACGAACGCGGCGACGACGATGACCACGACCAGCAGCACCGCGCCGCCGCCCCAGAGCCACTTCGCCCACGCCGGCCGCGGCGGTTTGATCCGTTGCGTCATCGGTAGCGCTCCGCTCGCTCGTGCAACAGCATCGATCCTCGTCCCCGGCCTTGGGCCAGATGGTGGAATCCGCTCTCGATGGTGGCGTTGAGGGTGCCGCCCGGGTCGCCGAGCGGATCGCGCGCCAGCCACAGCGAAACGACCAGCCACGCCACGGTCGTCTCCAGTTCGCCTTCCCACTCGCCGACGCGCTGCTGCACCTGGGTGTAGGGATCCGCGTTCTCCACCAGCCGGTTGGGCGCGGCGGTGATCGTGTCCAGTTCGGCCAGCCACGCTTCGGCGGTCGGCACGTCGAACTCGGCGTGCGGCGCGCTGAGCGGTTTGCACAGGTGCGTCACCACCGCGTCGACGTTCTCGAGCGCCAGGTCGTGGTAGCGAGCGGCGGCGACGCGGCCGTTCTTCTCGTAGAAATCGCGGCAGCGCGTGTGCACCTTTTCCCAGCTCAACGGGTGATCGTCGGCGCGCGTCGCCAGCTTCCGCAGCAGCAACCGGCGCAGCCACGGGTGCAGGACGTAGCGCGACGGGTCGTCCGGATCCGCGCGCAGCCACAGCTGATCGGCGAGCTGCTTGAACAGCGGTCCCTCGCCCATCGGATTGCGCAGATCGAGAATTTCCTTGTGGAACAGCATTTCCACGTCGACCGCGGCGCTCGCGGTGACGAGTTCCTGGCGGCTCGCGGTGGAAAAGTCCTGCAGCAGGTAGTCGCACATCTGCGCGAGCAAAGTGGACTCGCTGCCGTCGTCCAGGGTTACCTTGGTGTACAAGGATTCCCGCAGCGTGTTCGGATTGCCCGGCTCGTAGCGCGCGGCGAGCGTCTGCAGCACCTCGCGCACCGCGCCGGGGTGTCCGTCGGTGAGCCGGGACAGGAACCGCGGCAGCCGCGACGTCGGGTGCACGTCGTGCGCGGCGGCGACATCGACGACGTCGCCGCTGGAAAGCGTGCCGAGTTCCAGCAGGTACCAGGGGGACCAGCGGTTGTCGGGCTGACCGGGGATCCAATCGGTTTCCACGTGCGCGGGCAGCCGCGGCACCGGCCAGTCGAGCCCGCTGGTCCGGTGCTCCGGGTTGCGCCGGATCTCCCGGTCGCTTCCCGGATGCGCGGTGACCATCGACCAGCTTTCGCTCCAGTCCGGATTCCACGTCCGGCTCGTCGCGATCACCACCAGCGGATCGGCCCCGTCCGGCGTGTGCCTGCGCGCCTCGGCGAGCGCGCGCAGGAAGTCCTGTCCGCCCTTCGTGTGCGCGTTGTCCAGCAATACCAGGCAATTCATCGTCCGGCGGGTGCCGGAGATGCCGGAGTAGGCGCGGCGCAGGTCGGCGAGGAACGCATCGCAGATGATCGCGTCGACCGCGGCCCGGTCCTCGTCGTCGCCGTGCGCGTGCTTGGCGATTTCGATCAGGAAGTCCTGGTGGTTGCCGTACCCGGTCGGCATGGCTTTGACCTTGCCCATCAGCCGTCGCCGGTCGTACCAGCTGAGCCCGCGCAGCAGCAGTTCGGTCGCCTCGTTCCAGCCGGGAAGACTGTTGCCCGAAGTGACGCCGCCGACGAGCTTCACGACGTCCACGATCGCGTCGCGATTGCGTTCCAGCGGCTGGTTTTGCGCGATCAGATCCCGGAGTTTGCGCAGTGCGGCCCGGCGGTCGCCGAGTTCGACCGGGGCGCTGAGCACGAGCATGCACAGCCACAACCGGGGAAACGCGATACGGCCGAATTGCCGCCATTGCCGACCGAGATCAAACGCCAAGTGGCCCAGCAGTTCCCGCGGCTGGATCTGCTCCCAGTCGCGCCGCTCGAAATCGACGAGCGCGTGCGGGATGTCCTCGCACCGGGTCCGCAATTCCTCCAGCAGCGCCGACTTCCCCGCGCCGCGCACGCCGAGCGCGACCGCGATCGGCAGCGGTCTGCTCTGCCCTCCCGGACGGGACAGCAATTCCTCGACCAGCCTCCCGGTGATCGAACGTACTCCGGACAATCGATGCGCATCGACGGGCATCGTCCCCCTTTGGCCGGGCGGCCCCGCTCCCTGCCGCCGCAAACGTCGCGGAATAACTATAATGAGCCGCGGGTACCCGCGCAGAAGTTAGCGGAGATCGGCGAAGATCGTTTTCCGATGACCGGGTGGTTAGCGCTGGTCAGGTATCGCGAAGAATGGAATATTACGATTCCGGGTGAGCGAATTTAACTCAGCCGCGGATCAGCAGCGCGGTCGCGACCGCCGCGATGCCCTCGCCGCGTCCGGTGAGCCCGAGCCCGTCCGACGTGGTCCCGGAAACGCTCACCGGTCCGCCGATCGCGTCCCTCAGCACCTGCTGCGCCTCGTCGCGCCGCTTCCCGATCCGCGGGTGGTTGCCGATGACCTGCACGGTCGCGTTGGAGACCTGCCAGCCTTCCGCCTGCAGCAGGGCACGCACCTCGACGAGCATGTCGGTGCCGTGCGCGCCGTCCATGCGCGGGTCTCCGGTCCCGAAGACCGCGCCGAGATCGCCGAGGCCCGCGGCGGACAGCAGTGCGTCACACAGCGCGTGTGCCGCGACGTCGCCGTCCGAGTGGCCCGCGCAGCCGTCGACGCCCGGCCACCGCAGACCGGCCATCCAGCATTCGCGGCCCGGCTCGACCGGATGGACGTCGACGCCGTTGCCTACCCGCAGATCGGTCACAGGGGATCCTCCCGGTCCCCGCCGGCGACGAGCGCCTCGGCGAGGGTGAGTTCGAAGGCGCTCGCGACGCGCATCGCGTCCGGATCGCCGGGGACGGTGGCCGCGCCCGCGGTGTCGGCGAGACCGGGGTCAGCGGAATCGGCGAGTGCGGAACGGAAAGCGGAAAGGGAAAAACCAACCGGGGTTTGCGCACTGCGAAGACCGTCGCGATCGACAGTGGCGGTGACAATTCCGGATTCGTCGGTGGTTTTCACCGTGTCGGACATCGGCAGCACCGGAACCGCGACGGGCGCGCCGTCCCGGACCGCGGCCAGCACGCGCTGGACCGTCCGTTGTGGAGTGAACGCCCGCAGCGCGTCGTGCACCAGCACGACGGCACCGGAGGAAAGCAGCGGCTCGACGGCGGCGAACGCCTGCCGGAGCGAGGAGCCGGGAACGACCCGGCATTCGAGGCCGCGCAATGCCTCGGAAAACGACTTCGCACACCGCTCGGGGGCTGCGGCGACCACCAGATCGATTTCCGGTGTGCCGAGCAGCCCCCGCACGGTGTGCGTGAGTAGTGCTGCACCGCCGACCGCCGCGAGCGCGAGCTCAGGATCGGCCGGACGGTGCGCGACAGTCACGAACGCGACGCTGTGCACCTGTGGGTTCATCAGGTCGTGATCGTAGGGAACCGGTTGCCTCGGCGGCTAACCGGAGGACCCGGGGTCAGACCGTCGCGGTCTCTAGCACCTCGTCGAGGAGCGTTTCCGCCTTGCCCTCGTCGGTGCCCTCCGCGAGCGCGAGCTCGCTGACCAGGATTTGCCGTGCTTTCGCCAGCATGCGTTTCTCGCCGGCTGAAAGTCCGCGGTCCTTTTCTCGCCGCCAGAGGTCGCGCACCACTTCGGCCACCTTGTTCACATCGCCGGAGGCGAGCTTCTCCAGGTTGGCCTTGTACCGACGAGACCAGTTCGTGGGCTCTTCGGTGTGCGGAGCACGCAGAACATCGAAGACCTTGTCCAGTCCTTCTTGCCCGACGACATCGCGCACGCCGACGATCTCGGCGTTGTCCGCGGGCACGCGAACCGTAAGATCCCCTTGCGCGACTTTGAGGACGAGGTACTTCTTTTCCTCGCCCTTGATCACGCGGGTCTCGATCGCTTCGATGAGTGCGGCACCGTGGTGCGGGTAGACGACGGTCTCTCCGACCTTGAAAACCATGTGTCCTCTGCCCCTTTCGCTGACTCCATCCTATCACGGCCCGTCGGCGGCCACCTAGCGGCCCGGGATCGTCGTCGCAGGTCAGCGGCCTGAGCAGGGCTTGACAAACCGGTTTTCGCCGTGCTCATGCAGGTGAGCCGACAGCGCCCCGACCGGCGCTGTGGGATCCTTTGTGGACAGTCGATCGGCCGGGAACGCACACCGGTTCCGCGCGCGGAGAACCGCCCGGCTAGTCTTCGGGAAGGACGAGGCCGTGAAAGGGAAGGACTCTGACGTGAGGCTGCAGAATCGCCGCGTGCTCGGCGCAGGCGTGTCGGCGCTCGGCGCCGCACTCGTGCTCGCCGGTTGCGGAGCCGGTCAGATCACTCAGACCGACACCCAGCAGCCCGCCGTCAACGGCACCTACGCCCAGGTGAAGACGATCGTGCTGCGCAACGCCGCGGTGCAGTACCCGGCGCAGGGCCCCGGCTACGCGGCCGGTTCGCCCGCCCCGCTCACGCTCACCGTGATCAACCAGGGCCAGAAGGACGACAAGCTCGTCTCGGTGACCTCCGAGGGCGCTTCCGGCCCCGCGCAGATCTCCGGGGACACGGCGATCGTCGCCGGCCACTCGCTCGTGATCGGCCCGGCCGACGCGGTCGAGCAGGGCGCCCCGCCGCAGTCGGAGTCGGCGAACAGCACGCCCGCCTCCGAGCTGAACCAGCCGGCCAGCGGCGCGCCCAGCTCCGCCCCGAGCAGCTCGGCCCCCAACTCGGCGTCGAACGCGCCGCAGACGGGCGAGAGCGGCGGCGCGGCGAGCCAGCTCGGCTCCGGCAAGGTCGTGCTGCCGGGCCTCAAGCAGCCGCTGTGGCCGGGCGCGACGATCAAGGTCACCTTCACCTTCCAGAACGCCGGCCCGATCGTGGTCGAGCTGCCGGTCGCGGCACCCGCGCACGCGGGCTCCTGACCGCGTCGCCGCGAGTTTTGTCGGTGTCCGCCGATAGCCTCGCGGAGTGGTGAAGAAGACCAGCACCGTCCACCGGTGCGCGGAATGCGGGTACGAAACGGCGAAGTGGGTCGGTCGCTGCCCGGAATGCCAGGCGTGGGGCACGCTCGAGGAGCGCGGCTCCGCGAAACCGGCGATCGCGCGGGTGGCCGCCGGGGCGCCGAGCGCGCCCGCGAGGCCGATCGCCGAGGTCGACGTCGAGGCGGCCAGGGCGAAGGCCACCGGCGTGCCGGAGCTGGACCGGGTGCTCGGCGGCGGGCTCGTGCCCGGTGCGGTCGCGCTGCTGGCCGGCGAACCCGGGGTCGGCAAATCCACGCTGCTGCTCGAAGTCGCGTATCAATGGGCGGTCACGGCGGGGCGTTCGCTGTACGTCACCGGCGAGGAATCCGCGGGACAGGTCCGGCTGCGTGCCGAGCGCACCGGCAACGTGCACGGTGAGATGTTCCTCGCGGCGGAGAGCGACCTGTCCGCGATCCTCGGGCACGTCGACGCGGTGAAGCCGGGCGTGCTGATCGTCGATTCGGTCCAGACCATGGCATCGCCGCAGGTCGAGGGCTCGCCGGGCGGCGTGACGCAGGTCCGCGCGGTCACCTCCGGGCTCGTCGCGCTCGCCAAGGAACGCGGGCTGCCGGTCTTGCTCGTGGGACATGTCACGAAGGACGGTTCGGTCGCCGGTCCGCGCGTGCTGGAGCACCTGGTGGACGTGGTGCTGCAATTCGAGGGCGACAAGCATTCCACGCTGCGGATGGTGCGCGGCATCAAGAACCGGTTCGGCGCGGCGGACGAGATCGGCTGTTTCGAGCTCACCGAGGGCGGCATTGTCGGGGTGCCGGACCCGTCCGGCCTGTTCCTGAGCCGGACCGCGGAAGCGGTGCCGGGCACCGCGGTCACGGTCGCGGTCGAGGGGAAGCGGCCGCTGCTGGGCGAGGTGCAGGCGCTGGTGTCGAGCAGCGGCATGCCGCAGCCGCGACGTGCCGTGAGCGGCCTCGATTCGGCACGGGTCGCCATGGTGCTCGCCGTGATGGAGAAGCGCGGCCGGCTGAAGCTGGGCGACAAGGACGTCTACGTCGCGACGGTCGGCGGCATGAAGATCACCGAGCCCGCCATCGACCTGGCGCTGGTGCTCGCGCTGACCTCGTCGCTGCACGACGTGGCCCTGTCCCCCCGGCTGGTCGCGGTGGGCGAGGTCGGGCTGGCGGGCGAGATCCGGCGGGTGCCGAACGTCGGGCGCCGGCTGGCCGAGGCGGCCCGGCTCGGCTTCACGCACGCGTTGGTGCCGCCGGATTCCGGCAAGCTCCCGGACGGCATCCGGGTGCTGGAGGTGCCCGACGTGGCGAGCGCGCTCAACGCGGCGAACCACGCGAAATGATCAGTCTCCCGCCCGGTCGGTGGTCTCGGAGGAGAACTGCGCGGAGCTGACCAGAGTGCCGGGCGCGAACCTGGTGACGGAGCTCGCGGAGAGCACCTGGAGGTCGGTCAGCTGAAGCCGGGTCCGGTTGAGCGAGACGAGCACTCGGTACGGGCCGGCGAGCACCGCGTATTGCACGAAGTCCGGAGCGTCCTGCACCAACTGGAATCCGAGCACCGGGTTGTCCATCGCTTTCAGGAAGGCGCCCCGCAGCTCGCGCGACGCGTACCCGGAAGCGAGGACGTTCAGGACCATCCCGGTCGCCGACGGATAGGTGATGGGGCTGGGGTCCTTCGGAGCGCCGTAGTTCAACGGCTGCGGCAGCGGCCCGTCGCCCGCCGGCGACAACTCCGGAGGGATGCGGTCCTTCAGGAGGCGATTGGTCAGCTGGTTCGGGTCGGTCGGCAGGCCCGCGACGAAGTCCGGGGTCGGCTGGGACCAGCCCAGCTGAGTGCTGGCGGCCGCGTCTCCGGGGAAGCGGGCGTCGCGCGTGAACCGCCCGCCGGGCGCGGACTCCTCGGCCTGGGACGGCCCGGGCAGTTTCGCGCTGTCGTGGGGATCCCCGCCGAGCAGCGTCGGCGGTTCGGCCCGGGTCCAGCGTCGTTTCCAGACTCCGGACGGATCGGCCGGGATCCACAGGTCCACCTGTTCCGGGACCCTGAACACGCTGCTCCCGCTCACCAGCACAGTGCGGCTGTACTTGGTCACGACGTGGGTGAACGGCGCGCCCGCTTCGCGCCGGTCCGCCGGGGCGGCCGGGCCGGCGGGAGCCAGCGTCGTCGGCGCGGTGGCGAGTTCCCGGACCACGACCACGCCGCCGGTGACGAGCGCGACCGCCGCGGCCACGGCGATCCACCGCCACGCGCCGGAGCGCTTTTTCCGTTGCGGGGCAACCGGTTCGGCCGATTCGCTCACTGCCGCGGCGGCCCGCATCATGCTCGCGCGGGCCCGGTCGAGTTCGGTGCGGTCGGTGGCCGTCTCGTGCGGGTGCAGCGCGGCGAGGGCCTCGTCGAGTTCGGCATCGGACCACAGATGCCGCACGGTGTCGTCGTTCACTGGTCTTTCGCCTCCTCGCGGGTCGACGCGCCTGCGTTGGTGCGCAGCCATCTGCGGATCCGGTGCAGCCTCGAACGGACGGTGCCCGGCGGGATGCCGAGCGCTTCGGCGACTTCGACCGGTTCCAGCCCGGCCCACGAGACCAGCAGCAGCGTGTCGCGGTCGGCGACGCTCAGCTTCGCGAGCGCGCCCGCCAGCTGTGCCGCGCGGACCTGTGCGTCCACCTGCTCGGCGACCCTGGTGTCGTGTCCGCCGTGGCCGCGGTCGCCGGAATTCGCGAGCCGCGCGGTGGCTCGCAACGCCCGGGTTTCGCTGCGGACGTGGTGGCGCAGCAGGTTCGTCGCGATCCCGTACAGCCACGAGCGCGCGGTGCCCAGCTCCGGCTGGTACGACTCCCGGCGGCGCAGCGCGACGAGGAACGTCTCGGCGACGAGATCGTGCGCGGCATCCGGGCCGACGCGGCGCGCGAGGTAGCGGTGCATGGTCGCCGCGTGCGCGTCGAACAGCCGCCCGAAGGCCGGGGCGGGATCGGGTCCGCCCAGGTCGGGGCGGTCCTGCGGGCCGGTCGACACCGGCTCGGGACCGTCGTGGGTCACCTGCATACCCACTCTTGCCCGCGGCGCGGGCGAGCGTTCACGGCCTCACCAGATGGGATGGTCGCTGAACTTCTCCAGTGTGCTCACCGACGGCCGGACGAACCAAAGCCCGGCGCTGTAGCCGATCAGGCCGATGGCGAAATTCGCGAAGGTCGCGAGCAGTTCGGGCAGGCCGAGCTTGCCGTGGTTGCCCCAGAGATCCACCAGCGCGGACACCCCGAGCGCGATCAGGCAGCTGATCGACAGCACGGTGAAACAGGCGGTCAGCGTCGCGCGCGTGCCGCGGGCCCTGGCGGTCACCAGGTAGTCGCCCTGCAGGCAGCGGCGTGCGGACAGGACGACCACGGCGATAGCGAGCACGGACAACATCGGCAGCAGCAGCGCGGCGAGACCGAGCAGCCCGCGCGGCAGGCTGTGCCCGTGCAGCGGACGGTTCACGAGCGCGGTGATGCCGAAAACGAGCAGCGTGCCGATCGCCAGCGAAACCCCGATGACCACGGACGCGACGCGCACCCGGGCGGCGAACAACGGCGGCAGCGGGGCGTACTCCGCGGACTGCTGCCCGTAGTACTGCTTCACCGCATCACCTCCGCGCCGGCAACCCGAACGAACGTGCAAATGCTCGTGAAGACCACCTTAACGGAATGCGATTCCGGCAAGGCGGCCTTCACGGCACTTGTCACCGAGGCGTGCTAACGGGCTTGCCTGATCAAGCCTTCTCGGCAAGGAGATTCGCGCACCGGATGAGGCCGATGTGCGAGTACGCCTGCGGGTGGTTGCCGAGCGAGCGCTCCGCGACCGGGTCGAACTGCTCGGGCAGCAGCCCGGTCGGGCCCGCTGCGTCGACGATCTGCGCGAACAGCTCCTCGGCCTCGTTGCGCCGTCCGGTGCACAGGTACGCCTCGATCAGCCAGGCCGCGCAGATGTGGAAGCCGCCCTCGCCGCCGGGAAGGCCGTCGTCGCGCCGGTAGCGGTACACCGTGGAACCGCTGCGCAGTTCGGCTTCGATCGCCGTCACGGTCTTCTGGAACCGGTCGTCCGCCGGGTCGATGAGCCCGGTGAGGCCCACGAACAGGGACGCCGCGTCGAGGTCGGTGCCGTCGTAGGCGGTGGTGAAAGCCTGCACCTCTTCGTTCCAGCCGTGCTCGAGCACGTCGGCCTTGATCTGGTCGCGCAGCGTGGGCCAGGCACCGGGGACGTCGCGGCCGTACTCGTCGCCGAGCCGCACCGCGCGGTCGATGGTCACCCAGCACATCACCCGCGAGTACACCCGGTGCCGCGGCACGTGCCGCTCTTCCCAGATCCCGTGGTCCGGCTCGTTCCAGCGCCGCGTGACGGCCTCGGCCATCGCGCGCACCATCTGCCAGTCCTCGTCGCGCAGTTCGCCGCGCACCTCCGCCAGCGTCGCGACCAGTTCCACGACCGGGCCGAACACGTCGAGCTGCACCTGGTGGTTGGCGAGGTTGCCGACGCGCACCGGCCGCGAACCGGCGTACCCGGGCAGCGACTCGATGACCGCCTCCGCGCCGATGACGCTTCCGGCCAGCGTGTACAGCGGGTGCAGCCGCTCCGGGCCGGCCAGCGTGGCGAGCACGCCGTGCAGCCACTTCAGGTAGCCCTCGGCCTCCTCGTGCGAACCGAGGTGCACCAGTTCGCGGACTGTCATCGCGGCGTCGCGGATCCAGCAGTAGCGGTAGTCCCAGTTGCGGACCCCGCCGATCTCCTCCGGCAGCGACGACGTCGCGGCGGCCAGCACGCCGCCGGTGTCGGTGTTGACCAGACCGCGCAGGGTCAGCGCGGAGCGGCGCACCAGTTCGGTCTGCACAGTCGGCAGCTTGAGCTTCGCCGCCCAGTCGCTCCAGTACCGGCCCGCCCGGTCCCGGCGGTCCACTTCGGACAGTTCGTGCGCGGCGAGATCCGTGGTGCCGCAGCGCAATTCGAGCACCACCGGCTGCTCCGGCGTCGGCTGGACGAGCGCGGTCGCGGTGTCCTGCAGGCCGTCGGAGGCGATCGACCATTCGACGCCCGGCGAGCGCAGCACGAAAGGCTCCGACGTGCCCAGCACGCGCAGGCCCTCGGCCTCGGCGACCAGCCGCACCGGCACGCCGCCGAATTCCGGCCGCGGCGCGAACACGACCTGCGCCACCGCCTCGCCGGAGATCACGCGCACGAGGTCGGTGCGGTGCCCGGGGCTTTCCGGTTCGAGATAGTCCGTGACGAGCAGCCGCGACCAGCGCGTCTCGACCGTCATCGTGTTCGGCAGGTACCGCTGGCCGAGCGGGAGCCCGTTGCGGTGCGGTTTGATCGAGAAGTGCCCGGCCCCGGGACCGCCGAGCAGGTCGGCGAACACCGCGGGGGCGTCCGGGCCGGGGTGGCACAGCCAGGTCAGCTTCGCGTCCGGCGTCACCAGCGCGACCGAGCGCTCGTTGGCGAGCAGCGACAGCCGCTCGATCGGCGGCGCGGACTCTCCGTAGAGCCAGTTGCGCCGCTCTTCCAGGAGGAACGCGAGCACCATCGCGACATCGACGGTGTCGGGCACGTGGTACTCGGCGAGCGATTCGCCGTCGCCGACCTTGATGCCGAGGTCCGGACCGGCCAGCCGGGCGAACGCCTTCTCGTCGGTGACGTCGTCGCCGAGGAACACCGCCGCGGTGGCCCCGACCTGGTGGCGCAGGGTGTCCAGCGCGTTGCCCTTGTCGGTCTTCACGACCGCCAGCTCGACGACTTCCTTGCCGTCGGTGGTCGTGACGCCTTCCCACTTCGACGGGCCTTCGTGCACGGCCGAGAGGACGCGCCGGCCCGCGTTGTGCTCGGCGCGGCGCACGTGCACCGCGATGCTCGCCGGCTTGACCTCGAGCGACACCCCGGGCACGTCGAGCACCAGCTGTTCCAGCTCGTGTTCGAGCCGCCGGTGCAACGCCTTCGCGTCCTCGTCGAGCGCGTGGATGAAGCCGATGTCGAACTCGGACCCGTGGCTGCCGACCAGGTTGACCTCGGACGGCAGCCGCGACAGCGTCGCGAGATCCCGAAGAGCCCGGCCGGAGATCACGGCGGTGGTCGTTTCGTGCAGGCCGGCGAGCGATCTCAACGCGCCGACGGACTCGGGCAGCGGCCGCGCCTCGTCCGGGTTCGCGGTGATGGGGGCCAACGTGCCGTCGTAGTCGCAGGCGACCAGCAGGCGCGGGGTACGGGCGATCTGCACGATCGCGCGCCGTAGCTCCGCGGGCAACGCCTCGGCGGTCAACACTCCTCCTCAGGAGGTCCAGCGCGGTACGGGGGAGGGGGTCAGTCGGCCGGTTCGGCACCCAGCGCCTGGAGGAACGAACGCGCCCACCGGTCGACGTCGTGGGTGAGGACCTGGCGACGCATGGCGCGCATCCTGCGTCGGCCCTCGGCGGGGTCGAGCGTAATGGCAGCCTCCAACGCGTTCTTCACCCCGTCCAGATCGTGCGGGTTGACGAGGAAAGCGCTGGTCAATTCGGCCGCGGCGCCGGCGAACTCGCTGAGCACCAGCGCGCCGCCGAGATCGGGGCGGCACGCGACGTACTCCTTGCAGACGAGATTCATCCCGTCGCGCAGCGGAGTCACCACCATGACGTCGGCCGCGGAGAAGAAGGCGGCCAGCTCGGTGCGGTTCACGGATTGGTGCAAATAGTGCACGACCGGGTGGCCGACGCGGGCGAACTCGCCGTTGATCCGGCCGACCATCTGCTCGATCTCGCCGCGCATCCGCTGGTAGTGCTCGACGCGTTCGCGGCTCGGGGTGGCCAGCTGCACGAACGTGACGTCGCCGGGTTCGAGACGGCCCTCGTGCAGCAGCTCGTGCAGGGCCTGCAGCCGCAGGTCGATGCCCTTGGTGTAGTCGAGCCGGTCGACGCCGAGCAGCACCGTCTTCGGGTTGCCGAGGTCGCGGCGGATCTGCTTGGTCCGCTCGACGACGCCCTTGCTGCGGGCGAGCGAGTCGAGGCCGGCCGCGTCGATGGAGATCGGGAACGCGCCGACGCGCACCGTGCGGTCGCCGACCTGCACCATGCCCGGCCGGGACCGGACGCCGACCGCGCCGCGGGTGGGTTCGAGGCCGACCAGCTGCCGGGCCAGCCACAGGAAGTTCTGCGCGCCGCCGGGCCGGTGGAAGCCGATCAGGTCCGCGCCGATCAGGCCGCGCACGATCTCCGCGCGCCACGGCAGCTGCATGAACAGCTCGACCGGCGGGAACGGGATGTGCAGGAAGAAGCCGATGCGCAGGTCGGGCCGCAGCTCGCGGAGCATCCGGGGCACCAGTTGCAGCTGGTAGTCCTGGATCCACACGGTCGCCCCCTGCGCGGCGACGGCGGCGCTGGCCTCGGCGAAGCGGCGGTTGACCTTCACGTAGCTGTCCCACCACGACCGGTCGAAGACCGGCCGTTCGACGACGTCGTGGTACAGCGGCCAGAGCGTGGCGTTGGAGAAGCCCTCGTAGTAGTCGCGGACCTCGGCCGAGCTGAGCGACACCGGGTGCAGGACGAGCCCGTCGTCGTCGAATTCGTCCACGTCGACGTCCGGCACCCCCGGCCAGCCGACCCACGCGCCCTTGCGGGAGCGAAGGAACGGTTCGAGTGCCGAAACGAGTCCGCCCGGGCTGGCGGTCCAGCGTTGTTCCCCGTCCGCGGTCCGTTCGAGGTCGACGGGCAGCCGGTTGGCCACCACGACGAAATCCGCGGACGGTCCGCTGTTCCGGTCGGCAATCGCGTCAGTCACTCCAGCTGCTCCCTCGTCCTCGGCGGGTCGCGGCCCCAAGAGAAACCCTAGCGCGCGAGGAGTGACCGGCCGGTGACCAACTGGTTACTCCAAACGCCGTTCGGTCGGTTCCATCGGCCCGGCGAGCCGGGGTCCGGAGAGCTTCCGCTCGAGCCTGCCGAGGCCGGTGCGGACCGGCTGGGCGAGGTATTCGCCCAGTACAACGCCCGCCGCGAGGGCGAGCCCGATGGCGACCGCGGTCATCAGGGTCGAGATGTTCCCGCCTGGCGAAACCGCTAATTGGTATAGACCACGATAGGTGGAGAGACCGGGGAGCAGCGGAGTGATCCCGGACACGGCGACCACGAGCGGAGTAACTTTCAGCCGCCGCGCCATCACGCCGCCGCAAAACCCGACGAGCGTCGCCGCGACCGCCGAAGCGCTCACCGCGTCGAGCGTCGCGATGATCAACGCGCCGTACACGAGCGCACCGATCGCACCCGCCGCGGCGGCGACGAGCATCGCGCGCAGCTTCGAGTACGAGGCGAGCGCGAAGCAGGCGGCCGCGCCGGCCCCGCCGACGACGATGATCGGCAAGTGCTGCGCGGTCGAGGCGGGGACGTCGGGCAGCGGCGTGCGCGGCAGTTCGAGCATCACCGCGAGCCGCAGCGCGAGCACGACGCCCGCGATCAGCCCGGCACTCATCAACGCGGTTTCCATCGTGCGGCCGGACGCGGTGACGTAGTACCCGGTGATCCCGTCCTGCACCGCGGAAACCGTGGAGAGCCCGGACAGCAGCACGGTGACCGCCGCCGCGACCACCAGCGTCGGCCGGTCGGTGGTCAGGATGTTGCTGCTGACTATGACCATCGCCGACAGCGTCGCGAACAGCCCGCCGACCACCTGCTGGAAGAAGAAGGGCAGGTTGACCTTGTTGAGCAGCCTGCCGATCCGGTCGACCGCGGCGGAGATGACCATCGCGACGAGCGCGATGTCGAGGCCCCCGCCGAGCAGCAGCGTGATGAACCCGGCCAGCCCGCCCCAGGCGGCGGTCGCGGTCCAGCGCGCGTACGGGTGCGGCGCGGAGGTGATCCGGTCCAGTTCGGTGACCGCTTCCTCCGCCCCGGTGTTGCCGCGGACGATCTGGCGCACGAGCGCCTCGGTCTCGGTCAGCCGGGTGTAGTCGAGACTGCGCGAACGGACCACTCGCAACGCGGTCACCGGCGCGAGGTCGGTCCCCCGGTGACAGGTGACGGTGATCGACGTGAAGATGACGTCGACCTCGCAGTGCGGCAGCCCGAGCGCGGAGGTGAGCGCGAGAATGGTCGCGGTGACGTCGGAAGCCCCGGCGCCGCTGGCCATCTGCACTTCGCCGATCCGCAGCGTGAGATCCAGGACGAAGTTGACGGTCGCGTCGTCCGGCGGCTTGGGACCGATCGCCTCCTCGGACTCGACCGCGGGCTGTTCGGCGGTCGGAGCCTCGAGAATGTGCCAAGCGCGCCGGCGCAGCAGATTCGGCCGATGCCGCTGGCTGGAGCGCGGGTGCGGAGGCTCGAGAATCGGCCACCGTCTGCGCGCAGCCCCCTGGCCGGCACGCTCGTTGATCTTCATGATCGATCCCCACCTCCTCGTTCGTTCCCGGGGACCATCGGCCGTACCGCCCCAGCTGTTGCAGTGGTGTCCGACACACCTGCCACCGATCGTGCCGCATGGGGTTGGATCTTGCCGATTTCCGGTGCTGACCTGGGAGTTAGGGCGGGTTGTCCGGCTGCGGCGGAAGCGGCCCGATATACTTTTGGCGCGCCCGTCGCCGGGTGCGTGCCGGTATAGCTCAGTTGGTAGAGCATCTGTCTTGTAAACAGAAGGTCAGGGGTTCGAACCCCCTTGCCGGCTCCAGGAAAGCAGCCTTCGGGCCGCCCGAGTTGATCTTAACGCGCTGAGGCAAGCCCGAGCGGGCGCGACGAAGCGATTCGCGCCGTCCGTCTCGGGCGGGCCGGAATGGCCGCCGGTGCGGCAGTCTTGCCGACGACCGGAATCAGGCATCGCGCCTTGGTTGAGCCGGTTTCCTTCACCCGGCCCCAGGTTCGCGAAGACCCATTTGCGTCGAGGCTGCTGGTTCAGGCAGCGGACCGCGGGATGTCCGTCGCAGGCAAATCGATCGCGGCTCGACCGGCCTCGGTGAGGAGGGCCGGAACGCGCTCGCCGCGGCGGCCTGCGCGCAGGGGGACCACCAAGGCGAACCGGGCGAGGCGGTGGGCGGTGAATTGGTCGCAGCAGGGGACGCCGTCGATGTAGAGGTCGGGTTCGCAGCTGCAGGTCATTTCGGCGCGGCCGAGGCCGACGGCGGTGAGAGTGGCTCGCTCGCGGTGGTTCAGCGGGAGGATCTGGGCCGACATGACTGCCTCGCTGGGGTGGGTTCGCTTAGTGCTTCCTCCCACTGTGCGAGATCCATCTGGTGCCAGCCAGAGCCAGTTTCGAGCCCATTTCGCGGTACCAGATCCTGGATCAGGCCGGATCCGCCGAGGAGAGGGATTGTTCCAGGAGTCCCAGCAGTCTCGACAACGCAGTCCGTTCCGCGCTGCCCACTTGGCCGAGAAGTTCGTTCTCCCGCGGGAAATGCTCGCGCGCCACGCGGTCGATCAGTGCCCGGCCGGATTCGGTCAGGCGGAGGTGGACGACCCGGCGGTCCTTGCCGTCTCGTTCGCGGACTACCAGGCCTGCCTCCTCCAGCTTGTCTGCGCGCAGGGTCACGCCGCTCGGACTCACGAGCGCCGATTCCGCGATCTCACCCACGGTGCGGCGATACGGCGCGCCTGCCCGTCGCAGTGCGGTCAGGACGTCGAACGCCGCCATGGTGATCCCGTGTTCCTCCGCGATCCGGCTCACCGAAGCCCGGTACAGCGCTGAACATCGGTGCAGCCTGCCGAAAACGGCGAACGCGGACACGTCCTGTCCGGGGGTTTCGGTCCGCCATTCGTCCGGGAGGCGGTCGACGGTGTCCGCGGCCGGCGGGTGCGCGCTGTCCAGGGCCGCGGACATCGCTTCGGCGAAGTAAGGCGCGAATGTCGCGCTCGGCACCGAGTGGGCTGGCTCGTGTGCGAACAGGTATCGCTCCATGACCACGCCGAACAGCACGCTGCGGACAAGCGCGATTCGCTCTCGTGCGTCTGGCGCGTCGGCCAGCAGTTCGGCCAGCGGTTCGGTGACTTGTTCGTCGAGGATCGCGCGCAATTGCTCAGCGCTCGCTTCGTGGGTGACTGCCGAGCGGATCAGCGCGGCCCAGGGGGGTTCGGCCGGCGTGCGGTCCCAGCGTTCGAGGTAGGCGTTGGCCAGCGCGTGCGACAGCCGGGCCGGGCCGTCCGCGGCTGCCGCGACGATGTCGACGGTGATGCCCGTGCTCCCGCCGACGATTTCGCGGAACAAGCCGTCCTTCGAGCCGAAGTACGCCATCACCGAGCCCGCTGTCACCCCGGCTTCGCCCGCGACCTCTCGGATCGACGTTCCCTCGTAGCCGCGTGCGGCGAACAGCCTGCGCGCGGCGTCCAGCACCGCGCGACGGTTGCCTTCCGGATCTTGGGGGCGACCGCGGCGGCCCGCGGTCTCGCCCTGGGGCGGCGGGGCGTCGTCGGCGCTCATGCGGTCATCTTAATCGGTGGAGTTTGAACGACTGTTCATGATCACGGGGAGAGTGTTCGGGCAGCGGTAGGGGTGGATATATGGCAGGTGGGGGCGAATATTGCAGTGGTCTGCGGCGATCTGGCACGGCGGCTGCGGCAAGGAAATCTGCGGATGATCCTTGCGGTAGTAAATCTTTGGTGTAACTATCTTAGAGCTCAACGAACTGGACCGGAGAGGGTCAGCATGAAACCGAGCCCCTTCGATTACGCCGCTCCTGCCACCGTCGCGGAGGCCGTCGCGCTTCTGGCCGACGGGGACCGCGAGGCCAAGGTGCTCGCCGGGGGCCAATCGCTCGTGCCCATGCTGTCGATGCGGCTGGCCCGGCCCGAGGTGCTGGTGGACATCACCCGGATCGCCGGTCTCGCCCGGTGCGCGGTCGGCGGCGAAGGGGAGCTGCGGATCGGTGCCGCGGCCCGGCAGTCGGCGGTCGCGGCCGACCCGGTCGTCCGGCGTGGCTGGCCGTTGCTCGCAACCGCGATCGACCGCATCGGGCATCCGCAGATCCGTCAGCGCGGGACGGTGTGCGGCAGTCTGGCCCACCACGATCCGGCCGCGGAACTCCCGGCCGTCGCGATCGCGCTGGACGCGTCGTTCGTGCTCGCCGGGCCATCCGGGACCCGCACGGTGCCCGCGGCCGAGTTTTTCGTCGCCACGTTTCAGACCGCGCTCGCCGACGACGAATTGCTCACCGAGGTCGTTTTTCCCGCGCAACCTCCCGGACGAGGCTGGGCGTTCGAGGAACTGGCGCGGCGGCACGGTGATTTCGCCACCATCGGTGTGGGTGTCGTGCTCGATCGCGCCGCCGATTCTGTCGCCGGAGCACGGGTTGTGTTTTGTGGTGCGGGACCGGTGCCGGTCCGGCTGCTGCCCGCCGAAGCCGCCTTCACCGGAACTGCGCTCGACGCCGATGACCTGGCAGCGGCCGCGCGTGTCGTCCACAGCCAGCTGGAACCGGCCGGAGATGTGCACGCGAGCGCCGAGTACCGCCGTGAAGCCGCCGCCCACTTGCTGACCCGCGCCACCACCATCGCTTGGGAGCGCACCCGATGAACACACCTGCCAACCCGCCGCTGACCGAACCGTCCGCATGGCACGCCGTCCGCCTGACCGTGAACGGGGAAGTCGTTGCCGCGCAAGTGGAATCCAGGCTTCTGCTTTCCGACTTCCTGCGCGATCGGCTGGGCCTGACCGGTACCCACGCCGGCTGCGAACACGGGGTCTGCGGCTCGTGCACTGTCCTCGTCGACGGCGCACCAGTGCGCGCGTGCCTGACGTTCGCCGTGCAGTGCGAAGGTGCGGACATCCGGACTGTCGAAAGTCTCGCGCCGGGCGACGCGCCGCTCACGGCCGTGCAGCGCGCCTATCACGAATGCCACGGAATGCAGTGCGGTTACTGCACTTCCGGACTCCTCATGACCACGACCGCACTCGCGTCGGCCGAGCACCGGCCCACCGAAGCCGAGGTCGCCGACGCGCTCAGCGGGCATCTGTGCCGATGCACCGGCTACCGCAACATCCGTCGTGCCGTGGCGCAGGCGCTTGACGCGCAATTCGGAGAGGAATCCGCCTGATGACGGGAAAATCCGGCTGGATCGGCCGCCCGATGGCTCGCGTCGAGGACGACCGGCTGCTGCGCGGGCAAGGCCGATACGTCGACGATCTCGCCCTGCCGCACGCGTTGGAGGCGGCGTTCCTCCGCAGCCCCGAAGCGCACGCGCGCCTGGTTTCCGTGGATGTGTCGGCCGCGCTCGCGGCACCTGGCGTCACCGCCGTCTGGACCGGAGAAGACCTGGCGGACCTCGCCCCCTTGCTCAACCGCGAAGAATTGCGCATCCCGGCCGGTCTCGCGGAGACCGTCGATCCGACAGTGCGGATAACGCCGATGCCGCTGCTCGCCCGCGAGAAGGTCGCTTACGTAGGTCAGCCGGTCGCCGTCGTCTTCGCCGAAAACCGTTACCTGGCAGAGGACGCGCTCGAGTTGATCGACGTGCGATACGCATCGCTGCCGGTGGTAGTCGATCCGGAAGAGGCGTTGAAACCCGAGGCGCCGTTGATCCACGAAGACCTTCAGGACAACACCGCGGTCGCTGTGACGGCCCGCGTCGGCGAACCGGACGCGGCGTTTCGTGACGCTCACACCGTGATCAGCGAGGAATTCCACGCACACCGGTACGTTGCCTCTCCGATCGAGACCCGTGCCGTCGCCGCGAACGTGGACCCGTATCGCGGTGAGCTGACCGTCTGGTCCGGAACCCAGACACCGCACCGGCTTCGCGATTCGATCGCGCGCACGCTCGGGCTCGACGCCGAAGCCGTCCGAGTGCTCGCCGTCGACGTCGGCGGCGGGTTCGGGCAGAAAGGAATCCTGTATGTCGAAGAGCTGATCGTCCCGCACGCCGCGCGATGCCTCGGCAGGCCGGTGCGCTGGCGCGAGGACCGCACGGAGAACCTCGTCGCGTCGTCGCACGCCCGCGAGCAGATCCATCGCATCGAACTGGCGGCCGACGCGGACGGACGGCTCCTCGGCGTGCGCGACCGGATCACGGTCAATTTCGGCGCTTACAACATGACCGGCCTCGTGGTGCCGTACAACTCGCTGTGCCACCTGCTCGGCCCGTACCGCGTGCCGAACGTCGCGATCGACGTGACCGGGGTGCTCACGAACACGACGTTCTCGACGCCGTACCGCGGGGCCGGGAGGCCCGAAGCGGTGTTCGCGATGGAGCGCGCGATGGACCGGCTCGCCGCCGCGCTCGGACTCGAACCCGCTGAGCTGCGCGCGCGGAACCTCGTAAGGCCCGGCGAAATGCCGTACCGGACCGGGCTGGTCGACCGGTCCGGCCAGCCGCAGGTCTACGACTCCGGGGACTTCCCCGAGTTGCTTCGCCGCGCTGTGGCGAGGGTCGATCTGCCCGCGATCCGGGCCCGGCAGGAATCGGGTGCGGTGGAAGGGAAACGCGTCGGCGTCGGATTCGCGCTCTACATCGAGGCCACCGGCCTCGGCCCGTTCGAGACCGCCCGGATCGACCTCGCGCCCAGTGGCCGGGTGAAGCTGGCGATCGGCACCCCGTCGCAGGGCCAGGGCCACCGCACGGCCATGGCGCAGATCGCCGCGGACGCGCTCGGAGTCTCGCCGCGGCAGGTCGACGTCGTCGGCGGCGACACCGCCGCTACGGCGTTCGGGGTCGGCACTATCGCCAGCCGTGCGCTGGTCAACGCGGGCAACGCCACGCACCGTGCCGGACTGCTCGTGCGGGGGAAGGCAATCGCCGCCGCGGCCCGCAGGCTGGAGGTCGACGCGGCTGATCTCGACCTGGCAGACGGCGTGTTCACCGTGCGAGGGACCCCCTCCGGACCGTCGCTGACGCTCGCCGAACTGGTCTCGGGCGCCCCGCTGTCCGACGACGGCCCCGGTGCCGAGCTGTCCGAAACCGTGCACTTCCGCCCGCCGGGATTCGCCGTGTCCAGCGGGGCGCACGCGGCCGTCGTCGAGGTCGACGAGCGCACCGGCGTGGTGGAGATCCGGAAGTACGTCGTCGTGCACGACGCCGGTGTCATCGTGAACCCGCTGATCGCCGCGGGCCAGGTGACCGGCGGGATCGCGCAGGGCATCGCGGGCGCGCTCTACGAGGAGATGATCTACGGGCCGGACGGCCAGCCGCGCACCGCCACGTACCTGGACTACCTCGTCCCGACGTCGTCCGAGATCCCGGATCTCGACCTCGACGAACTGCACACCCCGAGCCCGATGAACGACCTCGGCGTCAAAGGACTGGGCGAGGGCGGTGCGATCGCGCCGCAAGCGGTTCTCGCGAACGCGATCGAGGACGCCCTGCGCCCGCACGGCGTGGTGGTCCGCCGCGGCCCGCTCTCGCCGAGCCGGGTCCGCGACCTGCTGCGGTCCGTCTGAACCCGCACTCACGAAACGGAAAGAACGCGATGCGCCTCGACCACTCTTTCACCGTTCCCGCTGCCCCGGACGCGGCGTGGGAGCTGTTCCTCGACCTCGAGCGGGTCGCGCCGTGCCTGCCCGGCGCGGTCCTCGACCGGCTGGACGGGGAGTCGTTCTCCGGACGGGTCAAGGTCAAGGTCGGTGCGGTCCAGATGAGCTATCAGGGCTCGGGCACCGTCAACCGCGACGAAGCCGCCCGGACCGTGGTGCTCGACCGCGAGGGCCGCGAAAGCCGGGGCACCGGCACCGCCGCCGCGACGGTCACGGCCGTGCTCGCCGCGGATCCGGCCGGGACCCTGGTGCGGGTGCGCACCGAACTCGCGCTCACCGGCCGTCCCGCGCAGTTCGGCCGCGGGATCCTCGCCGAAGTGAGCGACCGGATCGTCCAGCAGTTCACCGCCCGGCTCGCGGAAGCTTTGGCCGACCCGGGTTCCTCCCCGGACGAACCGGAAGCCGTCGACCTCGGGGCCGCGGTCGTGCCGGTGCTGCTGAAGAAAGCCGCCTTGCCAGCCGCGGCGCTCGTGGCTGTGGCGATTGTGGTTCGCCTGTTGCGTCGTCGATAGCTGCTGGTGCGGAGAAGGGCCCGACGAGCCCTTCTCCGCGCCGATCAGAAGCCGTCGCAGGTGGCGGTCGCGAAGTTGCCCGATGCCTTTGCCGTCTTGGCTTCCTTGCCGTCCACGACGACCTTGCAGGCCACCTCTCCGCCCTCGGCGCCGGTGGTCACCGACAGGCTGCCGCCCTTGAACAGGCCCTTCGTGGTGATGTCTTTCGACCACGGCAGGGTCTGCGGCTGGTCCTGGTTGGAGGACGCGTTGCCGTCGCCGATGGTGGTGTAGGTGATCGAGGCTTCCTTCGCGGTGCCGGTGACCTCGTAGTGGATCGTCACCACGCGGTTCGCTTCGTTGTTGACCTCGTTGACCACCTTGGCGGCCGTCACGGTCCACACGATGCAGATCGCCAGGCCGATCACCGACAGCACGAGACCGGCGATCGAGAGGCCCTTGTTCGTGGCCTTTCCGGACCGCGTCCGGACGAAGCCGAGTGCCGAGAAAATGATCCCGAGGATCACCAGCGGCCACGCCACGAGCCCGACGACCGGGACGAACGAGAAGATCAGGCCGATCAGTCCGAGCACGAACCCGGCGGTGCCGAGCCCATTCTTCGGCTGGGCGGGCGGGGCCGGGTAGGGAGCGGGCGGCGGAGGATAATCAGGGGCGGACATGAGAGCCTTTCGTGATCGAACGTGCACAACCAGGTCGCACTGATCGCCCCGAGTGTTACGTGATGTCTGATATCAATTCATGCGCGGCTCCACATGCACTCGCTCGCCTTGGAGTCCGAAGAGGATCAGCAGCTCGACCGCGCCTCCGTCGGCGGAGCCGAGCCAATGGGGTTCCGTCGTGTCGAACTCCGCTGCCTCGCCGGGCGGGACGGTCAGGTCCTTCGCGCCCACGATCAGGCGGAGATGCCCGTTGAGGACGTACAGCCATTCGTAACCGCTGTGTGTTTTCAGCGCGGGTTCGGCGGAGCGGCCGGGGATGAGCATTTTGTACGCGTGCACGCCGCCCGGTCGCCGGGTCAGCGGTACGTAGGTCATCCCGTGCTGGTGGATCGGGCGCAGGTGGACACGCGGGTCGCCGGCGCGGGGCGCGCCCACCAGGTCGTCGATCGGCACGTCGTAGGCGCGCGAGAGCGGCAGCAGCAGTTCCAGGTTCGCCCGGCGCTGGCCGTTTTCCAGGCGGGACAGGGTGCTTTCCGAGATGCCGGTCTCCGCTGACAGGTCGGCCAGGGTGATGCCGCGCCGGGTGCGCAGGGTGCGCAACCGCGGGCCGACCGCGTCCAGGACTTCGTCGATCTCACGCATGACCCCAGTCTCGCGGAAGTGGCGAGACTGGGGCGCGTTCAGGTCAGCCGACCAATTCGGGAGCCGGTTTCGCGGCACGCCGCGCGGGGGCGGTTTCCGGGAGGATCAGCAGGCAGACCAGGCTCAGCACGAGCAGCGCGGCCAGGTAATAGCCGACCGCGAGGGCGTCGCCGGTCGCCGCGACGATGCGGTTGGCGATCATCGGGGAGAGACCGCCGCCCAGCACCGCGCCGACGTGGTAGCCCACGCCGAGGCCGGACTGGCGCTGCTCGCGCGGGAACAGTTCGGCGAACCACGTGTACATCGGTCCGAAAAGGATTCCGGTGGCGGCGAAACCCAAGAGCAGCGCGACGAATACCGAACTGATGGTGCCCGCCGACGCGATCGGGAACATCACGAGAGCGGCGATGATCGACAGGACCGCGCCGGTCACCATCACCGGTTTGCGGCCGATCCGGTCGGACAGCCAGGCGGATCCGACATTCGCGGCGGCGTGGCACAGCAGCGTGATCGTCGAAATGGTGACGATCGGCGCACGCGGGAGGCCGAGACCTTCCGGGGCGGCGGCGGTCGCGTAGGACAGCATGAACGTGACGAGCGCGAAAGTGCAGGCGGTGAGACCGAGGTTCGCGCCGGCGATCAGCAGCAGTCGCCGCCAATTCGAGCGGAGGACGTCGGCGAGCGGCTTTTTCGCACGCGTTTCCGCGGCGGCCATTTTCTCGAATTCCGGGCTTTCCGAAACGCCGCGGCGGACCCAGATGCCAATCGCCAGCACGATGCCGCCGGCGAGGAACGGGAGACGCCAGCCCCAGTTCATGATGTCGTCGTTGGGAAGCAGGAGAACCAGCGCGAAGGCCAGGTTCGCCAGCACGACACCGATCGGTGAGCCCAGTGCGACGAAGGAACCGTAGAGGCCGCGCCGTTTTTCGGGCGCGTGCTCAACGGCGAATACGGCCGCACCGGCGCTTTCCCCGCCGCGGGCGGCGCCGTGCAGCAGGCGCAGTCCGACGAGCAGCAGCGGTGCGGCGATGCCGATCACCGCGTACGGCGGGAGAACGCCCATGCCCAGCGTCGCGATACCCATCAGCAGAAACGCGGCGTACAGCGCGGTGCGACGGCCTCGGCGGTCGCCGATCCAGCCGAAAAGCGCCGCGCCGAGCGGGGCCATCACGAAACCGATGGCGAAGGTCGCGAGGCTCATGAAGGTGCCGAACCAGGCGTTGCCGGTTTTGAAGAACACCGATCCGAACACCAGTGCCGCCGCGGTGCCGTAGATCGAGAAGTCGTACATTTCCAGGGAAGTGCCGACGCCGGCGGCGAATCCGAGCCGCAGCACGCCGGGAGAGTGCGCTTCGTCGCGCTTGGCCATAGCAGGCCTTTCGTCGTCTCGCGCGGAATGCGCGGAGTGTCCGGTGGTGGGGAAACGGTGGACACAGCTTAGGGAAAGCGTGACGAAGGAGGCAAAGTCCGATTTGCGGCGGATTGATAAATAAAATCGATCAATTAATAGACAAGACGGCCGGAATCGCGAGGATTCCGGCCGCTCGGCTCAGTACAGTTCGATCACCAGTTTTTCGGAGCGCGCCCGCGACACGCACAGCGCCATCTGGTCGCCGGAAGCCTTGTCGCTGGCCGAAAGACACTGGTCGCGGTGCTCCGGCGTGCCTTCCAGCACCCCGGAAACGCACGAACCGCAGATGCCTTCCTCGCACGATTTGAACACCTCGATCCCGTTGTCGGTCAGCACCGACAGGATCGACCGGTCGGCCGGGATCTCGAATACCTCGCCGGTGTCGAGTTCGACGGTGAACGGCTGGTCGCCGCTCGTGTCGACCTCGGCCGCGGTGAAATGTTCGACGTGTACCTGCGTTTCGCCGACCACCGGCGCGAACACGCCGGTGACCTGCTCCATGAACCCTTCCGGGCCGCAGGTGTACACGTGCCCAGCGGAACCAAGCCCGGAGGCCACTTCGGTAAGCACGGCGGGCTGTTCGTCGCGCGGTACCCCGAAATACAGCAGCACCCGGTCCCGGAATTCAGCCTGTTCCTCAAGCAGGGAAACAAAAGCCGCTGACTCCCGGCTGCGCGCGAAGTAGTGCAGTTCGAATTCCGCACCGTCCGCGTGCAGCTGATAAGCCAGGCTCAGCAACGGAGTGATGCCGATGCCGCCCGCGATCAGCACGTGCCGCTCGGCGTCCGGAGCCAGCGAGAGCAGGTTCCGGGTTTCGCCGATCTCGAGCTTGTCGTTCTCCGCGACGGTGTGCAGCGCCTCGGAACCACCGCGCGAATCCGGCTCCCGCTTCACCGCGATCAGCAGCGAGGACGTGTCGTCCGGCCGCCCGCACAGCGAATACTGGCGCAGGATCCCGGTCGGACCGGTGACGTCGACGTGCGCACCGGCGGGATGCGGGTCGAACGGCAGACCGTCGGCGCGCACGAGGCGGAGCGCCCGGATTCCAGGCGCTTCCTCGACGACCTCGGCCACGCGGACCACGGTGTTCGGCATCGGCTCTCCGTTTCAAGCGGTTCAGCGCAGGTAAAGGCCGCCGTTGGCGTCCCAGCAGGCCCCGGTGACCGAGGCCGCGCCGGGCGAGGCGAGCAGCGACACCATCCGTGCGATGAACGCCGGGTCGCCGAGCCGTCCGACGGGGATGTTCTTCGTGAAGGCCTCGAGGTTGTCCTCGCCGACGATCGAATGCACCATCGGGCTGTCCAGCGGCCCCGGGGACACGGAGTTCACGGTGACCCCGCGCGAGGCGAGTTCGCGCGCGAACACCTTCGTCGCGGACATGATCGCGCCCTTGGACGACGCGTAGTGCCCGCCGGTCGCGGTGCCGCCGTTCTGGCCTGCCAGCGACGCCATGTTCACGATCCGCCCGTAACCCTGCTCGGCGAAGTACGCGCCGAAGATCTGGCAGGCGGTGAACGTGCCGGTGAAGTTGACCGCGAGGACCGCGTCGAGGTCTTCCGGCGTGATCTCCATCAGCGGGGCTGCCTGGGTGCGGGCCGCGTTGTTGACCAGCACCTGCACGCTGCCGAAATCGCGGACGACGTCGTCCTTCAGCTGCGCGAGCGCCGCTCGATCCCGTACGTCGACCTCGTAGCCGCGGCAGTTGCCAAGGGACGCGGCCAGCTTTTCGGCCGCTTCACCGTTGATGTCCACGATCGCGACGCGGTAGCCCTCGGCGTGCAACTGCCGCACGATCGCTTCGCCGAGGCCGTTCGCGCCACCCGTGACTACCGCGACGTGCGGCTCCGTTTGCGCGCTCACAGCAGGAATCCCGCGGCCGGAACGGCTTCGTCGCTGTTGACCAGCCGGACGACCTTCAATGCGATCCGGTCGCCTTCGGGACCGTCTGGCGAGAACCGGATGCGGTGCACCAGATCCGCCGCCCACAGGTCGTGGTTGCCGCGCTTGTAGGCGACCAGGATCTGGGCTGAACGCAGCACGACTTCTTCGTCCGAAACAGATTCCGGCACGAAACGCGACACCGTGCGCACGGTGCGGGCGGAGTCGACGGCGGCGAGCGCGTAGCCCTCGGTCATCCGCGCGACGCGCATCTGCCGCATCCGCGCGTCGTCGTAGACCATGTTCAGCGAACCGGCGAAATCATCGGTTTCCCGGTCGATCGGGATGACGTAAATCCCGTCTTCGGCGAACAGCTTTTCCCACTCGTGGTATTCGGTGCGGTCCAGCAGTTCCGCTTCGCGGTTGACCAGCTCGACGGCGCGCGCGACCCGCGTGTCGGTGGTGGGGATGGTCTCAGTCATCGCCCATCATCTCCTTCCACTGGGCGTACGCGGCGCGCATGCCGGTTTCGTCGGTGACGTGCGAGGTCGGCCAGCCTTCGGGGCTCGCCTTTTCCCGCGCGAGCCCGCGGTTGACCAGGATCGGCAGGTCCGGGCCGCCGTGCGCCCCGCGCTGCACGCGGTCCCAGCCCTCGGCGTCGTCGGGCGTGCCGAACCCGAACGGGCCCTGGAAGTGTTCGTGGATGCGCAGCCGTTCGCGGTTGACCACGTCCAGCTCCGGCGGTCCGTCGGGACCGATCGCGACGTGCTCGATCAGCGTCTCGTTGACCGAAATCGGCCGCAGCACGCGGAAAAACGCCGCGGACATCGAGACGTTCGGGAACAGGTTGAGGTTGAACCCGGTGCCGTGCATGGCCCGGACCACCTTGCGCACCTGCGCCTCGTCCAGCGTCTTCGACAGTTCGGACACGACGTGGTCGAACCGGCCCTGCAGCGGCTCGGTGCCGTCGTCGACGTCCAGATCGGAGTGCTCCGGCACCATCTGCATGACGCTGTGCCCGTTGCCGAGCGAATGCGTGATCGCCGACGGATCGGTCATGAACGACATCATGTCGGCGGTTTCCGCGTCCACCGAAGCCATCCACGACCGGTGCACGATCGGGAAGTGGTAACCGTCGGTGGTGTTTTCCAGCTGGATCTTCCAGTTGCCGCGGAACTTGAACTGGTGCTTGCCCAGCACCTTGATCGGGTAGCCGCCGCCCTGCTTCATGAACCGGTCGATCCACAGTTTCGCGTCGCCCAGGAAGTCCTCAAGGGACTCGCCGTCCTCGGCGAAGGTCGCGAAAACCATGCCGCCGTAGGATTCGGTGCGCAGTTTCTTCAGCGACAGTTCGCCCTTTTCCAGCACGCCTTCGTAGCCGTCCGGGTAGGGGATGCCGCGCAGCTTGCCGTCGAGGCCGTAGCTCCAGGCGTGGTACGGGCAGGTGAAGCCGTTGGCCTTGCCGCTCGGCTTCTCGCACAGGCTCGCGCCGCGGTGGCGGCAGCGGTTGAGCATCGTGTGCAGGGTGCCCTTGCGATCCCGCGTCACGATGACCGGCTGACGGCCGACGTAAGTGGATTTGAAGTTCCCCGGCTGCGCCAATTCGCTTTCGTGCGCGACCCACACCCACGAACGTTCGAAGATCTGCGTCATCTCGCGTTCGAAGATTTCCGGGTCCGTGTAAAGCCGGGCGGCTACGCGGTCGCTCTCCGCGAAATCGGCGGGAACAACGGTGTTCTCAGTCATGAGGTCTCCGATTTCAGTCGGGCAGGTCGACGTCTTCGCGGACGGTCAGCGGACGGCCGATCCGGGCTTCGATCTTGGCGAAGCGCCACAGCTTGACGCCATTGCTGCCGACCTCCGTGGTGCGCAGCAGGTTGCAGCCGGCCTTGACGGTTTCCTGGCTGTCGGCGTCGGCGAGGATGTAGCAGGTCCACGGCCAGCCGTCAGACGGGCCGACCATGTGCGCGTCGTCGTCGATGTCGCCGATGAACGTGATGCCCGGCAACGCTTTCAGCTGGTCCATCATGGACACGAAGGACTGCCAGACGTCGCCGATGGTGATGCCGTCGGCGGGCAGGTCGAAGAAGTTCTGGTTGATGCCGATGCAGAAAAGCACCCGCAGGGGCTGCGTGCTCACAGTCGGAGACTCCTCGTCGTGGTGGTGGCTGGTCAGCGGAATCCGGGGCTGGTCGGCGGCTGTCCCATGAGAACCGCGCCGGCGGCGTCGTGGATGGCCGGGCCCAGGAACGCATGCTGCTTGGGTACCAGTGCGTCGCCCTGAAGTCCACGCAGCGGGTGCGTCGAGTAGATCGGCGCGGTGCCGGAAATCTCGACGAGCTTCGATACCACCTCGGACGCCGTCTTCGCCAAGTGCGCGGACGAAAGCCGCAACTGGGCGTTCTGTTCGTCGGTGGCCTCGTCGCCGGAAACGACGGTGTCCCAGACCTCGTGGCTGACCTCGTAGAACCAGGCGCGGGCGGACCGCAGCGCGGCCTCGGCGTCGGCGTACCCGGTGCGGTAGTAGCCGCGGTCGGCGAGCTTCGGCGCGCCGGTGACGCCGGTGTATCCAGCGCCGACCTCACGGGCGTGGTCGAGCGCGGCCCGTGCGACGCCCGCGCCGACGATGGCGAGAACCTGCGCGGCGTAAGCGATTGTGGGGTACCGGTAGAGCGGCTCGTCGACGGTGGGCGCGCCGCCGCGGATGAACGTCCACTCGCGCGGGACCTCGACGTCGCGCACGACCAGGTCGAACGAACCGGTGCCGCGCATGCCGACGACGTCCCATTCCTGCACGATCTCGACCTGGTCGGGCCGCAGCAGCGCGGTGCGCGGTTTCCCGCCGGTCGATTCGTCGCCGGGGATGCCGACGCCGAGGATGTCCGCGCCCATGCAGCCGCTGGCGAACTTCCACCGGCCGTCCACGCGGAAGCCGGTTTCGGTCGCCGGGGCGGGCTGGACCGGGAAAAGCCCGCCGGCGAACGCGACGTCCGGACCGTTTTTGTACAGCTCGGCCTGGGTGTCGAGCGGGAGCGCGGCGAGGTAGATCAGCGACGAGCCGAAGCTGGCGACCCAGCCGGTCGAACCGTCCACTGTGGAAATCCGCTCGATCAGGCGGAGGAATTCGGCGGGCGGGAGCGGGTTGCCGCCGAACTTCGCGGGCGTGCTGGCCCGGTAGACGCCGACCTGCTTGAGCCGGTCGATGAAGTCGCGCGACACGTAGCGCTGCTGCTGGAACTCGTCCTTGCGCGTGGCGAGCTCGGCGAGCACCTCCTCCATGGTGACTTCGCTCATCGCTGCTCCTCAGAATGCCGGTGCGGTCGGTCCGACGGTACGAAGGACGCCGCCGCGCGGGAATTGGTAGTGCCTGAGCGGGCGTAGGGGATTTCTTCAGTGCGAGCCGCCAGCCAGGGGCTTTACCCTGAGCCGATGGAAGCGGACCCGCGCGCGCCCGAGCTGACGACGCACGATTTCGTCGCGATGCTCAACGCCAGCCGCACGTGCGTGCTCGTGCACGACGGCGCGACGAAGAACATCCTGTGGGCCAATCCGGCTGCCTGCGAGATGCTCGAATGGAGCGTCACCGAGCTGCGGCCGCTGAAGGCGAACCACATGAGCAGCTCCGCGCAGCAATACGACCGGGTGATCGGGCGGGCGTGGCTGCAGGAGGCGGTCGAGAAGGGCGTCAGCCGGATCGAATGGCACTACCGCACGAAATCCGGCCGGGTGATCCCGACGGACGCGGTGGCCACGCGGGTCGAGCTGGCCCAGGGGCCGGCGGTGATGGTGCAGTTCCGCGACATCGAACGCGAGCAGGAAATCGAGCGTGAGCTGCGGTTGACCACGTCCTGGGTGGACGCGCTGGCCCGGCAGACGTCGGCGGTCGCGCTGATGCTCGACGGCTCGGGCGAACTGCGGTTCGCGACGGACTCCGCGGTCGCGCTGTTCGGGGCGACGCCGGATGAGCCGCTGGGCCGGTTGACCGACTACGCCGCTCTGCGTCTCGACGACCGTCCGGCCACTTGGGACGAGGTCCGCGAACGCGCCGTGCCAGCCACTCAAGTTCGGCTGGAAATTCAGGGCCGCGTGTGGCTGGAGGGCAGCGTCGAACGGCTTCGGGAGCCTGGTGGAGACGCGTTTCTGCTGCTGCTCCACGACGTGTCCGAGCGCATCCGCGGCGAGGTTCAGCGCGAGCGTGACCTGCACCGGGAGAACTACCTCGCGCGCTACACCGCGATGGGCGACATGGCGATGGCGATCGCGCACGAGCTGAGCCAGCCGCTCGCCGCCGCGGGCAACTTCCTGGCCGGTGTCCGATCGCGGACGCTCGATGCCGCGCCGGTTGTGTACGGCATCGACAGCGCGGTCCGGCAGATCGAGCGGGCGAGCCAGATCGTGTCGTCCGTGCGCGCGTTCGTCGGGCATCTGGAGCACGTCGAGCAGGTCGCCGACCTCAACGAGATCGTCGAGGAATGCCTGTACTTCGTGCGGTTGCGAGCCGAACCGGCCGCGATCGAGGTGACCTTCGACCGGTCGGCCGAAGCGGTGCCCGTGCACTGCGAACGCGTGCTGACCGGCCAGGTCGTGCTGAACCTGTGCTTCAACGCGATCGAAGAAATGGCTCAGTGCCCGGCGCAGCGGCGCAGCCTGGTGCTCACCACGCGCCGCGACGGCGACACCGGCGTGGTCACCGTGGACGACCGCGGCCGCGGCTTCCCGCGCAATCCGTTCGACGAGTCGTTCACCGCGAAGGAGCGCGGCAGCGGCATCGGACTGGCGCTGAGCCACCGCATCATCACCCGCCAGCACGGGACGATCTGGGCCGAACACCGCGCGGGCGGCGGTTCGCGCTTCGGCTTCGCACTGCCCGCGACCGGCCCGGGTTAGGAATTCTTCAGCTACGCCGGGGAAGTTCTCGATATCCCGGGACCGGTGCGGCTTTGTACGGTCAGAGAAGTCCCGGCCCCAGTCCTAGGAGGCACCGTGTCCGAGCTGACCCGGACCCAGCGCGAATTCCGCACCGCGATGGCCAACCTCTCCGCGGCCGTCAACGTCGTGACCACCGCCGGCCCGCACGGCCTCGCCGGGATGACGGTGAGCGCGGCCTGCTCGGTCACCGACAGCCCGCCGACCGTGCTCGTCTGCGTGAACCGGTCCAGCCGGTCGCACGCGATCCTGGTCGGCAACGGCCAGGTCTGCGTCAACGTCCTCGGCCCCGGCCAGGAAGACCTGGCCATGCACTTCGCCGGCGCGACCAAGGTGCCGACCTCCGAACGCTTCGACCAGGACTGCTGGGACCTCGACAGCGAGGACGCCCCGGTCCTGCGCGGCGCGGCGGCCTCGCTGGTCGGCCGGATCGTCGGCGAACAGGAGCACGGATCGCATTCGGTGCTGTTCGTCGAGATCGAGAAGGTGCTGACCGCGCCGGACAGCGGTGCTTTGGTGTACTTCCAGCGCCGCTTCCACCGGCTTGCCGCACTCAGCGCCTGATCGAGGAGAACCCGTGGACCGGATGACCCTGACCTGCTACAACGACACGCACGGCTACGGCTGGCGGCACGTCGACCTCTTCGTGCACGACGAGCACGGCCGCGAGCTGGACTGGGTGCACTGGCAGGTCCCGGCCGACGGCCCGGACGCCGCCGACGAGGCCACCGCCCGCGTCGAACCGCTGCTGCGCCGGACGTCCGACTGGCGGCACGCGGTCAGCGCGAGCGGCATGGACTACTGGACCGCCGACGCCGCCTGGACCCAGCCGTGACCGGCCCGTGGTCGCTGCGCGCGCTGGTCGCCGATCTGACCGCTGGCCGGACGACACCGGAAGCCGCGGTGGCGGAGGCCCGCTCGCGGATCGCGGCGGCTTCCTACGACGCTTGGGTTTCGTCGGCTTACGTGCCTGCTTCGCCGGGGCCGCTGGGCGGAGTTCCGTTGGGCGTCAAGGACATCATCGACCTGGCCGGACTTCCGACCCGCTGCGGCTCCGTACTGCGCGCGGAGGCTCCACCGGCCACTGTGGACGCTTCGATCGTCAGCGAATGGCGTCGGGCAGGCGCGGTGCCGATCGGCAAGACGGTCACCACGGAATTCGCTTTCTTCGCACCCGGCCCCACGGATAATCCCGCGGCACCTGGCCACACCCCTGGCGGTTCCTCGAGCGGTTCCGCCGCTGCAGTTGCTGCTGGACACGTCCCGCTCGCTCTGGGCTCGCAGACCGCTGGCTCGGTTACGCGACCGGCCGCGTTCTGCGGAGTCGCGTCGCTGGTCATGACCCGGGGCCGGTTCCCGGTCGACGGAGTCACCGGGCTGAGCCCGAGCCTGGACAGCCACGGCATGTTCACCGCGACGGTTTCCGACCTGGCCCTGGCCTGGTCAGCGCTGTCGGGGGAGCCGGAGGTCACTGCTTCTTCGGCACCGCGATTGCTGGTGTGGTCCCCGGCTGACGCGAGCCCAGCAATGCAGACCGCGCTTGGCACTGCGGTCTCTCTGCTGCGCGCTGCCGGTGCCGTGGTCGATGAGTTCCCGGACCCTGCTCTGGTGCTTGGGTTGACCGCCGCACACCCCGTCGTGATGGCCTACGAAGCCGCGCGGGAACGTTCTGTCGAGCTCGCTTCTTCGGACCGCCTCAGCGCCCCTCTCGCGCAACTGCTGCGTACCGGCGAGGAGATGCCGCGCGCGGAGTACGAGGCCGCGCTGGACGTCGTCGCTTCCGGCGCTGCCCGGCTGGCGGAGCTCGTGGCCGGTTACGACGCCGTCCTCACCCCAGCCGCGCTCGGCTCGGCCCCCGCGGGCCTGGCGGCGACCGGCGACCCAGTGCTCAGCCGCCCGTGGCAGGCGCTGGGTCTGCCGGTCATCGCCGTCCCGGGCCTGCGCGACGAGGCCGGTTTGCCGCTGGGATTGCAGCTGGTCGGCAGTGCTTCCGGCGAGGCCGCGCTGCTGGGTACGGGCTGCTGGGCGGAGACCGCGCTCAAACGGTGACGCGATGGGTGAGGATGTCGCGGACCAGCGTCCCGAGGCTGTCCGCCGACGTCTTCGCCTTGATCCGCGCCCGATGCACGTCGACGGTTTTGACGCTGGTGCCCAGCCGGTGCGCGATCGCCTGGCTGGGCATCCCGTCGACCACCAGCCGCAGCACCTCGCGCTCGCGCTGGGTCAGCGTGTCGAGCCGGGCCCGGACCGCCTGCCGCTCCGCGTGCTCCGCGAACCGGCGGCGGGCCTCGATGAGCTGGGTCTGAACCACCTCGACCATGCGCTGGGCCTGGTAAGGCTTCTCGAGGAAATCGACCGCCCCCGCGGTGAGCGCACGGACCGACATCGGAATGTCGCCGTGCGCGGAACAGAAGATCAGCGGAGCCGGACAGTCGATTTCCGCGAGCTTTTCCTGCAGCTGAAAACCGCTGATCGCGGGCATGCGCACGTCGACGATCACGACCGCGGGCTCGGCCGGGTCGAATTCGTCGAGGAAGGTCTGGGCGTCCGGATAGGTCAACGCCTGTACGCCGACGCTCTCCAGCAGGAACACCAGGGACTGCCGGAGGTCTTCGTCGTCGTCCACCACGTGCACGACCGGGTCGTCGCTCATGGCTTCATCAGCACCGAGGCCGAGGGATAGTCGCTGGCCCAGCCTTCCGGCAACGGGGCGATGAAGACGTTTTCGGTCCGCGTGCGGGTGATCCGCCAGGTGTCGCCTTCGCGGCGGAACGCGTTGTTCAACCGGCTGGACCGCAGGAGCGCTTTCCCGTCGGAGAACAGCCACGGTTGCATGTGGATCCATTGTCCGGTGGCCTCGTCGCCGTCCACGTGGATCTGCTCGGAAGTGAGATAATGGGCGTTCAGGAGAAGTTCGGGGTCTTTCTTCTCGCCCCAGAACCGCTGGAAATGCGCCCGGATAGCCGCGGCGCCCTCGGCCCGCCCGAACTGCCCGTCGTAGTACTCGCCGACGCCCTCCCAGACCGCGTCCTCGGTGTAGAGCTCCATGATGAGATCGATCCGCTCGTCGTCGCCGCCGACGCCGAACTCGGGGCAAGGCGTGTCGCAGAGGAACATGTAGCGCGCCTGCACCCGGCGGATCTCCGCCTCGGCCTCTAGCACCCCGACCCGCCGAACCAGCCCCGCGACAGTCTCCTCCAACGCGGCCACCCGCCGGTCCTGGCTGGCGTCGGACAGTGCGGAGTGCTCGAGAGACATCGTTTTCCTCACTAGGAAGTCGTCGACCGGTTGGCGCTTCGTGCCGGGGTTGGCCTTTCGGTGCGGTTTTCGGCTCGTTGACAGGGTAACCGGACCGCACCGGGCATTGGCAGCTTGTGACCAGCCTCTGCCGGGGTCGGAAGGGTTGTCAATCGAATCGGTGAGTTATGCGTGGCGTGTTTCAACCCGGTGGTGGGGGTTATCAATGGGTTGGCGGACAACGTCTTGGGTGGGTGTCCTGTTCGGAGCGGCGTGGTGGGATGGCGAGGCCGGGGGTTCTTCGTTGTTGCTGGGCGGGGCTGTTTCCTTGCGGGTGGGGTCGATGCTGCTCGCGGTCCTTGGGAGTGCTGGTGTTCCCTGGGTGCGCTCGGCCATCGACCGATGGGGGCGCTGTCCTTCCCAACGGAGCGTTTGGCCCGCAGATTATGCAGCTCTCGCAGGGTCCGCGATAACGTTGCGGTATGTGCGTTTCCACAGGTACCGGTCGCAGGCGATGAGCGCGGCTCAGCGGGCCGACGCCCGGGAGAACCGGGAGCGGATCGTCGAGATCGCCCGCGAGGCGATCGCCTCCACGGGAGAGTTGCGCCTGAACGCGGTCGCCAAGTCGGCCGGAGTCGGGCAGGGAACGCTCTACCGGCACTTCCCCACACGCGAGGACCTGCTCGCCGAGGTGTACCGGCAGGAAGTGGAGGACCTGGTCGCGCTGGCTCCGGAACTGCTGGCCGCGTGTGAACCGGTCGAGGCGCTGTCCCGCTGGTTCGACCGGATCGCCGAATACGCGCGAGTCAAACGCGGCGTCTTCGCGGCACTGGAAACCGCGGTGTGGAAAGGCCTGTCCGAAGAAAGCCACGGCCCGCTCGGCGACGCCATCACCCTCCTGCTCGACGCCGGAAAAGCCGAAGGAACCATCCGCCCCGACATCGACGCCCGGGACCTGTTCATCTTGTCGGGCTATCTGACGCGCCTGGACGAGGACGAGTGGGATTCCCGTGCTCGGCATCTCTTGGATGTCCTGCTGCAAGGAGTTCTTTCCCGCTGACCCTGGCCTTGGCTGATCGCGTCGAGCGGAGGTCGGCGGGCGGCTTTCCGGTTGGCCGGGCAACGCGGTGGTGCTTGCTTTTCACGCATAATCGGCGAGCGACGCGGGTGAGTTCTGCTTGCAAGGCAACGGGTTCCCGCGCTACGGCACCGATCGCGGCGTGGTTGTTGAGCTGCGGCAGGCGCGGTGCAGCGCCGAGACAGCGATCGCCGCGGCCGTGGCGAGGCGGATATGCGTGCAGCAAATACGCGGCGTGAGCGGAGCACGTCGTGCCGTGGACAGCACGACGTGAGCACAGCAGCAAGCTCTGCCGAAAAGTTCAGGAAATTCAGCGTGAGATCCGGCCGAAAGCCGGAGCGTCGGACGTGGTGTCCATATTGGACGGGCCGCTCGCGGATGCGGCCGGCCCGGTCCCCCAGATTCCCCAGTGGTGATGCTGTTGGTGTTGTGGCTCAGGAGGCGACGGCCAGGCGGACCCGGCGGTCGCGAGCGTACGAGACCAGTTCCCGGACCTCGTCGGTGGTGATGATGCGGACTGCGTCTTCCAGGATCTCGGCCGTGGCCACCTGCAGCGGCCAGGAACGCAGGCCGGGAGCGGGTTCGTGCCAGAACCACTGGCCTTGGGCGAGATCTTCGGCGGCGACGGTGGGTTCGTCGGTGTTCATGCCTGCAGCCTAACTTGCACCACCGACAGAAAATCGCTCTACCGGACATCCCGGGACAACCCTGGAGGAAGCGCAAGAAGTGAATGCGGATTCCGGGATAATTCCTGCTGGTCGGGAGGATGCGCGCGGGCCGACGGGTGGCGTGGGTCACGCGGTCTGCCGGGCTGGCGGGTGGGTTGCGGGCCGGGTGCGAAAGTAAGGGGCGGTGACCTGGTCCCGCTCCGCGGCGGGTTCGGGTGGATTTTGCACGGTCGGGCGGCCTGCCCTAGGCTTCGCCGGTCACCGCGCACACACCGGGGGTTTCCGGGACGAGAGGAACGGTGCGAATGGCTTTGCGCGACCCCGAGGCGTACCGCGACATCGATCTGCCGACGATTCTCCGGATGGAGCGGCGGCTTCCCTGGTACGGCTGGCCGCACCTGCCGTTGGGGCTGCTGGTTTGCGTGGCCGCGATCCTCGCCGCCTACCGGGTTCCGGTTTCGTATCACCTGACTACCGCGCTGGTCGCGGGCGGCGGCGTGGTCGGCGGGTTTTCCGGGTACGGCTGCGGGCTGGTCATGGTCAGCACGCCGGGGTTGGTCCAGACCGGCTACCTGAACTGGCGGCGCACGCGGGTGCTGCGGGTGTTGCTCATCGTGCTGGGCGGGTTGTCCGCGGCGTCGATGGTGGTCGTGGTCGCGTGCCACATTTCGTTGCTGGCCGGGGCTTCCGACCAGCATCCGTTCCGGCTTTCGGTGCAGGCCGGGTTGTATTTGGTGCTCGTCGTCGCCAACACCGTTCTCGCCGGCCTCGAGGCGTGGCAGTTGTCGAAGGTGCTGCGCGAGCCGGTCGCCGAGGTTGCCGCGGAACCTGCCGGGCCGGTGCGCGTTCGGCTTGGCTGAACTGTCTACATCGGACTGAGTCAGCGCCTGCGCAGCAGCACTTCCTGGGTCACTGAGGCAACGAGCCGTCCGTCGGTGGTGAAGAATTCGCCGTGGGTCAGGCCTCGGGTGTTCGCGTAGCTGGGGCTTTCCATGTCGAACAGCAGCCATTCGTCCGCGCGGAACGGGCGGTGGAACCACACCGCGTGGTCCAGCGACGTCAGCTGCGGCTCGCCCGGGTCGTCGCGGTGGGGCAGCAGCGCGGTGCCTGCCAAGCGGATGTCGGAGATGTAGGTGAGCGCGCAGACGTGCGCCAGCGGGGCGTCCGGCAGCGCGTCTTTCGCCCGGACCCAGATTTGCTGACGCGGGCCGCGGCCGGTGTCGGGGAGGCCGGTTTCCGGGCTGCTGACGAAGCGGACCTCGATGGCGGACAGGACGATCGGCGAGCGGTCCTGCTCGACGACGCCCGCCTCGTCCGGGGCGGGGACGTCCGGCATCCGCGCCTGGTGCGCACTGCTGTCCGCCTCGGTCTGGAACGACGCGGACAGGCTGAAAATGCTCTCGCCGTTCTGGATCGCGACGACCCGGCGCGTGGTGAACGAACCGCCGTCACGAGTCCGCTCGACCTCGTAGATGATCGGCATGTCGGTGCGCCCGCCGCGGATGAAATAGCCGTGCAGCGAGTGCACGTGCCGCGCCGCGGGCACGGTCGCGCCGGCCGCGGTGAGCGCCTGCGCCGCGACCTGACCGCCGAACGCCCGCTGCGGCGAACCCTGGTGGCACCAGCCGCGGAACAGGTTCAGCTCGAGCGGTTCGAGCTTCAGCAGCTGGTCTAGCCCGGTCCGGGTCGGATCGATCGTCGTCACCCGGCCAGTCTAAGCGCCTGCTCAGTCGCTTCGCGGGGTGAGCAGCGCCGCCACCGCGGCCGGGTCCTCGACGTGCGCGTTGTGCCCGAGCCCGGACAGGACCACTGCCTCGGGAACAAGGGCCCGCAGCTGCTCGGGACGGCACATCGGATCGTTCTCCCCGGTGGCGAGCGCCACAGGGCAGCGCGCGTCCGCCAGCAGCCTCGGCATGTCCGGACGGCCGACGCCGAACGCGGGCGAGTCCAGGGCCAGCCGCCAGCCGTCCGCGGTCTCGGTGACGCCGTCCGGGTCTGCCGAGGCCAGCCCGGTCAGCCCGGAGATCTTCAGATAGGCGGTTTCAGCCTCCTCTCGAGTGGTGAACAGCCGCGGCGGACGGGTCGCCATCGCGGCGGCACGGGCCAGGTCGTCTTCGCTCCATTCCACCTTGATGCCCACCGCCAGCACGCTGCTGACGTCGAGCCCGTAGCGGCCGCTCGCCAGCTCCAGCGCGACGACCCCGCCGAGCGAATGGCCGAGGACGGCGACCGGGCCGGGCTCGTCCAGCGCGTCGGCGACCGCGGCCGCGAGCGCCTCGAACGTGTACTCGGGCAGTCGCGGCGAGCCGCCGTGGCCGGGCAGGTCCGGTGCGAGCAGCCGCTGGTCGAGCAGACCGGTGAGGCTGTCCCAGACCGCGCCGGTGGCGCCGAGCCCGTGCAGGAGCAGGACCGGCGGTTCGCCTTGTCCGGTGACGCGCAGCTTCAGCTTTTCCACCGGACGGATCTTTCCGCAGGCGGCGGTCTCGGGGCTAGGGTCGGAACGTGTCGAGTGCTGTCATCGCCGACCCGGACACCTACGTCACGGGCGTGCCATACGACCTGCTTGCCCGTCTGCGCCGGGAAACGCCGGTGACGCGGATCGGCGACTTCTGGGCGGTGCTGCGCCACGCCGACGTGCGGCACGTGCTCCGCACCCCGGCGGTGTTTTCGTCGCAGCTCGGCGGCACGCAGATCCGCGACCCGGCCAGCGCCGAGGATCTGCGGTACGTGCGCCGGATGATGCTCAACATGGACCCGCCCGAGCACGGCAGGCTGCGCGGGCTGCTCACAAAGGCGTTCACCCCGCGCGCGGTCGGCCGGATCACGGAGCGGATCGAAGGCTGGGCACAGGATCTCGTCGCGGCGGTGGCCGATCGCGGCGCATGCGATTTCGCCAAGGACATCGCCGCCGATCTGCCGTTGCTCACGCTCGCCGAGGTGTTCGGCGTGCCTGAACAGGATCGCCGGCTGATGTTCGACTGGAGCAACCGCGTGATCGGCTTCCAGGACGCCGAATACGCGGTGAGCGCGACCGTCAACGCCGACGACGTCACCGACCTCGCCCGTGCCGCACTGGCCGTGCGTCCGGAACCCGGCCCGGACGGCCAGATGCCGGA
The DNA here is from genome assembly GCF_029087445.1 of Amycolatopsis sp. La24. NCBI lineage: Bacteria > Bacillati > Actinomycetota > Actinomycetes > Pseudonocardiales > Pseudonocardiaceae > Amycolatopsis > Amycolatopsis sp. La24. The sequence continues at coordinate 44,139 of NZ_JARACH010000033.1, forward strand.
TCCGCGCAGCCGCGCCGGAATGCCGGATCTTTACGCCTACGCGCACGCGCTTGGCGAGCACAAACGCGAGCACCCCGGCGACGACGTGATGAGCAACCTGATGCATTACGTGGACGACGACGGCGGCCGCGTGTCGATCGAGGAGTTCGAGAACCTTTTCTGGCTGTTTTCCGTAGCGGGCAACGAAACCCTGCGCAACGGCCTGCCCGGCGGGATGGCCGCGTTGCTCGCGCATCCCGAGCAGTACCGCAAGCTTCTCGACGACCGCAGCCTGCTTCCCGGTGCGGTCGAAGAGATGCTGCGCTGGCACACGCCGGTGATGCACTTCCGCCGCACCGCGACCCAGGACACTCGACTGTCCGATGTGGACATCAAGGCCGGGGACAAGGTCGTCGTGTGGTTCTCCTCGGCCAACCGCGACGAGACGGTCTTTCCCGATCCGGACGCGTTCGACGTGACGCGCGCGCCGAGCGAGCACCTGACGTTCGGCCACGGCCCGCATTTCTGCCTCGGTTCGCACCTCGCGCGGATGCAGATGCGCGCGTTGTTCGCGGCGGTGTTCGACCAGCTCGGCGAGGTCCGTCTCGCGGGCGAACCCCGCCGGCTGCGGTCGAACTTCCAGAACGGGATCAAGAGCCTCCCGATCCGCTGGGACTGACCGGCTCAGCCGAACCCGACGAGCGAAAGCCAGCGGTCCAGGTATTCCGTGTCGCCGGTGCGGTGCGCGATTTCCGGCGACAGCCTGCCGTAGACCATCAGCAGCAGGTCGCCCAGCGGTGCGGACGCCGTGGCCGCCGCGTGCGCCGGCGGACCCGGATGCCAGGCCAGCTGATCGCCGGTGAGGTCGACCGTCCAGGACGCCGCGTGGTCGATCGGCGCGAGGTGGATCGTGCGGTCCGGGCCGAGCAGCTCGCGGAGTTCGGGAACGTGCTCCAGCAATTGCGGCAGCGACCCGAGCTCCAGCCATTCCTCCATCGCATCGTGCGCGACTTCCGGCGCGACAGTGAATTCCCCGTCCGCGGCGAACGTCGCGTCGGCGCGGTGGATCAGCGTCTCGTTCATGAACCGGCGCGCGTAGAACGCCGCCCGCGGCGGTCCGTTCGGGACCGGCGTGAACACCTCCGCGTCCGGCCCCGCTTCGCTCAGGGCCGCCACCAGCGCCTTCGCCCCGTCCATGAGCCACGACGCCGGTCGCGGGGTGCTCACCGGGTTCTGGAGCCGGTCCTCCGGCAGCCAGTGGCCGGCCCGCGTCCGCACGGTCTCTTCCGCCCACCGGTGCCCGGTGCTGACGTGATCGAGCAACTGTCCGAGATCCCACTCCGGGCACGCCGCGACCGGCACCGTCCGGTCCGCGCCTTCGACGGCCGCGGCGAGCAGTTCCGTCTGCCGCTGGATCTCGGCGCAACGCTCGTGGAAGTCCATGTGGTGTCCTCTCCGGTTCAGATCCGCTGACACCAGACAGTCGGAGCCGACTCAGCCATCCGGACACCGCAGCCGGAGAACCCGGGTTACTCCACGCTCCAGGCGTCTCCCCATTCCGCGTCGCGAGCGGCGCGGTACCGCACGCCGTGCCGCTTCGACACGACGGTGCCGGGTGCGAGCCCGTCGGCGGTGCAGAGGTCGAGTTGCACGAACCCCTTGTGCTTGCGCGGATGCCGGATGATCCGGGCCGACGGACGGTCGGCCGGTCCCGACGTGGCCGCCACGTACGAGAACTTCTCGTCCTCGAATCCCAGAGTGCCGGATTTGATCCGCCGGTGCACCCCGCTTCGGGGAAGCCGTGCGGAGAAATGGCACCAGTCCTCGCCCGGTTTGATCGGGCAGGCGTCATCGTGCGGGCACGGTGCCACCACGCCGCGGCCCATCTCGCGCAGGACTTCGCGAGCCTCGCGGATCCGCGCGAACCCCGCTGGCGTGCCGGGCTCGATGAGCACGACCGTGCCAGCCTTCGCGGCGAGCCATTGGACGACGTCGGCACGGCCGCGTTCGGGAAGCTCGCCGAGGACGTACGAGAGCGTGACCAGATCAGCCTCCGGCGCCGCGGACGCGGAATCGACCAGCCCGCGCTGCCAGACCGCGGTGCGGACGGCCGGCTCATCGGCGTTCGCCGCCAGCTTGCGTCCCAGCGCCAGCGCGGCCGCCACCTGCTCCAGGACAGTGCACTTCTCCAGCGACGGCCAGACGTCGGCCGCGGCCCACACTGCTGCTCCGGTGCCGCCGCCGATGTCGACGTGCGTCTTCGGGACGAAGCCGGGCGCGGCGGCAGCCACCTCGCCCAGCACCGCGCTGACCGCTGCGTACGTCGCCGGCATCCGGTACCCGGCGTACGCGGCGACATCCAGCTCCGAGGAGAGGATCGGCGACGTCGCCGAGTCGCCTTGTCGATAACGCTTGCTGAGCCGGTCCACGGCCTGTGCGAGCCGGGATTCGGGGAACCGGGCCAGCTCGTCGTCGAGCGCGGCGCGGAGAGCTTCGGGGAGTACTGCCACGGACAACGATTCTCCCACGCCCGATTTGTCCCCCGAGGTTCGCCTGACCTGCTAGTTTCGCGATCAGAAAAAAAGTTCGCGGACCTTGTCGATCCGGACGCGGCCCGTTCGACGCAGTGGTGGAAGCAAGCTGAGAGCGAAGGGGAACCGAAGATGCGATTCATGGTGATCATGAAGGCCAGCGAAGAGAGCGAAGCGGGCCAGATGCCCAGCACCGAGCTGCTCGCCGAGATGGGCAAGTTCAACGAGGAACTCGTGAAGGCCGGCGTGATGCTTGCGGGCGAGGGGCTGGCGCCGAGCTCCGAGGGCGCCCGGGTGAAGTTCTCCGGAGACAGCGAGCCCAGCGTGGTGGACGGTCCGTTCGCCGAGACCAAGGAGCTGATCGCGGGGTTCTGGATCCTCCAGGTCCGTTCGCTCGAGGAAGCCGTGGAGTGGATCAAGCGGGTGCCCAACACCGACGGCGCGCACCACGAGATCGAGATCCGGCGGATCTTCGACGCCGAGGACTTCGGCGACAACCTCACGCCGGAACTGCGCGAGGCCGAGGAGAAACTGCGCGAGCAGGCCGCGAAGAACTGATGCGGTTCATGGTGCTGGTGAAGGCCAGCGAGGAATCCGAAGCGGGAGCCGCGCCCAGCGCCGAATTGATCGAGCAGATGGGCCGGTTCAACGAGGAACTCGCCGAATCCGGTCACCTCGTGCAGGCGGCCGGGCTGACGCCCAGCGCGGAAGGCGCCCGGCTGCTGTGGTTCGACGGCGAGGCGGAGCCGAGCGTGGTCGACGGCCCGTTCGCCGAGACCAAGGAACTCGTCGCGGGCGTGTGGATTCTGGAGGGGGAGTCGCTCGCCGAAATCGTCGAGTTGATGAAGCGGGCGCCCAATCCGGACCGGCAGGCAGGCACCGTCGAGATCCGTCCGATGTCCGGCGAGCTGTGACGCCGTGCCCGCCCTAGGGTTGCCTCGGGCGGGCCGGGCCGGTCTGATGGGCCGGTGGACACGCGAAGTGCGGTAGAGGCCGTTTGGCGGATCGAGTCGGCGAGGGTGATCGCCGGTCTCGCGCGGATGACCCGCGACGTGGGCCTCGCCGAGGAGCTGGCGCAGGACGCGCTCGTCGCCGCGCTCGAGCAGTGGCCGGAAACCGGGGTGCCGCGCAACCCGGGCGCCTGGCTGATGACGATCGCGAAGCGGCGGGCCGTCGACCTGTTCCGGCGGAACGAAACCCTCGGCCGCAAGCTGGACGAGATCGGCCGGGAAGCCGAACAGCTCGGCGAGGGCGTGCTGCCGGACTTCGACGCCGTGCTCGACGACGAGCAGATCGAGGACGACCTGCTGCGGCTGGTGTTCACCGCGTGCCATCCGGTGCTGTCCACCCAGGCGCGGGTGGCGCTCACGCTGCGCATGCTCGGCGGGCTCAGCACCGACGAGATCGCCCGCGCGTTCCTGGTGAAGGAATCCACTGTCGCGCAACGCATCGTGCGGGCGAAGAAGACGCTCGCCGAGGCCAAGGTGCCGTTCGAAACGCCGGTCGGCGACGAACGCGTGGCGCGGGTACCGGCCGTGCTCGAAGTGATCTACCTGATCTTCAACGAGGGCTACTCCGCCACGCGCGGCGACGACTGGATGCGGCCCGCGCTGTGCGAGGACGCGTTGCGGCTCGGCCGGGTGCTGGCCGGACTGATGCCCGGCGAACCGGAAGTGCACGGACTGGTCGCGCTGATGGAAATCCAGGCGTCGCGCTCGGCGGCGCGCACCGGCCCGAACGGCGAACCGGTGCTGCTGATGGACCAGGACCGCAGCCGCTGGGACCGCCTGCTGATCCAGCGCGGCCTCACCGCGCTGGCCCGGTCCGAACGGCTCGCGGACGGCACGTACGGGCCGTATTCCGCGCAGGCCGCGATCGCCGCGTGCCACGCCGTCGCGGTCGCGCCGGAAGAGACCGACTGGGCGCGGATCGCGGCCCTGTACGCGGGCCTTGCGCAGCTCACGCCGTCTCCGGTGATCGAGCTGAACCGGGCCGTCGCGGTCTCGATGGCCGAGGGGCCGGAAGCCGGGCTCGCGCTGGTGGACAAATTGCTGACTGAGCCCGCGCTGAAGAACTACCACCTGCTGCCGAGCGTGCGCGGCGATTTTCTGTACAAACTGGGCCGCCGGGAGGAGGCGCGCGCCGAGTTCGAGCGCGCGGCGAAGATGACCGGCAACGAACGGGAGCGCGTGCTGCTGCTGGGACGGGCCGAGTCGTGCAGCAAGCTGGAAGCGGGAACGAGGTAGCGGGGCACCGTGCGGTGCGGCAGTGATCGACATGCCCGCAACGGTCCACCACCACGCCGACAATTCCCGCCGTCGCCACCAGCCATCCCCAGGGTTGTCCACAAGTCGACACGCCTGTGGATAACCTGTTTCCGCAGGTAGCGAAGACGGAAACCGGCCGCCCGACCCGATCCGGTGAAAGGCGGCATGCCTCGGCCGTCCGGGGCGCTCATCCGACGTCTCAGCTCCGATGGAAATGAGACGACTCGTACTGCCGCCGCGAGGATCCGCGACTAGCCGGTCTCCGCGGCTAAAACCGAAAGCCTCAGCGGTTCCGGACGTACCCCAGCCGCATCGACAACGCGGCCGCGGTCCCGGCGACCGTCGCGCCCAGCTCGTCCGCCCGGCGCATCACCCGGGGAGCCGGCCCGGCGACGCTGATCGCCGCGATCGGACGGCCCGAGTGGTCCCGTACGGCCGCCGCGACGCAGCCGACGTCGGGCTCGTTCTCCAGGTCGTCGACGGCCCAGCCACGCCGCCGGGTGCGCGCCAGTTCGTCCAGCAACCGGACCGGGTCGTTGATGGTCTTGAGGGTGAGGCTGTCCAGCTTCATCCGGCGCACGCGCTCCACCCGGTCGGCCTCCGGCAACGCGGCCAGCCAGGCCTTGCCCAGCGACGTCGCGTGCTGCGGCCGTCGAGTGCCGAGGCGGCAGGACAGCGTGACCGCACTGGCGCTGCGTTCGGTCGCGACGTAGACCATCGCGTCGTTGTCCGGCACCGCGAGGTACGTCGTCTCCCCGGACCGCTCGGCCAGCGCGGTGAGATACCGCGGCGCGCAGCGGTGCAGGTCGGTCGCCGCCATCGCGCGGGCGCCCAGTTCGACCAGCCGGGTGCCGAGCCGCACGCGGCCGGTGACGGTGTCCGCCTCCAGGTACTCCAGCCGCTTCAGCGTGCCGACGATCCGGTAGGCGGCGCTGCGGGACAAACCCAGTTGCCGGGCGAGCGCGTTCGTGGAAATTTCCTGGTGCTGCCCGACGTGTTCGAGCACCGCCAGCCCGCGCTCCAGGGTGCCGCTTTGGTCCAGCCCGCGTGCTGCTGCGTCCACGTTCGCCCTCCGCCTGTCGCTCTGCGTTCCCGGTCACCGGTGCGTGGTGCCATCAAGCGGGGTTGGACGCTAACACCTCCGATGTATGGACGGAAGATCTTGACCGAACTCTGTCATTGTGCAAGGTCAAGGTTGCGCCGAATGGTTCAACCTCCGATCGGTAAGAGTGCTTACAAAGGGTAACGGAGACTGGAGTCACCCTCTCAGGAAAATCACAGCGCCCGTGCCGCACGGTTTGGGTGATGTCCACACGTCTGCGCACCCGGGCGTCGGTCGCCGCCGGGCGGCTGACCGCGTGGTTTTCCCGTACCGCCCGGCTGGGCCGCGGCGGGGTGATCGGCGGCCGCGTCACGCTGCGGCTCGACCCCAAGGCGTTGCGCAGGCTCGGCCGCGACCGCACGGTCGTGATCGTCACCGGCACGAACGGCAAAACCACCACGTCGCTGATGCTGACCCGCGCGCTCGAAGCCCTCGCCGAAGTCGCGCACAATGGCGACGGCGCGAACATGCCCGACGGTCTGGTGGCCGCGCTCGCCGCCAGTCCGGACGCGCCGTACGCGGTGCTGGAGGTGGACGAAACCTACGTTCCGTGGGTGGCCGAACAGGTGCAGCCCGCGGCGCTCGTGCTGCTCAACCTCAGCCGTGACCAGCTCGACCGCGTCGGCGAAGTCCGGATGATGGAGCGCGATCTCCGCGCCGCCTTCGCCGGTCTGTCGCGCACGGTCGTGGTCGCGAACTGCGACGACGTGCTGGTCACGTCGGCGGCCGCCGCGGCGGCGCGCCCGGTGTGGGTCGGCACCGGACGGCGCTGGTCGGGCGATTCCGTCTCCTGTCCGCGCTGCGGCGGCGCGATCACGCACACCGATCGCGAATGGCGTTGCGCGGTGTGCGCTTTCGCTCGCCCGGAGCCGACCTGGACCCTCGACGGCGACCTGGTCCACACGCCCGGCGGCCGGCAAGTCGACCTCGACCTGCGGCTGCCCGGCGAGGCAAACCGGGCGAACGCCGCTCTCGCGCTCGCCGCCGCGCACTGCGTAGGCGTGCCGCCGCACACCGCCGCGGCGCGGCTGCGCACAATCACCGACATCGGCGGCCGCTACCGCACGATTCGCCGCACCCGGCATTCGGTTCGGCTCATGCTTGCGAAAAATCCGGCTGGCTGGGCCGAAACGTTGCGCGTGCTCGACGAGGACACTCCGGTCGTCGTCGCGGTCAACGCACACGAGGCGGACGGCCGCGACCTGTCGTGGCTCTGGGACGTGCACTTCGAGCGGCTGCGCGGCCGTCAGGTCGTCGTGGCCGGCGAGCGGTCGGCGGACCTCGCGGTGCGGCTTTGCTACGCCGAGGTGCCGCATTGGTCGGCCCCGGATCCGGTCAGCGCGATCGACACGCTGCCGCCGGGCGGGGTCGAACTCGTCGCGAACTACACCGCCTTCCGCGACCTGGTGGACCGGTTGCCCGATGTCTGATTCGACCGTCGGCATCGGCCTTTTGCTCCCCGAGGTGCTGGGGACCTACGGCGATTCCGGCAACGCACAGGTGCTCTGCAAACGCTTGCAGTGGCGCGGTTACGACGCCGAGGTGGTGCCGGTTTCGCTGGACTCCGAGGTACCGTCCACTTTGGACCTCTATCTGCTCGGCGGCGGCGAGGACATGGCGCAGGTGCTGGCCGCGGACTTCCTGCGCAACTCGGCGGGGCTGCGCAGCGCGGCGAATGCGGGACGCCCGGTGTTCGGGGTGTGCGCGGGTCTGCAGATTCTCGGCAAGCGTTTCCGCGGCGTCGACGGCATCGAACACGCTGGGCTGGGGCTGCTCGACCTCGTCACCGAGCCGGCGGAGCAGCGTGCGGTGGCTGAGCTGATCGTCGAACCGAACCTGCTCGAGACGCCGTTGACCGGCTTCGAGAACCATCAGGGCGCGAGTGTGCTCGGCCCGGGCAGCGCACCGCTGGGCCGCGTCGTCCGGGGCACGGGCAACGGCGACGGCACCGAGGGCGCGGTCACCGATCACGTGCTCGGCACCTACCTCCACGGCCCGGCGCTGGCGCGCAATCCCGAGCTGGCTGACCTGCTGTTGTCGTGGGTGCTCGGCCATGCGCTGAAGCCGTTGGACCTGACTGAGGTGGACACGCTGCGCTCGGAACGGCTGGCCGCACGCCGCGCCCGATGACGTCCCTTCGCGCTCGTTACGCTGCGTGCGTGAGACTTCTCGCTGCCGCAGGTGTCCGGATGCGGACAACCGGGGTTGCCGTGCTCGCGCTCGCGTTGGCCATCGCGACCGCGTGCGTCGTCGTGGTGCTGTTGCTGCAACAGTCCCTCGACCGAAGCGTCACCGAGAGCGCGCGAAGTACCGCTCGGCAGGTTGCTGTCCAACTCGTGCGCGCGGGCGCGCGAGACCTGTCCCCGAGCGACGTCGCGAGCACTGGGGACACTGAAGCCGTGACGCAGGTCCTCGGGCCGCGAAGCACCCCTATCGCGAGCGACCCGGCGATTGTCGGCCGTCCGGCCATCACCGCCGCGCGCCCGGCTCCGGGACAGGAGACCGTCGAGACGCTGCCGCTCGGCTTAGACGGCGACGGCAGCGACTACCGCTTGGTTTCGGAAGGCGTCAACGGGCCGGGCGGACCGTTCACCGTCATCTCCGCACGGTCGCTTGAGCCGGTCACGGAAGCCTCAGCTCGGCTTACGCTGTTGCTAGGGCTGATCTCGCTGCCGCTGCTCGGTATCGCTGGCTTCGCGGTGTACCGCTCTGTCGGCTCTGCGCTGCGCCCAGTGGAGCGGATGCGGCGCACTGTCGCCGAGATTTCGACGCGTGACCTCGCGTTGCGCGTACCGCTGCCGCCTGGTGGCGACGAGGTGCACCGGCTCGCTGTCACGCTCAACGAGATGCTTGAGCGGCTTGGGTCCGCGCAGGCCGCGCAACGCCGCTTCGTCGCCGACGCGAGTCACGAGCTGCGCTCGCCGCTGTCGACCATCAGCACCGCGCTCGACGTTTCAAACCAGCACCCGGAGACCACCGACGAATTGGTGCCGGTGATTACCCGCGAGACCGCGCGCCTGCGAGAGCTGGTCGACGACCTCCTGATGCTCGCGCGCACCGACGACGCCACCGACCGGCCCGCGCGTACCGAAGTCGATCTGGACGACATCGTTCGTGCGGAAGCTGAACGCGTACGCGGCGAAGCGGCTGTCGAAATCGAAGTGCGCGCGGGACCGGCGAAGGTGCGTGGCAGTGAGGCGCAGTTGCGTCGCGCCGTACGCAACCTCGTCGACAACGCATGCGGGCACGCGCGCGAGCGGATCCGGATTGCGAGTTCGGTGCAAGATGAGATGGTCGTCGTGGAGGTGAGCGACGACGGCCCGGGCGTCGCCGAGGGCGACCGGGAGCGGGTGTTCGAGCGGTTCGTGCGGCTGGACGCTTCGCGGCGGCGCGGCGGGACCGGACTGGGCCTTTCGATCGTGGCCGGCATCGCGGCCCGGCACGGCGGCCGCGCGCGGTACGTCGACGTCGCCGACCCGAGTTACCCGGGCGCGCATTTCGTGATCGAACTGCCGAGCATCGAACTGCCCCGGATCGAGGAGGACTGAGCATGCGGTTGCTGATCGTGGAGGACGAGCTGGAGTTCGCCGAAACCCTTCGCCGCGGCCTGGTCGCCGAGGGGTTCACGGTGAACGTGGCGCACACCGGCCGGGACGGGCTCTGGTCGGCGATGGAGCACGATTACGACGCCGTGGTGCTCGACATCATGCTTCCCGAGCTTTCCGGCTACGAAGTGCTGAAACGCTTGCGGGCAGCGGAGAATTGGACGCCGGTGCTGATGCTCACGGCGAAGGACGGCGAATACGACGAGGCCGACGCTTTCGACCTCGGCGCGGACGATTATCTCTCGAAACCGTTCTCGTTCGTCGTTTTGCTGGCTCGTCTCCGGGCGTTGCTCCGCCGGGGCGCACCGGCTCGCCCGGCGGTGTTGACCGCTGGTGATCTGCAGCTCGACCCGGCTGCGCGCACTGTCCACAGGGGAGAGACGCGGATCGAGCTGACCGCGCGGGAGTTCGGGTTGCTGGAGTTTCTGCTGCGGCGACAGGGCGCGGCGTTGACGAAGAACGAGATCCTCGGCCACGTTTGGGACGCGCATTACGAGGGGGACGAGAACGTGGTCGAGGTTTATGTGGGGTATTTGCGGCGGAAGATCGACGCGCCGTTCGGGACGCGGACGATCGAGACGGTGCGCGGGGTGGGCTACCGGCTCGTCGGATGAGCGGGCACGTCATTTTCCTCAACGGCGCGTCCAGTTCCGGCAAGTCGAGCATCGCGGCGGAACTGCTGGATTTGCTGCCGGGTCCCTATTTCTACCTGCCCCGAGACGCGGTCAACAGCATGCGGTCGCGGACGCGGACCCCCGAATTCGGTACGCCGGAGTTCGATGCGGTTTTCGAACGGACAGTGCGCGGCTACCACCGCATGCTGGCCGGGCTCGCGGCGGCGGGTAACGGCGTGATCGCCGACCACGTACTCCGGCCGCACTGGCTTGCCGACTGTCTGGAAGTGTTGCGGGAACAGGAAGTTACCTTCGTGGGTGTGCATTGCCCGCTGCCAGAACTAAAACGGCGCGAGCAGGCACGAGGCGACCGTCCCGCCGGTCTGGCGGAGCGGCAGTATCCGATCGTGCACGCCCACGGCGGTTATGACCTCGAATGCGACACGTCAGTGCACAGTCCAAAAGAATGCGCACAAACAATCGCGAACTTCATCGCGAAACCAGGGCGTTCCCAAGCGTTCGCCAGGTTAATTCAGTGAAATCCCCGCCACCGCCCGTACCACGGCAGTGCACCGGTCCTCGACATACTCCAGCCCGGCCTCCGAAGCGATCTTCCGCGCCTCCGCCGACACGATCCCCTGCTGCAGCCACAACGCCTTAGCCCCGATCGCCACCGCGGAACGGGCGATGTCCGGTGCTTCCTCTGCCGGGCGGAACACGTCCACCAGATCCACCGGCTCCGGAATCTCCTCCAGCGACCGGTAAGCCTTCTCCCCGAGCAGTTCAGTCGCCGACGGATGCACCGGGATGATCCGGAAACCGTGCGCTTGCAGCGAAGCCGGTACGCCGTGCGCGGCCTTGCCCGGGTCACGGCTCAGGCCGACCACAGCTATCGTGCGCGCACCAGCGAGGATCTCTTCAGGCTTCATACTCTCCTCAACATCCCGACCCAGCGAACGATTCCGCTGCGTCACAACCGCCACAGCCGCAGCCCGCGGACGCGATACACCGGCCACAGCACGTGCCACGGCGACCGCCGCAGGAACGCGGAGCTGCAGGCCAAAACATTGCGCGCGACAGTGGACGCGACTTCGTTCCGGTCCGGCCACACTTCACCGCGGGCGCCGAGCGCTAGCCGAAAGACGGTCAGCAGACCGCGTCCTTGCAGGTCATAGCGGGCACCGGTATCACCCGCGTCCGGAAGGAGACGGCTGATCTCCGCGCGAAAAGCACCAGCGACCGGCTCGCCCACGGGCACGTCCGCGACACTGCCCACGATCGCGCGGCCGTGCAGCCGACGCGCGAACCGTGTGAGCAGCCGTCGCTCCCACCACGGCAGCAACCGCCGGTGCGCCAGCAGCGCGGCACACTCGCTGTGGCCGAGGGCGAAAACCTCGGCGAGTTCGTCGTACCGGCTGATCGCGGTCGGTTCCGCCAGGTGCAGCCGCACCTCGAAACGGACCCGCGCGATCAGCTTGTCGATCGCTTCCCGCCGGTCGAGCCGTGCTTTCTGCCGCGAAGCCGCCCAGTCGCCCATGGGCCCACACTCTGAACCCGGCGGCGCACCGAGTCCAGTGGTTCAGCCGATCTTCGACCCGTACATCTCGCCGAGGTCGTCCGCGATCAGCTCGATCCGGGCGCCGTCCGGGTCGGCGAAGTAGATCGAGGTGCCGCTTTCTTCCTGGTACTTGACGCCGGCGGCGTCGAGCCGGGAGCGCGCGCCCGCCCACGCTTCCGGCGTGAGCGACAGGGCCAGGTGGTGCAGGCCGCCGAGCACCTCCGCGTACGGACCGAGGTCGAGGCCGGGCAGGTCGAAGAACGCGACCGCGTTGCCGTTGCCGACGTCGAAGAAGAAGTGGCTCGACCCCGGGTAGTCGCGGTTTTCGATGAGTTCGGTGAGCGGGAAGCCGAGAATGTCCTGGTAGAAGGTGATCGTCCGCTCGACGTCGCTGGACAGCAGCGCGGTGTGGTGGATGCCGCGGCCGACGGTCGCCGGACGTTCCTCCGCCGGGTGCAAATGCTGCTCCCGCAGCCGGTCGCGGGTCTGCGCGAGCTGGGCGACTTCGGTCTCGGTGGGTGCCATCGCGGGTCACGTCCTCTCTGGGAGCCAACACGAAGTACAGTACGCCGACAAACTCTCGCTCGCAAGAGATTAGCGAGCGAGAGAAGTGGCTCGTACCGGTGAATGGAACGGCCGGGTTGGCTGAGACGGCGCGGTCAGGCAAAGTCCGACCCGTGGAACCCGCTGAGCTGCAGGACGCCGTCGCGCTGCTGACAAGCGCGTACGAGCGACGCGAGCCGATCGATCCGCTCGTGAAGACCTTCCCCGACGCGACCGTCGAAGACGCCTACCGCGTGCAACAGGAGCAAGTCCGCGCGTGGGTGGCGGCGGGCGACGTGGTGCGCGGCCACAAGGTCGGCCTCGCCTCCGCGGCGATGCAGCGCCAGATGGGTGTGAACCAGCCCGACTTCGGGCACCTCACCAGCTCGATGTTCCTGCTCGAACACCAGCCGATCCCGACGACGCGGTTCCTGCAGCCGCGCATCGAACCGGAGATCGCGTTCGTGCTCGGCGCGCCGCTGTGCGGTCCGGGCGTGACCGTCGCAGACGCCGTCCGCGCGGTCGACTTCGTGCTTCCGTCGCTGGAGATCGTCGACTCGCGGGTCCGCGACTGGAAAATCTCGATCTTCGACACCGTCGCGGACAACGCGTCGTCCGGCGGCGTCATCCTCGGCAGCAGCCCGACCAACCTGCGCGACGTCGACCTGCGGCTCGCCGGCTGCACGCTGCACGTCAACGGCCAGCTCGCGGCCACCGGCGCGGGCGGTGCGGTGCTGGGTTCGCCGATCAACGCCTTGGTCTGGCTGGCCAACACAGTCGGCCCGCTCGGCGTGACGCTGGAGCCCGGCCACGTCGTGCTGCCCGGTTCGATGACCGCCGCGCAGACCGTCCGCCCCGGCGACACCGTCGTGGCGACCATGGCCGGACTGGGCAGTGTGACCGCGGTGTTCGCGCCGGAGGAGGACAAGTGACCGCCGAAATCGTTGCCGCAGCGCAGGATTTGCTCAACCGGACGGACGAAGGCGCGCAGCTCACCGACACCTGGGCAGACCTCGACCTCGCCACGGCGTACGCGATCCAGGACGAGGCTCTGCGGCTGCGTCAGGAACGCGGCGAGACGCTGATCGGAGTGAAGCTCGGGCTCACGTCGCGCGCGAAGCAGCAGCGGATGGGCGTCGAAGAACCCCTGCTCGCGTGGCTGACCGACGCGATGGTGCTGCCCGCGGGCGCGCCGACGCCGCAGCTCATCCACCCGCGCGCGGAACCGGAACTGGTGTTCGTGCTCGGTGAGCGGCTCGCCGGTCCTGGCGTCACCGCGGCCACTGCGCTCGCCGCGGTTTCCCAGGTGTACGGCGGAATCGAGATCATCGACAGCCGTTATCGCGACTACCGTTTCACGCTGCCGGACGTCGTCGCGGACAACGGTTCGTCGGCGCTGTTCGGGCTCGGCTCGGTCGGCCGTCCACCGTCCTCTTTGGACCTTTCGCTAGAGGCCGCGCTGCTGGAAGTGGACGGTCAGATCGTCGACACCGCGACCGGCGCCGCCGTGCAGGGGCACCCGGCCGAGGCGTTGGCGCTGGCGGCGAATTCGCTGGCCGCACGCGGATTGGCGCTGGAGGCAGGCTGGCTCGTGCTCACCGGCGGGATGACCGACGCCGTCGAACTGCGCCCCGGCTCCCGCGTCGCCGCGCACTTCTCGAACCTGGGCTCGGTGACGATCAGCGGGTAGCGAGCCGTTTGATCCCGGCGATCACTCGCGGCCACACCTCGCGCGGCAGGTCGTGTCCCATTCCTGGGATGAGGTCGAGGTCCGCGCCCAGCGCGCGGGCCGTCGCGCGGCCGCCGGACACGTGCACGAGCGGGTCGGCCGTACCGTGAATCACCAGGGACGGCACGGAAAGCCGGCGCAGATCGGCGGTCCGATCGCGGGAGGACAGGATCGCGGCGAGCTGCCGGAACACGCCGGCCGGGTTGAGGCCGCGGTCGTACGTGCGTTCCGCGCGCTGGCGGAAATGGTCCTCGTCGAACAGGTACTCGCGCGAGCCGATCAGCTTTGACGTGCGCACCAGCTGCGTCACGTAGTCCTCGCGCGTGCGCGGCCCCGGAGCCAGCATCGCGAGCGCGGCCCGCGGGCTGGGCAGGCCGACGGTCCGCGCGCCGGTGGTCGACATGATCGAGGTCAGCGTCCGGACGCGCTGTGGATGCCGGATCGCGAACTCCTGCGCGATCATCCCGCCCATCGACGTGCCGACGACGTGCGCGCGTTCGATGCCGAGTGCGTCGAGCAGTTTGCCCGCGTCGTCGGCCAGGTCGCCGAGGGAGTACGGCGCGGACCGCAGGAAGTACGCGAGCGGCAGGCTGGCCCGGCCGGTCCACCACTGCGAACGCCCGACGTCGCGGTTGTCGAACCGGTGCACGTGGAAACCGGCCTCGGCGAGCTGGGCGCAGAACTCGTCGTCCCACCAGATCATCGGCGCGGCGAGGCCCATCACCAGCAGCAACGGCGGCGCGTCCGGATCGCCGAAGGATTCGTGGCACAGGGTGATGCCGTCGGCCTCGATGGTCTGCTCGGTCATGGCTCCAGTTTCGCGCACGGCTTGGCCGGTCGCCGCCGTCCGGGTACGCTCCCGCTAGAGCGATCTATCAAATCGCAAGGGGGCGAGCGGCATGGACGTTCTGCGCGAGAAGGGGCTCGGCCCGCTGCGGCTGATCCTGGCGTTCACCCTGGCCAGCACGGTCCTGCACTACACCCACAACGTCGTGCGCGCGGCGGACTACCCGCAGGTGCCGGGCATCAGCGTGCCGGTCACGCAGGTCGTGGTGGCGATCAGCTGGGTGGTCTTCACCGCGTTCGGCGTGCTCGGCTATCGCGCCTACCGGCAGGGCCGGTACTGGCGTTCGCTGGCGTTTCTGCTGGTCTACTCACTGTCCGGGCTGGCGAGCGCGGGGCATTTCCTGGTCGGCGTACCGCAGGTCCCGGCGTTCTGGTTCGCGACGATCTTCACCGACACGTTCGCGGCGTTCGCGTTGTGGGTATTCGTGTGCTGGGCAGCCATGCGGCTCAACCGGGTGAGCGTTGCCGGGCAAATGTCTACACAACATTGACGTTCGTTGAAACCATGTAGACAATCGAGGGCGTGACCACCACCACACCTGTCACGTTCGAGCGGCATCCGGACACTTACCGGCACTGGCGGCTGACCGTCGACGGCGAGGTCGCCTGGCTGGAGATGGACGTCGACGAACAGGGCGGCCTCGTGCCCGGGTACGAGCTGAAGCTCAACTCGTACGACCTCGGCGTCGACATCGAGTTCTACGACGCGACGCAGCGGCTGCGGTTCGAACATCCGCAGGTCCGCGCGGTGATCGTGACGAGCGCCAAGGACAAGGTGTTCTGCGCCGGGGCCAATATCCGGATGCTCGCCGCGTCGCCGCACGAGTGGAAGGTGAACTTCTGCAAGTTCACCAACGAGACCCGCAACGGCATCGAGGACGCCACCGAGTTCTCCGGCCAGACCTACGTCGCGGCGGTGAACGGCAGCTGCGCCGGCGGCGGCTACGAGATCGCGCTGGCCTGCGAAAAGATCCTGCTGGTCGACGACAACTCGTCCACTGTCGCGTTGCCCGAGGTGCCGCTGCTCGGCGTGCTGCCCGGCACCGGCGGGCTCACCCGCGTGGTCGACAAACGGCGCGTCCGCCGGGATCTCGCGGACGTGTTCGCGACGCGGCCGGACGGGGTGAAGGGCAAGACCGCGGTCGACTGGCGGCTGGTGGACGAGCTGGTGCCGCGCGTCGGGTTCCGCGAGAAGGTGCTGTCGCGGGCGCACGAACTGGCCGCCGAATCCGACCGGCTGCCCGCTGAGCAGGGGATCGAACTGGCCCCGCTGGAGCCGTCGGTGACCGACGACGGCATCGAGTACCGGCACGTCCGGATCGCGTACGACCGGCCGAACTCGCTGGTCACGCTCACCGTGCTCGGCCCGGACGGGGAACCGGCGCTCGACGGCTGGCTGCTGCGGCTGACCCGCGAACTGGACGACGCGATCCTGCGGCTGCGCACGAACGAACCGGAACTCGGCACCTGGGTGCTGCGCACCGAAGGCGCCCCGGATCAGGTGCTCGCGCACGAGGAGGTCGTGCTCAGCGGGAAAGACTGGCTGAGCAACGAAATCCTGCACTACTTCAAGCGCACGCTGAAGCGGCTGGACGTCACCAGCCGCACCTTGATCGCGTTGATCGAACCGGGCAGCTGCTTCGCGGGCAGCCTGCTCGAACTGGCCTTCGCGGCGGACCGGCAGTACCTGCTGGACGGGCCGCCGATCGACGACGAGGACTCGCCGGAACGCGCGTCGATCACCTTGTCGGAAGCCAACTTCGGCGTGTTCCCGATGGGCAACGGACTGTCCAGGCTCCAGTCGCGGTTCTACGGCGACGACGACCACCTGACGTGGCTGGCCCGCGAACGCGACCGTGCGCTGAGCGCCGCCGAAGCCGTCGAACTCGGCCTGGTCACCGACGCGCCGGACGACCTCGACTGGGAGGACGAGATCCGGATCGCGCTGGAAGGCCGCGCCTCGCTGTCGCCCGACGCGCTCACCGGGATGGAGGCGAACCACCGGTTCGTCGGCCCGGAAACGATCGAAACCAAGATCTTCGGGCGGCTGACCGCCTGGCAGAACTGGATCTTCACCCGACCGAACGCCTCCGGGCCCGACGGCGCGCTGCGCCGGTACGGCACCGGCCAGAAGGCGGTCTTCGACAGGAAGCGGGTCTGAACCGATGCCCGAAAAGATCGACTACGACGCCAAAATCCCGAACAACGTCCAGCTCGCCGACGACCGCAGGCTCCAGCGCGCGCTGGAGGGCTGGCAGCCGAAGTTCATGAACTGGTGGGGCGAGATGGGTCCCACGCTGGAAACCGAGGGCGTCTACCTGCGCACCGCGGTGAGCGTCGGCCGCGACGGCTGGGCGCACTTCGACCACGTCAACGTCCCGGATTACCGCTGGGGCATCTTCCTCGCCGAACGGGAACCGGACCGGCGGATCGGATTCGGCGAGCACGCCGGAGAACCGGTGTGGCAGCAGGTGCCCGGCGAGTACCGGGCCGACCTGCAGCGGCTGATCGTGATCCAGGGCGACACCGAGCCGGCGTCGGTCGAGCAACAGCGACTGCTCGGACTCACCGCGCCGTCGCTGTACGACCTGCGCAATCTCTTCCAGGTGAATGTGGAAGAGGGGCGGCACCTCTGGGCGATGGTGTACCTGCTGCACGCGTACTTCGGCCGCGAAGGCCGCGACGAGGCGGAGGGGCTGCTGCTGCGCAACTCCGGCAGTCCGGACGCGCCGCGCATCCTCGGCGCGTTCAACGAGGAAACGGCCGACTGGCTCGCGTTCTACATGTTCACGTACTTCACCGACCGCGATGGGAAATACCAGCTCGGCACGTTGAAGGAAAGCTCGTTCGACCCGCTGTCGCGCACCTGCGAGTTCATGCTCAAGGAGGAGGCGCACCACATGATGGTGGGCACCACCGGCGTCGACCGGGTGGTGCAGCGCAGCGCCGAGCTCATCCGCGAGCACGACACGTACGACATCGCGTCGCACGGCGGGATCCCGCTGGACGTGATCCAGCGGTACCTGAACTTCCACTACACCGTGTCGCTCGACCTGTTCGGCAGTGAAACGTCGACGAACGCGGCGAACTACTACACCGCAGGACTCAAGGGCCGCTGGCAGGAGACGCGGCGCAAGGACGACCACAAACTCACCGAGGACAGCCGGCTGCTGGAGCGTCCGCGCGACGACGGGACCTGGACGTCCGAGGAATTGCAGGCCATCCTGCTGCTCAATCTCGACCTGCGCGGCGAGTACACCGCGGACTGCCAGACCGGGGTCAACCGGTGGAACAAGATCCTCGGCGACGCCGGCATCGACTTCCGGTTCGCGTTGCCGCACCCTGGTTTCAACCGCGAGGTGGGCATAAACTCCGGCCACCACGTCACTCCGGACGGCAGCATCGTCGACGAGGCGACGTGGGAGGCAGCGCGGCACAAGTGGCTGCCGACGGCCGAGGACCTGACGTTCGTCCGGTCGCTCATGCACCCGGTGTACGAGCGCGGGAAGATCGCCAGCTGGGTCGCGCCGCCGAGGCAGGGCATCAACGGCAAACCTTTCGACTACGAGTACGTGTACCTCACCTGAGGGGGCACCGATGACGGTTCCCGCGAACTTCAACGCCGCGGAGTACCTGCTCGGCCAAGGCCGTCCGGACGCGCTCGCGGTCGTCTCGCCGCGGCGCACGCTCAGCTACGGCGAACTCGCCGCCGAGACCCACCGGGTCGCTTCCGGGCTGCGCGCGCTCGGCGTGCGTCCGGAAGAGCGGGTCATGTTCTGCATGGTCGACGACGTCGAACTGCTGAGCGGGATCCTCGGCGCGATGCTCGTCGGCGCGGTCGCGGTGCCGGTGTCCACTATGGTCACCGGGCTGGAACTGGGCCAGGTGCTCGCCGATTCGCGGGCGCGGGTGCTGTGCGTGTCCGGGGAGTTTTCCGCGCAGGCGGCGGGTGCGCTGACCGGTGCGCCCGAGGTGACCGACGTCGTGCTCGACCGGGCGGATCCGGCGGAATTTCCCGCCGGGGTGCGAACGCACCGTTGGCCGCTGACCCCGACGGACGACGTCGTGGCCTCGCCGACCTGGGAGGATTCGCCCGCGCTGTGGCTGTACACCTCGGGCACGACCGGCAAGCCGAAGGGTGCGATGCACCGGCACGGGAGCATCCGCGCGGTGTGCTCGACTTACGCCGCGCAGGTGCTGGGAGTGTCCTCTTCGGACCGGTTCTTGTCGGTGCCTAAGTTGTTCTTTGCATACGGTCTCGGGAATTCGGCGTTCTTCCCGCTCTCTTGTGGAGGGACGACGCTGCTGGAACCGGCCCGTCCGACGCCGGGGGTCATCGCCGCGCGGGCGCGGGCGGACCGTCCGACGTTGTTCTTCGGAGTGCCGACGTTCTATGCGGCACTGTTGGCCAGCGACGTGCCGGACGACTCGTTCTCCTCGGTGCGGTACGCGGTTTCGGCTGGGGAGCCGTTGCCGTCGGCGCTGTTCACCCGGTTCCGCGAGCGGTTCGGGGTCGAGATTCTGGACGGGATCGGGTCGACCGAGGCGTTGCACATTTTCCTGTCCAACCAGCCGGGTGCGGTGCGGCCGGGCAGCACCGGGGTGGCGGTGCCGGGATACTCCGTCGAGCTCCGGGACGAGCAGGGCGCGGTGATTTCGGAAGCGGGACGGCCGGGCGAGCTGTTCGTGTCCGGCCCGTCCATCGCGACCGGGTATTGGGCGCGATACGAAACTACGAAACAGGTTTTCCAGGGTCCGTGGCTGCGGACCGGGGACAGCTACGTGCGCAACTCGGATGGCACGTATACGTGTCTCGGCAGGTTTGGGGACATGCTGAAGGCGGGCGGGATTTGGGTGTCTCCGTCCGAAGTGGAGGAACGACTGCTGCAACATCCGGCGGTTGCCGAGGTAGCGGTGGTCGCCGCGCCGGACGAGGACGGATTGGACAAACCGGTGGCCTGCGTCGTCGCCGCCCCCTCGTCCACTGTGGATGCTGAGGAGCTGATCGAGTTTTGCCGGGAGGGCTTGGCGGCGTTCAAGCGGCCGCGCGGAGTGGTCGAGATGGCCGAACTGCCGAAGACCGCGACCGGGAAGATCCGGCGGAACGTGATCCGCGAAATGGTGCGCGAGTCGCTGCTCGTGCCGCAGCCGCAATTGTGATCGACTGGCCGGCATGATCGACGAGCATTTCGTGGTGGACGCCCACGTGCACACCCCGCGGCTGCCCACGCTCAAACCCGCGTGGCTGGACTGGGCGCGCGACTTCGCCGGCGAGTACCCGTGGCGCACGGTGTACGACGCGGACGGCGCGGTGATCCCCGCGGCGATGGACGACCTCATGGCGCAGGAGGGCGTCGACCGCGTGCTGCTGTTTTGCGAATACAGTCCGCGGGCTACCGGGATCCAGGCGATTGAAGACAATCTACCGTTGGTCGCATACAACCCCGAGCGATTTCGCTTGGTGGCCAACGTGAACCCGCATCTGCACCATCCGCTGGTCGACGAGGTGGAACGGCAGCTCGCGCTGGGTGCGGTGGCGTTGAAGATCCACCCGGTGCACGGCGCGTTTTCCCCGGCGGACAAGGAGCTGTACCCGGTTTACGCCTTGTGCGCCGAACGCGGGGTGCCGGTGATCCTCCACTCCGGACTGTCGGTGTTTCCCGGATCCCGTGCCAGCTATGGGGATCCTTCGCTGCTGTCCGATGTGGTCGAAGACTTCCCGTCGGTGAACTTCGTGTTCGCGCACGGCGGCCGGGGCTGGTGGTACGACGTGGCGGCGTTCATGGCCCAGGCGAGGCCGAACGTGTGGCTCGACCTCGCCGGGCTGCCGCCGAAGAAACTGCCGGAATATTACGCGCGGTTCGATCTCGTGCGGTTGGCCCGGAAATGGATCTTCGGCACGGATTGGCCGGGGGTGCCGGGAACCGCCGTGAACGTCCGCGCGGTCGCCGATTTGGGGTTGCCCGCGGAGGTGCTGGACGGGGTACTGTCCGGCAACGCGTTACGGCTGATGCCCGGCTTGCGCTGAGTCTATTTGCGCCAGAACAGGTGGTGCACGACTCCGCTGGGGCTGGGAATTTTCTCCAGGTGGTAGCGGTCGGTCAGCTCGTCCGGGCTGGTCCAAAGCCGTTCCCCGGAACCGAGTTCGACCGGCGAGACGGCGATGTGCAGCGTGTCGATGAGACCGGCTTCGAGGAATTCGCGCACCGTGTTGACGCCTCCGCCGATGCGCACGTCCTTGTCGCCAGCGGCTTTCTTCGCCTGCGCGAGTGCTTCCTCCGGTGACGTGTTGAGGAAGTGGAAAGTGGTCTGGCCCAAGGTGATCGACGGGCGTTCGTGGTGGGTGAGGACGAAGACCGGGGTGCGGAACGGGGGTTCGTCGCCCCACCAGCCCTGCCAGTCGTGGTTCTCCCACGGGCCGCGGTGCGGGCCGAACTTGTTGCGTCCCATGATTTCCGCGCCGACGTCACCGCGGTGCATGTCCCGGGTGAAGTAGTCGTCGAGCCCGCGAGTGCCGCCGGGCTCGCCGCGCATCGGCCAGCTGGCGGTGGCCCCGGCCCAGGCGAAGAGCGGTCCCGGGTTCGGATGACCGAACGGCTGCTCGAGCGTTTGGTCCGGACCGGCGCCGTAGCCGTCGGCGGAAACGTTGAAGCACTGGACGCGTACCAGCATCGATAGTCCCTGCTTGTCTTTTGCAAGCACTATGCCGGAGGCGATGGTAAAGTGCAAGTGGTTTGGAGGAGGTATGCGATGCCGGACGGCCCGCGCTCGGGGTGCCCGATCAACGCCGCGATCGAGGTCGTCGGCGACCGCTGGAGCCTGCTGGTCCTGCGCGACGTGATGTTCGGCGACCGGCGGCATTTCCGGCAATTGCAGTCGCAGTCGGAGGAGGGAATCGCGTCGAATATCCTCGCCGACCGCCTGCGCACGCTTACCGAAGCCGGTTTGCTCACCCGCGATTCGGCCGGTCGCGGACAGCGCGCGACGTACAGCTTGACCGAAGCGGCGATCCAGCTGGTGCCAGTTTTGGTGGCGCTGGGAAGCTGGGGTTTGCGGCACCGGCCGACGACGCCGGAACTGCGCGTGCGAGCGGAACTGCTTGAGGCTGGTGGTCCGGCGCTGTGGGAAGAGTTCATGGCTGAGTTGCGGGAGCGGCATCTTGGGATCCCTCGGCCGGACGGCGACGGACCGACGGCAACGGAACGCTTGGCGGCCGCTTACGCGGAGGCTGTCGCGCGGTCTTGACGTGGCTGGCTTGGCGCGACTGGCTAGATGTGGCGGTTTTGGCTCGGCGGGGCTAGCAATGTGCGCCGTTGCCGTGCATCGATTTGTCGACCTGCCGCGGCGTCTTCGTGAGTCTGAGACGCGTGCCCGCCCCTGGATACATCCGGACGAAGTTGATCACTCAATCCGGCATCCGCGCTGCTGAAACGGATCCGCCGAGCGGCCAGGTCCGTCAGCGTTCCCGTGCAAGGAATGCGGAACGAGGACGAAGTACGCCGTCTGTCGACGAGAATGAACCGGATCGTCGGCGCGAACCCGGGATTTCGCGCCGAGGTGGACGACGCTTGCCAAACGGCCTGGCTGGAATTGCTCAGCCGCCAGCCGGACTTGCAGGATCCGAACGGCCTGGCCGGTTGGCTGACGACCGTCGCGCGGCGGCACGCGCTCCGGGCAGCCGAAAATCGCGCACGGGTGCAACTGGTCGATGACGCGTGCCTGGACGCGCACGAACCAACGGAGTCACCCGAGGCGAAGACCTTGGCCGGAGAACTGGCGGCAGCGCTGTGGCGAGCGGTGGAGAAGTTCCCGGAACGCCACCGGCGGATGCTGCTCCTGCTGGCGCACTACCCGGAGTTACGACACGACCAGCTGGCCGCCGAACTGGGCATCTCGCCGTCGAGCGTGAGCCGGATCCGACACCGCTGCTTGACGGTCCTCCGTCGTCGGCTGGAGGCTGAGGGCTTCAGTTATCCATGACCCGGCTCACCCGTTCACCGAACGAAGTGTCCGCATCGCCTCCGCCAATCCCTCCGCATCAGGACCCAGCGGCGTCAGCACGATCCGGCGCAAGATTTCCGCGCACGCGGCTCGTGCCTTGAGCGCTACCTCCAACCCGTGCTCGGTCAGGGAAGCGAACGTCACCCGGCGGTCTTCCGGGCTCGGGATGCGGCAGATCAAATCCGCGGCGACCAAGCGGTCCGCCACCTTGGTGAAGCCTCCGCTCGACAGGGCGGCTTCGGTGGCCAGGCGGGTCATCGGCATGCGGTGTTCCGGCGACCGCACCAGGCGCAGCAGGATGTCGAACGACGCGGGGGCCAGGCCGAACCGGTCGGCGATTTCTCCCATCAGTGCGTTCTGTGTGGCCAGATAGCCCTCGATCACGAGGCCCCACCACGTCACGATCTCGTCGTCGTCCGTCTGCGGATCCGGGGTCATCTGCCGGAGTCTACCCGGAATACATCTTGCGCGCGAGAAGTTACCCTGGACAATGAAGGAAGCGGTGTCCACAGAGGAGCGACGATGATGCACCGGTACATCGAGGGCGACCCGGATCTCCCGGTGTTTGTTCTCCTGCACGGAACCGGCGGTGGTCCAGACGATTTGCTCAGTGTGGCGCGCGAACTGAGTCCGGAATCGGCAACGCTCGCGCCGACCGGGCCGGTTTCGGAAAACGGGGCGGCGCGGTGGTTTCGGCGGCTGTCGGAGGGCGTGTTCGATCACGAGGACGTCCGGGCGCGGGCGGGCGAGCTGGCGGATTTCCTCAACGACGCCCGGGAAAAGTACGGGTTCGGCAGGGCGGTGGCGGTCGGCTTTTCGAATGGGGCGAATATCGCGGCGGCGGTAGCGCTCACCCGGCCGGACGCGCTCCGGGAAGCGATTCTGTTCTCGTCGATGTCTCCGTTGCCGGAATTGCCGAGCCTCGATCTCACCGGAACTCGCATATTCCTTTCCAACGGCGAGCACGACCCGATGGCTCCGCTGCCCGCCAACGACGAACTCGTGCGCCAGTTCCGCGAGCGGCATGCGGACGTGACGACGCACCGCTGGCCGGGAGGGCATCAGGTGACCGTCGACGGAATCAGCGCGGCAAAGGCCTGGCTCGCTAGGGTCGAGGCATGACCGAGCTGACCCGCGCGCAAGACCTGCTCGCCTCCACGATCCTCGCCGACGGACACAACGACCTGCCATGGGCGCTCCGCGACAAAGCCGGGCCGAACCCGGTCGAGGCGGTGGCCGGCGTGGATCTCACGGTGCCGCAGCCGACGCTGCACACCGACTTCCCCAAACTCGCCGAAGGCAAGCTGGGCCTGCAGTTCTGGTCGGTGTACGTCCCGTGCGAGTTCAAGGGCGACAGCGCGGTCACCGCGGTGCTGGAACAGATCGAGGTGGTCTACCAGCTCGCCGAGCGCTACCCCGAGCGGCTGCGGCTGGTCACCACGGCCGACGAGGCCGAGGCGGCGTTCTCCGACGGGCGGATCGCGTCGTTGCTCGGGGCCGAAGGCGGGCACAGCATCGCCGAATCCCTCGGGGTGCTGCGGATTCTGCGCCGGCTCGGCGTCCGCTACATGACGCTGACCCACAACTTCAACACCACCTGGGCGGATTCCGGGACCGACAAACCCGAGCACGACGGGCTCACCGAGTTCGGCCGCGAGGTCGTGCGCGAGATGAACCGGATCGGCATGCTGGTCGACCTTTCCCACGTCGCGCCGAGCACTATGCGCGCCGCGCTCGAGGTGTCGAGCGCGCCGGTGATCTTCAGCCACTCGTCGTGCCGCGCGGTCAACGACCATCCGCGCAACATCCCCGACGACGTGCTCGCGCAGCTGCCCGGCAACGGCGGCGTCGCGATGATCACCTTCGTGCCCGCCTTCATCTCCGCCGCGGTCACCGAGTGGGACAACCAGCTCCGGGACGCGATGACCGCCGCCGGGCAGGAATTCCTCGACCTCGGCCAGCGCGGCCGGTTCGCGAAGACCTGGGACGCGCCGCCCAAGCCGAAGTCGACGATCGCGGACGTCGTCGCGCACATCGAGCACGCGCGCGAGGTCGCCGGGATCGACCACATCGGGCTCGGCGGCGACTACGACGGCGTCGGCGAACTGCCCGAAGGCCTCGAGGACGTGTCGAAGTACCCCGTGCTCATCGCCGCCCTGATGGAACGAGGCTGGAGCGACGAGGACTGCGCGAAACTCGCCGGCCGCAACACGCTGCGGGTGCTGCGCGAGGTCGACGGCAAGCGCTGAATTAGCGCATCACGGCGAGTGGGCGGACAATCACGATATGTCCCACGCGCGAAACGACGGTCCCGACGAGGCCGCGAAATCGGAAATTCCCGAGGCGCCGGGCACTGAGGTGCCCGGCGCACTCGACCACGCCGCCCCGGGCACCGCACCGGGAGCCGAACCCGGACCGCGGCCGTCCGCCGCGAAACCCGCGGGCCGCAAGGGCAAGGTCAAATCCACCCGGATCAGCGGCACCTGGATCGCCGTGATCGTGGCGATCGTCGTGCTGGCGTTCCTGCTGGTGTTCATCCTGCAGAACCTGGACACGGCGACCGTCCACTTCCTCGGCGCGTCCGGCAGCATGCCGCTCGCGGTGGCGATGCTGTTCGCCGCGATCGCGGGCGCGGCGCTGGTCGCGCTGATCGGCGGGGCGCGGATCCTGCAGCTCAGGAAGCAGGCGCGGCGTCGGCGGTGAAGGGCTCTCGAGCCCGCAGGCTCAGCAGGAGCTCGCACACCGCGGGATCCCCGCTGACCTGCACTCGCGCGTCCGCTTCCGCCGCGGGCAACGTCCCGCTGCACAGCCGCCACAACGCGTCCGCGTCGGTCGCCAAAGCCGCGAGCGGAGACCGTGACGTCGCGGCACCGCGGTCGATCGTCCAGCCCACCGCGGTAGCACGGAGCGTCCACCGCCCGGCCCCCTCCACCGAACACGCCACCTGACGTCCGGCCCGCGCGGGCACCGCCCGCAACGTCTGCGGCAGCGAACGCAGCAACGTGTCCACCACCGGCGTCCGGAACTCCGGCTCGTCGAGCAGCGGAGCTTCCACTGCCTCCCGGACCTGCTGCTGGAGCACCCACTGCTCCGCGTAATCGCGAGCGACCGTCAGCCACGTCGGCATCACGGCTGGTTCGTCCAGGTCGCGGTGCTTCCACAGTTCGGTCAGCTGCGTCGTACTGTCCACGAGCATCGCGAACAGCACCTCCGGCGACAGTTGCCGGCAGGCAGAGACCCAGGACGTCCCCTCGCCGAAGTGGCCGTCACGGTCCCGCGAGAGCCGCCTGAGTTTCAGTCCCAGGATGTGCGCGGTCAGATCGTGCACCGTCCATTCGCCCAGCGCGGGCAGGGCCCACTCAGGCGTCCGGAGGTCGGAGAGAACTCCGATCAGCGCCTGTTCCTCGCGCACGAGCAGCGGCAGCACGTCGATCGGCGGTCCCCACGGCGCGGTCATGCGCGTCATCCAACACCCACCGGCAAGGCATCACAGGGCCATTCGGCCTACTCGCAGGTAGCATCAGCGCGAACAGTGAGGGGAGCAGCCCGTGGACTACCAGCGACCGAACGGCCGGGGCACCGCCGAGGACGTGGCCAACCTGGCCCGCCGGGCAGGCCAGCTCGCCGGATGGGCGGCGCGCACCGGCTTCGACCTGACCCGCAAATTCCCCGGGATCGACACCGCCGAACGCGGCCTCAAGCAGGTCGAACGCGGGCTGCTGAGCGAACTGCGCCGCCGCCTCGACGAGGTCGACGATCCCTATCACGCGGCGCTGACCGCGGCGTCCGCGATGAACCGGGCCGACGTCGGCAGCCGCGCCGTCGAAACGACCGTGACGCTGGTGCCCGCCCGCGATCACGTCGAACCGCTGCGCGCGGCGATGGCCGAACTGCTCAACCACTCCATCGGCTTCGGCCGCGAGCGCGCCCGCGAATACCTGTACGCGATCATTCTCCGCCAGCTCACGCCGGACGAGGCGCGCATCCTCTCCGCGCTGTCGGACGGCTCCCCGTTCCCCGCGATCGACGTCGCCGAGCGCAGCGCCATCGGCGGCACCGGCCGGATCGTGCTGCGCAACGCCTCGACGGTCGGCAAGGCGGCCGGGGTGTCGCTGCCGGACCAGGTGCCCGGCTACGTGACCCGGCTGATCGGCCTCGGGCTGGTCGAACTGGACGAGGAGGTGCCCTCGCTCGAGACGCAGTACGAGATCCTGCTGACCGACGAGTCGGTCCGCGAGGTGGAGAAGCAGGTGAAGCGGATCAAGATCATCCGCCGCACCATCCATGTCTCGCGGCTCGGCGCGCAGTTCTGGCAGGCCTGCGACCCGAGCCTGGGCTGACCCCGATGGGCGAGTTCGTCTCGAGGCTCCTCGACGATTTCGTCCGGCACTGGCCGCTGTATGTCTCCATCCCGATCGTCGCCGCGCTGATCGGGTACGGCACGAAGCTGGTCGCGATCCGGATGATGTTCCAGCCGGTCGAGTTCATCGGCGTCAAGCCGTTCCTCGGCTGGCAGGGCATCGTGCCCAAACGGGCCGCGCGGATGGCGAGCATCGCCTGCGACACGATGACCGAGCAGCTGATCAAACCGGCCGAGGTCGTCGCCCGGCTCGACGCCGACCGGATCGCGAAGGAAATCGAGAAACCGCTGCTCGCGGCGGTCGAGGACATCGTGCGCGAGGTGGCCGGGCACTACCAGCCGGGTCTGTGGGAATCGCTGCCGGTCGGCGTGCAGCGGCTGGTGATCCAGCGCGTGCAGGCCGAATCGCCGCACATGGTCAAGGCCGTGCTCGAACTCATCCAGTCCGATGTGGACA
Source organism: Amycolatopsis sp. La24 (assembly GCF_029087445.1). Classification (NCBI taxonomy): domain Bacteria; kingdom Bacillati; phylum Actinomycetota; class Actinomycetes; order Pseudonocardiales; family Pseudonocardiaceae; genus Amycolatopsis; species Amycolatopsis sp. La24. Next base: position 71,731 of record NZ_JARACH010000033.1, read on the forward strand.
GTGTGTTCGACCTCAAGGGCATGGTGGTCACCAGCCTCGTCAAGGACAAACGGCTGCTCAACCGGATCTTCCAGGAAGCGGGCGCGGAGGAGTTCAAGTTCATCGCGCGCTCCGGCCTGGTGTTCGGCGGCCTGATCGGCGTGATCCAGATGGTCGCGTGGGTGCTGTTCAAATTCCCGCCGATCATGCCGTTGTTCGGTCTCTTCACCGGCTGGTTCACCGACTGGCTCGCGCTGCGGATGATTTTCTACCCGCTGGAGCCCAAGAAATACTTCGGCGTCACCTGGCAGGGCCTGTTCCTCAAGCGGCGCGCGGAGGTCGCCGAGGCGTACGGCGAGTTGATCGCGAAAGAGATCATCACGCCGCACAACGTCATCGAGGCGGTGCTGCAGGGCCCGCTTTCCGACCGCGTGCTCGCGCTCATCCAGCGGCAGCTCGACCGCGAGCTGGGCCGGGCGGCGAATGTCGCGAAACCGTTGCTGGTCTTCGCCATCGGCAGCCGCCGCTACCAGGACATGAAGCTCGCCATCTCCGAGCAGATCATGACCCGGCTGCCGGACACCATGCGCTACATCGAGGATTACGCCACCGACGCGATGGACATCCGGAACGTCCTGGTCGGCAAGATGAAGGAATTGTCGCCGGAGGAGTTCGAGCAGCTGCTGCGCCCGGCTTTCCAGCAGGACGAATGGATTCTCATCGCGACCGGCGCGGTGCTCGGGTTCGCGGTCGGCGAGGCGCAGGTTCTGGTGCTGGAGCACCTCGCCTCCTGAATCCGCCCCCCTTGTGGAGGAGCGGGCCGGGCCGGGAGACTGACCCTCATGGGTGAGACGGCGGTGCCGTGGCCGCAGGAAATCCGGATCGCGATGGCCATGGTGGGGGGATCCAGCCTGGCAGTGTGGATGGGGGGAGTCGCTACCGAGACGTCGGCGTTGCTGCACGCTTCGCGCACGCCGGACGAAGGTAACGGCTATCGGAAACTGCTCGACCTTTTGCACGCTTCGGTGCGCCTGGACGTGCTCACCGGGACAAGTGCGGGCGGCATCAACGCCGCGTGTCTCGGATTGGCCGAGGCGTACCGGTCGACGCCCGCGATCTTGCGCGACACCTGGTTCTCGGCCGGGTCGCTGGAGAATCTGATCCGCGACCCCGGCGAGACGCGGCCGCGTTCGGTGCTGAACGGCGACAAGGTGCTGCTCGGCGGCCTCGTCCAGGCGATGCACGACATCACCGGATCCGGCGTCGTGCCCACCGAGCCGCCGGACGTGACCGTGCTGCTCACCGGAACCATGCTCGACGGCGAGACCACGCAGTACGACGACGCGCTCGGAAACCGGGTGCGGGACACCGAACATCGCATGCTGTTCCGCTTCGACGGTCCATTGTGGAACAACCAGGTGCACGGCCCGCTCGCGCTCGCCGCCCGGTCGAGCGCGTCCTTCCCCGGCGCGTTCGAGCTGTCGCGCATGCCGATCGGTCCCGAGGCGGCGGACCGGCTGCATCCGGACATGACCGACTACACCGAGCTGGTGCGTTCGCATTGGCTCGCCGACGGCGGCGTGCTGGTGAACAAACCGCTGCGGCCCGCGTTGCGGGAGATCTTCGAACGCTCGTCGTCGACGGATGTGCGGCGGCTGCTGCTGTACGTCGTCCCGACGGTCGACGGCGAAGCCAAGCCGATGACCTGCGACCCGGCTGAGCCGCCGATGCTCGGCACCGCGCTGGCGAAGGTCGCTTCCACGATCATGAGCCAGACCATCAGCGTCGAGCTGGAGGAATTGAGCAGGCACAACTCCGCCGTCACGCGCGCCAGGGACACCCGGGTCGCGCTCGCGTCGCTCGGCCTGCGCGGCGGGCAGCTGGTGGACGACCGGGTGCACCGGGCGTATCTCGACCGCCGGGTCGCGCTCGACGCGGCCGACCTGGTCCGCGCGGTCACCCGCCGCTACGAACTGTCCGATGAGGGCAGTGGGTGGGCAGCCGGGAATTCGGCGCTGCTGCAGGACATCGCCGCCGACGGACTGCGCCGCGGGATTCCCGGCACGCTGCCCGGCGAATCGGTCACGGTCGGCGAGATGGTCCGCTACCGCACCTCGACGCTGGAAGACGCGGTCGCCACCGGCATCCAGCTGATCAACGCGGGCTTCCGGATGGGCCCGGACCTCGACCAGGCGACCCAGCTCAACGAGGCCCGCGCGAAAATGCACGCCGCCCGCCGAAGCGCGGCTCGCGACGTGCGGCTGTCCGCGTGGGTGGCCCGGCACGAGCCGCCGCCGTCCGGCACCTCGATGCCGGACTGGATCGGTCAGCTCGCCGCCGAATGGGCGGATCTCGGGGCGTCGGACGCGGTCCGCGAGGCATGGCCGGAGGTGACCGGCGCGCTCCGGTCGGCCGCTCCGGTGCTGCAAGCGTTGTCGGGCAAGGAAAACCAGTGGTCCGCGGATGCCGCCGACACGGTGACGGCGCTGCTGGACTGGTTCGGCTTGGACAACGCGGACGTCGCGGACGGGTTCGTGCTGGCCCGGTTTTTGCTGCTGCACATGGCGACGCGCGGGCTGCTTGCCGAAGCGCCGGCGGTGGACCAGCGGGTCGACCTGGTGCAGCTGAGCGCGGACAGCCGGACCCTGCTGGACCTCGCGCGCCCCCGCGGCCGGGACAAGCTGACCGGCACCCAGGCGAACAACTTCGGCGCGTTCTACAAGGCGTCCTGGCGCGCGAACGACTGGATGTGGGGCCGGATCGACGGCGCGGGCTGGCTGATGCAGTGCCTGCTCGACCCGCAACGCCTGCGGGTGCTGCGCGACATCGTCGGCCCGGAGGAATTCCGGGAGCAGGTAAGGACGACGTTCCGCGAGATCGGCTGGGAGCCGCCCTCGCCCGCGGACAACGGGATGCCCTCGGACCTGCCCGGCCTGCTCGCGCAACTGGGCGACGAACTGGCTTTCCTCGGCCTGGACGCGAATCTGTCCCCGGTCGACTTCGGCAAGGAGGTGCCGACCAGTCTTCCGGTGACCTCGATGGTGCTGGCGAAGTCGCGGCAGCTGGCGATCGCGCGGGAGGAACTGCCGGTGCTCGCGAGCCAGGCCGAGGCGGATGCGAAGGAGGGCAACGGAAAGGCTTCGGAGAGTTTCCGGAAGCTGATGGCCGCCCGGCCGCTCGAACGGGAAACGGCTGCCCAGCCGGAAAACTCCGGCCAGCAGGACGCGGCGCAACGCGCTTTCCAAGCCTGTCAGGTTTCCGCTGAACGTTTCGAAGGCGAACTCGGCAGTACCCTGCTCACCAAAACGATTGTCAAAGCCGGAGCGGCCGGGCTCAATGCCGCTTCCACCGCCACCCGGGTTCCGAAAACGCTCCAGCCGCTGGCGAAATTCGCGCAGCTCAGCAGCCGCAGTTCGTGGTGGGTCACGCAAGGCGCGACGCGGCTGGGCCGGCCGTGGAACCTGCTGGCCGCCGCCATCACCGCGGTCGCCGGGTTCGTGCTCAGCGGCGAGGGCGGATCCGTCCTGCAATGGCTCGGCCTTCCGGTGGCGGGCGGCGCACTCGTGTTCCTCGTGGTGAGCCTGCTGACCTTGAGGCGTACGTGGCGAATGGTGCTCACCGTGCTAGGCGTGCTGGTGATAGCCGCGTTGCTGTTCGCGGCTTTCCTGCCGCCCATCGCGCAGCCGTTGTTCGGCTGGCTCGGCACCGTTGTGGACGGTTGGCGGCGCGGGCAGGCTCCGCTGTGGTGGCTCGTCGTGGTCGCGCTGCTCCTGCTCCCGGCGGTCTGGACGCCGCTGTCCGGGCTCGGGCGGAAGAAGCGGCGGCGGTCGCGTCCGGACAGTCCACGCTGACCCCCAGGTAGACCACGATTTTTCGGCGCTGGAGTTGCGGTAGCGCCGCGGAAGGCCCATGGTCTGGGGTCACAGGTCGCATACCGATGGTGTGCGGCCCAGGCGCACGCATGCCCAGAACTTCCCCCTGCTAAACATGTTTGTGGTCCTCCTCACCGGGGTATCCCTGTCGTCCCTGGTGAGGGCGGTGGACGTGGCATGGATCGCTGGCGGCGCGAAAATTCTCTGTTACGTTTCCAAAGTATGTCCGGAAAGCACTTGATCGAATCCCCGACCAAGGCCGATGGTGCCGCTCTCTGGCGAATCGCACGCGATTCGCAGAAGCTTGATCTCAACTCGCCGTATGCGTACCTGTTGTGGTGCAAGGATTTCGCGGAGACCTCGGTCGTCGCCCGCGTCGACGGTGAGCCAGTCGGATTCGTGATCGCTTACCGAAGGCCGTCCGCGCCGGACGTCGCACTCGTGTGGCAGGTCGCCGTCGACGCCTCGCAGCGCGGAAAAGGCCTGGCCGGGCAGTTGCTGGACAGCCTGTACACGCGGCTGGTCGGCGAGGGCGTGCGGTACCTGGAAACCACGATCACCCCGGACAACGCGGCGTCGATCCGCCTGTTCGAGTCGTTCGCGAAGCGCTGGAACGCGGATCTGGAACACCGCCGGCTGTTCGAAGTCGCTGATTTTCCGCAGGGGGAGGCACACGAACCCGAGGATCTTTACCGCATCGGGCCGTTGCGCCGCTAATAACCCGTCAATTTCGCCGAGTAGGAGCGAAAGAAATCGTTATGAGCATCTTCGAAGAGCTCGAATCAGAAGTCCGCAGTTACAGCCGGGGCTGGCCGGTCGTCTTCGACCGGGCGCAGGGCAGCAGGCTCTACAGCGAGGACGGCAAGGCCTACCTCGACTTCTTCGCCGGCGCCGGCGCGCTGAACTACGGGCACAACAACCCGCATCTCAAGAAGGCGCTGATCGACTACATCCAGCGCGATGGCGTCACGCACGCGCTCGACATGTACACCGTCGCGAAGCGGGACTTCCTGGAGACCTTCCGGGAGAAGATCCTCGCGCCGCGCGAGCTGGACTACAAGGTCGTCTTCCCCGGCCCCGGCGGCGCGAACGCCGTGGAGGCCGCGCTGAAGCTCGCGCGCAAGGTGACCGGCAAGGAATCGGTCATCAACTTCACCAACGCGTTCCACGGCATGACGCTCGGCGCGCTGTCGGTCACCGGCAACTCGATGAAGCGCGGCGCCGCGGGCATCCCGCTGGTGCACGCCACGCCGATGCCGTACGACAAGTACTTCGACGGCGCGATGCCGGACTTCATGTACTTCGAGAAGCTGCTCGAAGACTCCGGCAGCGGCCTGAACGAGCCCGCCGCGGTGATCGTGGAGGGCGTGCAGGGCGAGGGCGGCATCAACGCCGCGCGCCTGGAATGGCTCAAGGGCCTCGACGACCTGTGCAAGCGGCACAACATCCTGCTGATCCTCGACGACGTGCAGATGGGCTGCGGCCGCACCGGCCCCTTCTTCAGCTTCGAGGACGCCGGCATCTCGCCGGACATCGTGTGCCTGTCGAAGTCGATCGGCGGCTACGGCCTCCCGATGGCGCTCACGCTGATCAAGCCGGAGCTGGACGTCTGGGAGCCGGGCGAGCACAACGGCACCTTCCGCGGCATCAGCCCGGCGTTCGTCACCGCGACCGAGGCGCTGCGCGTCTACTGGAGCGACGACGAGCTGGAGAAGTCGACCAAGGCCAAGGGCGAGCGCATCGCGAGCACCTTCAAGGACCTGGTGGAGAGCTACCCGGAGGCGAACCTCGTCGCGAAGGGCCGCGGTCTGGCGCGCGGTCTCGAATTCGCGAACGGCGAGCTCGCGGGCGCGGTCTGCAAGGCGGCCTTCGAACGCGGCCTGCTGATGGAGACTTCCGGTCCGGACGGCGAAGTGATGAAACTGCTGCCGCCGCTTACCCTCACCGACGAGGAGCTGAGCGAAGGCCTCGCGATCATCACCGAGTCCGTCGCCGCCGTCCTCAAGTAACCACCCGAAGAACAAGAAGGAGCCTTTCACTTGCTGGTCCGCACGCTCGACGAGATCACCGACACCGACGCTGACATCAAGACCCCGAACTGGCGCAGCAAGCGCATCATCCTCGCGAAGGAGGGCGTCGGCTTCTCGGTGCACGAGACGACGCTGTACGCGGGCACGGTGAACGACTTCTGGTACGCCAACCACATCGAGGCCGTGTTCATCACCTCCGGCGAGGGCGAGATCGAAGACCTCGCCACCGGCGAGGTGCACCAGCTCAAGCCGGGCACGCTGTACCTGCTGAACGACCACGACAAGCACCAGGTCCGCCCGAAGACCGAGATCAAGTGCGTGTGCGTGTTCAACCCGCCGGTCACCGGCCGCGAGGTGCACGACGAGAACGGGGTCTACCCGCTCGTCACCGAAGACTCCTGAGACTGAGCCACTCCCACCACCCCGAGAAAGAAGAAACGCCAGAAGAACTGGAGGCGAGCCACTGTGACGATCATGGACACCCGGGTCGAAGACGGTTACCCGACCCGGATCACCGGTACGCCGGAGCATCTTCCGCGCGTGCACCCCACGGTGTGGGGTACCGAGGCTGACGGCCCGATCGACGCCGCGACCCTGGCTAATCACGACGCCAAGGGCTACACGGTCGTGGACGGACTGCTCTCGCCCGGTGAGGTCCAGACGTACTGGCAAGAGGTCGTCCGGCTGTCGTCGGACGAGAAGCTGCACGACGACGAGCGCGTGATCACCGAGGCGCGGACCGGCGAGGTCCGGTCGATCTTCGACGTGCACGAGATCTCCGGCCTGATCGCCGAGCTGGTGCGCGATCCCCGGGTGCTCGACCGGGCGCGGCAGATCCTCGGCTCCGAGGTCTACATCCACCAGAGCCGGATCAACTACATGCCGGGCTTCAAGGGCACCGGCTTCTACTGGCATTCCGATTTCGAGACCTGGCACGCGGAGGACGGCATGCCGTCGCCGCGTGCGGTGAGCTGCTCGATCGCGCTCACCGACAACTACCCGTACAACGGCGGGCTCATGGTCATGCCGGGTTCGCAGCGCACGTTCGTGCAGTGCGTGGGCGAGACCCCGGACGCCAACTACAAGAGCTCGCTCAAGGACCAGCGGGTGGGCGTGCCGTCGCCGGACGACATCACCAAGCTGGCGGCCGACTGCGGCATCGACCAGTTCACCGGTTCGGCCGGTTCGGCGCTGTGGTTCGACTCGAACATCATGCACGGATCGTCGAACAACATCACGCCGTATCCGCGCTCGAACATCTTCCTGGTGTTCAACAGCGTGGACAACGCGTTGCAGGAGCCGTTCGCCGCGAGCGCGCCGCGGCCGTCGTTCATCGCCGGCCGCAACTCGACGCCGATCACGCGGTGACCAGCGTTACCTTCGCCAACCGGCGGGTCGCTCGTAACGAAGAATGTGCGCCCTGTTACGTTGTCGGCACCTCGCAGCTCGTCTGCGGAGGCGTGGTTGTCCGCAGCGGTCCGGGTTCTTGCTCGGGGTGAGCCCCCCGAACCGCCGGCGGACGGCCGAGATGCACGGGTGGACCGCGCCCCCTGGCGGCCCGGCCGACGATCATTGAGTCCGGCCCCGCACCATCAGATCGGGACTGATGGTGCGGGGCCGGACTCGTCTGTTCAGGGTCGAAATTCACGAAAGAGCGGTGTCTGCGGGCCGCCGCTGACGGTAAGTTGACCTGTCTGGCTGGGGGTGAGCCTGGGAGGTGCGCGCGAGCATGGCCGATGCCGGCGCGCGGGTCGAACTGCTCGGCCCGGTGCGGCTGCTCGACGGCAGCCGTGCGGTTCCCGTCGGCGGCCCCGGGGTGCGGGGGCTGCTGGCGCTGCTCGCGCTGCGCGTGGGCAAGGTGGTGCCGCTCGAGGAGATCATCGACGCGCTGTGGGGCCACGATCCGCCTGCCACCGCCCGCACCATCGTGCACGGCAACGTGTCGCAGCTGCGCCGGCTGCTGCGCGAGATGGCCGATCCGGTGGCCGAGATCAGCACCCGTCCGCCGGGCTACCAGCTTTCCCTCGCACCGGACCGGATCGACGCGCACCGGGCGCGGGCGCTGCTGGACCAGGCCGCGCTGGAATCGCCGGAGAGCGCCTCGAAGCTGCTCGCCGAGGCGCTCGCGCTGTGGCAGGGGCCGACGCTGTCCGGTGTGCCCGATTCAGTACGGGCGCCCGAATTGGACGAGTTGCGGCGCGCGATCCGCTACGCCCGGGTCAACGCGGATCTCGACCTCGGCCGCTACGACGAGCTGATCGTGGAGCTGAGCCCGATCGTCCGCGCCGACCCGCTCGCCGAGCGCGTCGCCGGGCAGTTGATGCGCGCGCTCTACCACGCCGGGCGGCGCGGGGAAGCGCTCGAGCTGTACCACACCGTCTCGCGGGCGACGCTCGGTTCGCTCGGCGTCGAACCCGGCGCGGATCTGCGCTCGCTGCACGAGCGGGTGCTCAACGACGATCTCGCCGCGCACGAGAGCGCGGTTCCGGAGCAGGCCGTCGCGCCGTCTCAGCTGCCGCCCGCGCTGCCGACGCTGGCCGGGCGCGAGGCGGAGCTGGAATGGCTCGACGGGCTCGCCGGACGCGGCGACAGCACGGTGATCGTGTCCGGCACCGCCGGGGTTGGCAAAAGCGCGCTGGTCATCTGGTGGGCGCACCGCGCGGCCCGGCTGTTCCCGGACGGGGTGCTGTACGCGGCGCTGCAAGGGTTCGATCCGCATCAGCCGCCGCTGGAACCGGGCGATCTGCTGTCGCAGTTCCTGCTCGGGCTGGGCGTGCCAGCGGACGAGGTGCCGGAGCAGGTGCACGAACGCGTGGCGCTGTACCGCTCGCTCATCGCCGGACGACGGATGCTCGTGCTGCTCGACGACGCGCGTTCCGCCGAACAGGTGCGTCCGTTGCTCCCTCCGGGCGCACGGTCGATGACGGTGGTGACCAGCCGGTCGCGGCTGGAGGCGCTGGCGGTGTCCCACGCGGCGAAGCTGCGGGTGCTCGGCACGCTCGCGCCGGAAGCCGCGGTGAGGGTGATCGAGGAATTGGCCGGGCCGGCGGACTTCGACCTCAACCACGCGCTGGCCCGGCTGTGCGGCTACCTGCCGCTCGCGCTGCGGATCGCCGGGGCCAAGCTCGCCGCGAGTCCACAGTGGACACTCAAGGATCTGGTCGGGGAGCTGGGAAACGAACGCACCCGGCTGGCCGGACTCGACGTCACCGGAGCCGAAGACGGCGTCCGGGCCGCCTTCGACGTCTCGTTCCGCGGCCTTCCGGACGGGCTGGCCCGGACGCTGCTCCGCCTGGGCGCGGTGCCCGCGCGGCACACCGGTCCGCACCTGACGGCGGCGATCGCGGAGATCCCGGTCGAGCAGGCCCGCCGCGAACTCCGCACGCTGGCCGCGCACAACCTGGTCGCCGAGACCTCGCGCGACGCCTTCGCCCCGCACGACCTGGTCCGGCTGTACCTGCGCGAGCTGGCGGAAACCGAACTGGACCCGGCGGAACGCGCGGCGGTGCTCGACCGGGCGATCCGCTACCACCAGGCCGCCTCGGACACCGCGCGGCGGAAGATGCTGCGCATAGTCGACCCGCTCGACCTCACCGGCCTCGTGCCGCCGGACGCGCTGCCGCCGCTGGAAACCTTCGCCCAGGCCCAAGACTGGTTCGCCGCGGAATGGCCGAACCTGCTCGCCGTGCTCGACGCCGCACACGCCGACGGCCGCTACGCCGACGTCTGGCGGCTCGCCCGCGTCGCGCACACCTACCGGGTCGTCTGCCCGCTGTACGAGGAATGGATCCGGCTGGTCGACCTCGGCCTCGCCGCCGCCGAAGCCGCGAACGAACCGCTCGGGCAGTGCTGGATGCTGATCTCCCGCTGCGCCATCGCGCTCACCTTCGAGCTGTCGCAGGGCAGCATCGCCGACGCCGAACGCGCGGTCGGGCTGGCCACCCGGCTCGACGGCCGCTCGCTCATCGTCGCCAAGATCCACCTCGGCAGCGTGCTGACCCTGCTCGGCCGCTATTCGGAGGCGATCGAACGGCTGCTGGAGGCGGTCGCGGAGACCGAACGCACCGGGGATCTCGAACTGCGCGGCCAGGCGCTCAACAACTGCGCGGAGACGGAGAAGCGCGCGGGACGCCCGGCCGAGGCGATCACGCATCAGCTGGCCTCGCTGGAGATAGACCGCGAACTCGGGGACGACAGCTATGCCGTGGTGTCGCTGAACAACCTCGCGGAACTGCATCTGGGCATCGGCGAGCTGGAAGCCGCCGAACGCTACGCGCGGGAAGCCGTGTCGCTGGCGGTCTCGCGGCAGTTCGAGCTGCAGGAGGGCATCCTGCGGGTGACCCTGGCGCGGATCCTGCGCGGCCAGCAACGGCTGGAGCCGGCGCGCGAGCAGTACCGGCTGGCGGTGGCGCTGTACGAGCGGATGAACCCGCGGCAGGTCGAGGACTTGCGGAAGGAAGCGGCTGACCTGGCGGGTTCGTAGCAGCCGCCGCCCCTCGGCCAGGTCAACCCGAGAATTCGCCGCTCGGCCGAAGACGCAGTCGGCGCGCAGTGAGCGGGCAGTCGTCCGCGCTCGGCTCTTGTACAATGTTCAGCTGTGTTTTCCCAGGTCACCGTGGTAATAATCGCGTCCGCTTAGCGGATTCTTAGCCATCAGGCGGTCAGCGCGCGTAGGGTCGGCCGCGACGCTGGCGGAGCCCTAGGGGAGGGGCAGGCTGTGAAGCCGGCGACGGGACCGCGGCAGTACCGCGCGGACCTGGAAGAGCCGCCAGGAGCGGTTCGGTGGCGGTTGGCCGGCCGAGATGGGGGTAGGCCGGCCGGCCGCCAGGCCCTATTCGACGTTCGAGGTGCAGAGCGCGATCGAACTGCCGCTGCTTTCGGCGACCTTCTTGCCGTCGACGATGATCTGGCAGCTGATCTGGTTCGTCACGCCCGCGTTGGCGGTGTCCGCGGTCAGCGAAAGCACCGGCCTGCCGCCGTCGTAGGAGGCGTGCCCGTGCCAGTCGTCGGTGCTCGGCGGGGTGGTCGCGGTGCGCTGGTCGTTCAGCGTGCCGTAGCGGACCGTCGCGCCGTTCGCCGAGCTCACCACGAAGTCGACCGAATGCTTCTCGCCCGGCTGCGGCGGGATGTGCAGATCGCCCGCGCGGGCGGTGCCGAACATCGACGGGTAGAGCAGCATCGCGCCGCACAGCAGGGCGGCCAGTGCGGAAAGCGTGGTTCCGGTGAGCGCGACGCCCAATCCGCGCATTTTTCCTTTGGAGGAAAGGACGATTCCCGCAATTCCGCCGGCGAGGCCGATGCCGGCGAGCGGCCAGGCGAGGAAGCCCCAATCCGGGAGGAAGGCGACGCCCGCCGCGGCCAGTCCGAGGGTGACCGCGAGCCCGCCGGGCCAGTTGGCCTGTCTCCGGGACGGCTCCTGCTGGGGCGGACGGTGCGGACCAGGACGAGCAGTGGTCCTGCTGTGTCGCGCGGGTGCGGCCGGATACGGCTGCTCGGTCGTCATGCGTGCCTCTTCCGCTGGGATGGCGAAGACGCTAACGCAGATGCCCGCGTGGTTGGAATAATCGTTATCGACTGACAATGTCATCCATTTACCGCGTCCGGGCGGACGGGGTCATTTCCCGCCGGATTGCGCGAAGCGGCACCATTCGCTGCCCGAAAAAGGCAGCGTGATTCCGCAGAGCGACCATGCGCTTACCCGGCGGTCCTGACCTGGCGACGCGGCACCGCGCGCCATTCACTGATCGAAAAGATTGACTTCCGGAGTGATCTCGAGAAGTTCGTGCACCGGCCTGCCGCGCCGTCCGTCGATGGTCGTCGTGCGCACTACGCGCAACCGCGCGGTCACCGGCCGATCGAGGTTTTCTTTGATCTGGTCGAGCAGATCCGGGGCGACCGCGCCCTGAATGGTTCCGCCCGATTCCCGCTCCAGGTAGAAAATCCGCCGCCGGGTGCGCACGCCGTCGAGGCGTCCGGTCACCGTCTCGTAGCCGACCGCCTCGCGGGACTCGCGCAGGCTGCCCTGCAGCACCCGCGCCTGTTCGGTGGTCATGCTCCGGGTCACCTGCTCGCCCGCGGTGGGCGTGAGCGCCATCCCGATGCCCGCGTGCTTGCTGACCGCGTTGACGACGTCGCTGACCGCGTTGCGCACCGTGTCGCGCTGCAGCAGCACCGCGTCGAGCGCGCCGTCGTCGGAACCGTTGGCGGGCAGGAAATCGCAGAGTTCCTTCACCGCGCGCTCGGACAGCGTTTCGATGCCGTCGTGGATCAGCGCGTCGTCGACCGCCGGTTCGGGGAAACCGAAGAAGATCGCGTTGCCCGCCTGTCCTTTTTGGATCAGCGGGGCCTTGTCCCGGTCCGCCTGCTGGACGAAGGTGACCTCGTTCGACGGATTGCGGATGATGTGCCCGATCTTCGCCGTCGCGTCCTGGAGCGCGCGGCTGATGTCGGAAAAGGTGTACGCGTCGATGTGCGTTTCGCCGATCACCGACACGTGCAGCAGCGGCGCGCGGCAGGTCCGCTCGAACTTCGCGTTCGCCGCCATCGCCGAGGCGCGCGCGAGGTCGTCCAGCCACGTGCCGCCGGGGATCTCGTCGGCGATCCGCCGGAACTCGTTCCTCACCACACCATCTCCGGAATGCCTCTGCCGCCGTCGGCCCACACCGCTTCCCACACGTCCTCGTCGCCGGGACGGCACAGGAAACCGTCGAGCATGCCGCCCACCGGCTGGATCTGGTCGAGGTACATCGCGGGCTGGCCGACGATGATGCCGCGCAGGGTCAGCAGGCCGTACAGCGCGGTGCGGCCGCTGTCGTCAAGCCGCTTCAACGCGCCCCACTCGTCCGGCAGCAGCACCACGTCGAGCCCGCGCGGCGGATGCGCCGTGCGGGTGACGAACGCGCCGCCGAGCCAGGCCCGCCCGGACGTGATCACCCGCTGGGCGACCCCGAGGTAGCTGTTGAGCGCGCTGAAAAGGATCTCGCGCTCGTTCTGGTGCGGCGCGTCGTAGACCAGGCGCTCGTAGACGTCGGCGAGGTCGGCGTGATGGCGGCCGGGGGGCAGCAGGTTCTGTGGCGTCCAGTGCGGAAGCGCCATCGGACCTCCTGACGTCGTCCGGGGCCCTCGGCGCCCGCTTACCGTGCGTAGCCGAATCTACCAGGTGGGTGTCAGCCACTGCGTCCAGGTCGGCGGGGCGCGGGTTCGTCGGCCGGCCAGTGCGGGCTCCGCTGGTCGTCCTCGGGCCAGCTCAGTTCGCCCGACAGCCGCGGCTCGGGATCGGGCAGCGGATGCCCGGCCGGGCCGTGCGCCGGGTGCTGCCCGTGGTACGGATCGTCCGGGTCGACTTCCGGATAGTCGTTGTAGACGCGCTCCGGCTGGTCCTCGTAATGCGGGTACGCCGGTTCCTCGTAGTCCTCGTACGGGTTCGCCGGCGGGATGTGCCGGGTCTCCTCGGCCGCTTCCTCCGCCGGAGCCGCCGCGGGCCGGTACGGCTCAGCCTCGGGTTCGGCCTTCGGCCGGGCGGCCCGCGTGAACAGCCACATGACCGCCGCCCCGAGCAGGAACGAGACGAGCAGCCACAGCCAGATCTGCCCGAAGAGCCAGAGCATCCGCCATCACCTCTGTTCCACTGTGATCTCGACCCGCCGGTCGCTGTCGCCCCCGTTGTCCGAACTGTCCGAGCCGCTCGCGCTGGCCACCGCGAGCAAGCGGTCGGGCGGCACGTCCTCGCGGATCAGCAACCGGATCACGGTCAGCGCCCGGTTGCGGGAGAGCTTCAGCGCCGCGCTGCGCCCGCCCGGACCGTCGGCGACCCGGCCGACGAGGCGGTAGCGGAAGTTGTCCGGTGCGTCGCGCAGCAGCGGCGCGAGATCGCGCGCGGCCTGCTCGCCTTCGTCGGTGAGCTTCGCGGTGTCCGGTTCGAAGGTGATCGGCGCGGCCGCGAGCTTGCGGTCCACTTCGGCCTGGATCCCGTCGCGGTCGGTCGGCGGCGCGGACGGCGGGGCGGAAGAACTCGGCGGGCTGGACGGCGGCGTCGTCGACGGTTCGGGCGACGGCGCGGACTGCACCGGCCCGGCCCCGCCGGAGGCTTGCGCGGATTCGACCCCGTCGACTCCCTGCACGATGCCCAGCGCGCGGCCGGCTTCTTCGGCCGGGAATCCTTCGAGGGTCGCCTGCCGTCCGGAGAATTTCACCTCGCCGCCGCGCAGGCCCGCCGCGTCGAGCGCGGAGCGTGATCGCGCGGCGAGGTCGTCCTGGATTCCGCTGCCCTGCAGCCAAGTCACGAGGCCCGCGAGCAGGGCCGTGACCACCACTGCCACGGGGATCAAGCGAAGCCACCCTCGTGCACCGGACATAACAGGACCCTATGCCGGGCCGGTCGGCTTGGCGACCTGGTAAAGGCCGCCGTTCGGGTGGCTCTCGCGACAGTGCCCGCACCGGTGGTGACCGGCGCGGGCACTGTCGGGGGACGGCGTTCAGGAGGCGGTCGCGTTGCCCCGCACGTCGCCCCGCAGGTCGAGGTCGATGCTCGCCGGGTTGTCCGGCACGAGCGGGACGAGCGGAGCCAGTTCCGGGCGCTTCGGCGACAGCCCGTCGCCCATGGACTCGCCGCGCAGCTGACGGCGGATCCACGGCAGCAGGTGCACCTTGGTCCACGCGAGATCGGACCGGCGCGACGTGATCCAGGTGGCCGGTTCGGTGCTCGCCGGGTACGGCTCGCGCCAGTCCTCGGTGACCGGGACGCCGAGCACCTCGGCGGTGAGCAGCGCGATCCGGCGGTGCGCGTCCGGCGTGAAGTGCAGCCGGTCGTCGCTCCAGGCGCGCCGGTCGTGCAGCGGCTCCATCGTCCAGAGGTCGACCATCTTCGCGCCGTGCCGGGCCGCGATCGCCCACAGATGCGTGTTGTAGATCGCGACCTTGCCGCGCAGCACGCTCATCACCGACAGCGTCTTGGTGTCCGGCCCGTTGAAGATCACCACCGGGATCCCGGCCGCGCGCAGCTTCGCCACCCCCGCTTCGAAGCGCTCCGCGATGGCGTCGACGTCCGCCCCCGGCACGATGACGTCGTTGCCGCCCGCGCACAGCGTGACCAGATCGGGCTTCAGCTCAAGGGCGATCGGGAGCTGCTCGTCCATGATCTCGTCGAGCATCTTGCCGCGCAGCGACAGGTTCGCGTACTGGAAGCCGGGCTCGTCGCCGGCCAGCATCTCCGCGAGCCGGTCGGCCCAGCCCCGGAACGTCCCGTCGCCCCGATGGTCGTTGAGGCCCTCGGTGAAGCTGTCCCCGATGGCTACGTAGCTGTTGATCCCGTACACGCTGGGTTCCCCTTTCCCGCTGGTGCGTGCCTGTTCCCCGTGAAGTCCCGGATCTAGTTGTACACCCCAACTAACAGTCGGATATCCCCATATCCTTCCCGCCGGACACGACCGGTTCTCACCGGACGTCACAGTCTCTTACCTTGTCGGGGGTTCGCGCCTCCCTATTACGGCAATTTCACCGGGACGAACCTCACGTTCCGCCCCGTACCGGGCGCCATGTGGGGTAGGTCTCCCGACCTGGGGCTCCGCCGGGAGTTGCGGCAGGCTGGAAGGTGTGACAGACGAGACTGCGAAAGGGCCGGCGCGGGAGTCGCTCACGCAGATCCTCGGCGGGCGGCGCGGCGCGATCGACGCCAGCATCCCGCCCGCCGCGTTCGTCGTCGGCTGGCTCGTTTCCGGCCAGTCGATCGCCTGGGGAGCGGGCGTCGCGATCGGCGTCGCCGTGCTGCTCGGCGCGTACCGGCTGATCCGCGGCGACAAGGCGCGCGCGGTGGTGGTGAGCCTCGCCGCGGTGGTGATCGCCGCGCTGATCGCGATGCACACCGGCCGCGCCGAGGACTTCTTCCTGCTGCAACTGTTCTCGAACGCGGCGAGCGCGCTGCTGTTCGCGGCGAGCATCGCGGTCCGCTGGCCGCTGCTCGGCGTGATCGTGGGACTGCTCCTCGGGCAGAAGACGCGCTGGCGGCGCGACCCGGCTCTGCTGCGCGCGTACTCGTGGGCGAGCGCCGTGTGGGTGCTGCAGTACTTGCTGCGAGTGGTCGTTTACGGGCTGTTGTGGTGGACCGGGCAGGTGGTGGCGCTCGGAGTGGCGCGCACCGTGCTCTCCTGGCCGCTGGTGGCCGCGACCGTCGCGGTGAGCGGCTGGGTCCTTTACCGGAGCCTTCCAGCAGAACACCCGGGCCTTCGCCTGGCGAAAGACCCGGGTGCGGGCGAGTCCGAAACCGGACCCGGAAGTTAAGGCGGCCCCCGGCGAGGGGGGAGGGTCCGGGGGCCGGTTCCTACGGTACCCGGACCGGAGGGGTTGAGTCGACGGTTTCGACTCTTCCGCTCAAGTTTTGGTGGCATTCACCCGTCGGGATGGTCGCGGGGTGTCCTCGCCCCACGCGTGCACCGCCGCGAGCCAGGCCGCGCCGAGCACCCCATCGGAGCTGGTCAGAACGTTAAGATCGGCGAATTCGGCCCGCACGCGAGCCCCGACCGGGCCGTTTTCGGCCAGCACGCTGCCCACGAGCACGATCGGAGTTTTTTCTCCCGGCTCGCGCGTGGCGCGAGCGACGCGCACGAGATGCCGGGCGCCCCGCGCGACGATCTCCTCCGCGACGGGCTCTCCGGCGGCAGCGGCGGCACTCACCAGCGGCGCGTACCGGGCCAGCCGGACCGGAGGTTCCGCGTTGGCATGGGTCACCAGCGCCCACATGACCTTGAAGCGATCGGACAGGTCCACTGCGGACGGTCCGAACGCTTCGGCGAGGACCGCCTCGGGCAATCCGCCGAGCGGGCCGTCGCCCTCGAGCGCGGCGAGCGTGGCGCGCACGGCTTCGCGGCCGAGCCAGAAGCCCGAGCCCTCGTCGCCGAGCAGCCAGCCGTGCCCGCCCGCGGTGGCGATCATCCGGCGGCCGCGGATGCGCCCGGCGATCGAGCCGGTGCCCGCGACGAGCACGGTGCCGTCCGGCTCGGCCGTCGCGGACGCGTAGGCCACCTCGGCGTCGCCGGTCACCCGGACCCGGCCGGCGAGGCCGATCCGCTCCCACGCCGCGGTGAACTCCGCGGCGACCGCCGGGTCGGACAGCTTGCTCTCGCCCGCCATGCCGACCACGACGCCGAGCACGTCGGTCCGTCCGTCCACTGCGGACTCGATGGCCCCGGCGATCCGGGCCGCCGCCTCCGCGGGCGGATGCGAGTTCGGGTTCGCGCCCGCCGCGGCTCCGGTGCCGTGCACGACGCCGGCGGCGTCGATCGCGATCGCTCGCGTCGACGTGCCGCCGGCGTCCACGCCTACTACGAGGCTCACCGGGTCTTGGTCACCTTCAGCAGACCGCGCGGGTTGTCCGGGTTGCCGCCGCGCGCGAGCGAAAGCCCGAGCGCGATCCGCTGGATCGGCAGGATTTCCAGCACTGGAGCCAATTCCTCGACGGTCGGGGCGACCGGGATGCGCACCGCGGCGGGCACGTCGTTCGCCGCCGAGCCGACCGCGAGCACGTCCGCGCCGCGCTCGCCGACCGCTTCGAGGACCTCGCGCATGGCCTCGCCGCCGCGGCCGAGGCTGGTGGCGGCGAGCACGGCGGTCTCGCCGTCGACCGCCGCGACCGGACCGTGCAGCAGGTCCGCGCCGCTGTACGCGCGGGCCGCGAGGTAGCTCGTCTCGGCGAGCTTCAGCGACGCTTCGAGCGCGCTGGCGTAGGAGTAACCGCGGCCAGTGGTGAGCACGCGGTCGACAAAGCGATAACGGTCCACCGCGCGCTGCACGCCTTCGGCGGCGCCGTCCAGCGTCTGCTGGGCCAGTTCGCCGATCTTCTCCGCGTCCTCGCCCTTGCCGCCGCGGATCGCGTCGATGAAGAGGTACAGCGCCATCAGCGTCGCCGAGTACGTCTTGGTCGCCGCGACCGCCTTCTCGACGCCGGCGCCGATGTCCACGCCCAGTTCCGAAGCCGCGCGCAGCGGCGAGTCCGGGGTGTTGGTGACCGACACGGTCAGCGCGCCCTGCCTGCGGGCGGCCTCGGTGACCTCGATCAGGTCGGGCGACCCGCCGCTCTGGCTGACGGTGATGAAGAGCACGTCGCGCAGGTCCGGACGGGCGCCGTAGAGCGTCGCGGTGGACGGGGACACGAGCCCGGCCGGGAGGCCGAGGAGTACCTCGATCAGGTATTTCGCGTACAGCGCGCCGTGGTCGCTCGAACCGCGAGCGGCGAGCAGGGCGAACCGCGGCGGGTTCTGTGAAATCTTTTCCGCGACTGCTGCGATGCCGGACCGCCGCTCGACCAGCCCGGCCAGAATGCTGGGCTGCTCCGAGATTTCCGCGGCCATGTGCTCGCCGGGACGTAGTTGGGTCATCACTTTCCTCTCCGCCGGGACGGGTGTCCCGGTGTGCTGAGCGGCGTCCGGTCAGGTCTAGACCAATGCTAGCCGGGCGGAGCGGGTCGGGAGAAGGGTACGTTTCCTCACGGGGCAGTGGCGCGTTTAATGTGGGAAGACTGAGGGAGCCGGGCATGCTGGAGACACCCCCCGCGAGCGAGGCGGGGACTGCTGCGCGAGGGCAGCGCGAACCCAAGTACTGGGCGCTGAAGCAGCATCTGCTGGACCTGCTCGACGCACTGCCGCCGGGATCGCCGATCCCGACCGAGCGGGCGCTGGCGGGAGAATTCACCGTTTCGCGCACCACCGTGCGCCAGGCGCTGGCGGATCTCACCGCCGAGGGCAGACTGCACCGCGTCCAGGGCAAGGGCACCTTCGCCGCCGAGCCGAAGCTCGCGCAGCGTCTGCAGCTGTCCTCTTATACCGAGGACATGCGCAAGCAGGGCCTGAAGCCGTCGTCCCAGTTACTGGAACTCGAAGAGCTTCCGGTCGAGGGCGAGATGACGAAGCTGCTGCAGTTGCGCAACGGCGCGAAGATCCTGCGGCTGCGCCGGCTCCGGCTCGCCGACGGCCAGCCGATGGCGCTCGAGACCACGCACCTGCCGCTCGGCCGGTTCCGCGGGCTGCGCAAGCACATCACCGCGGGCGGTTCGCTGTACGCGGTGCTGCGCGAGCATTACGGCGTCGAGCTGGAGCGCGCGGAGGAGACGATCGAGACGTCGCTGGCCGGGCCGCAGGAAGCGGAGATCCTCGGCGCGGACGTCGGCATGCCGGTGATGATGCTGACCCGGCATTCGTTCGCCACCGACGGCAAGCCGGTCGAGTTCGCCCGCGCGGTCTATCGCGGCGACCGGTACAAGTTCGTCACCACGCTGCTGCCCTGATCGCGTGAGTGTCGCGGGGGACACCGGCATCCGCTGGGGCACGCCCGCGGCTCGCGGCGTGCTCTGGACGACCATCCTCGGGTCGGGGATGGCGATGCTCGACGGCACGATCGTGAACGTCGCGCTGCCCCGGATCGGCGAGGAGCTGGGCGCGTCCGTCGCCGGTCTGCAGTGGATTCTCGACGGCTACCTGCTGGCGCTGGCCGCGCTGATCCTGGTCGCCGGGTCGCTCGGCGACCGCTACGGCAGGCGGCGGGTGTACCTGATCGGGGTCGTGTGGTTCGGGCTCGCGTCCGGGCTGTGCGCGGCGGCGACGTCGACCGAGCTGCTCGTGCTGTTCCGGGTGCTGCAGGGAATCGGCGGGGCGTTGCTGACGCCGGGTTCGCTGGCGATCCTGCAGTCGTCGTTCTCGCACGAAGACCGCGCGCGGGCGATCGGCTCGTGGTCCGGGCTCGGCGGAATCGCCGCGGCGGTCGGCCCGCTGCTCGGCGGACTGCTGGTGCAGGCGTGGTCGTGGCGAATGGCGTTCCTGATCAACCTGCCGCTCGCGGTGATTGTCGTGCTGATGGCGCGGCGGTTCGTGCCCGAGTCGCGCGATACCGCGGCGACCGGACATCCGGATTATGTCGCCGCTGCGATCGGCGCGCTCGGGCTGGCCGGGGTGACCGGTGCGCTGGTCGAGGCACCGGTGCGCGGGATCGGCGATCCGGTCGTGCTGGTCGCGCTGGTGGTCGGTGTCGCCGGGCTCGGGATGTTTCTGTGGCTCCAGCACCGGGCTGCCGAACCGCTGGTGCCGCCTTCGTTGTTCCGCGACCGGACGTTCACGCTGTCGAACGCGCTGACGTTCGTGGTTTACGCGGCGCTCGGCGGCGTGATGATGCTGCTGGTGCTGCAGCTTCAGGTGTCGCTGGGTTATTCGCCGACGCTGGCCGGGCTGGCCGGATTGCCGATCACGGTGATCATGCTGTTGCTCTCCGGCCGCTCAGGGGCGCTCGCGCAGCGGATCGGACCGCGGCTGCAGCTGGTGGTCGGGCCGATCGTCGTCGGCGTCGGGATGTTGCTGCTGACGCGGGTCGGACCGGGGTCGTCGTACCTCGGGTCCGTGCTGCCCGCGGTGGTGGTGTTCGGGCTGGGCCTGGCCACTGTGGTCGCCCCGGTGACCGCGACGGTGCTGGCCGCCGCCCCGGACCGGTACGCCGGGGTCGCGTCCGGGGTCAACAACGCGATCGCCCGATCGGGTGGACTTCTGGCGGTGGCAGTCCTGCCCGCCGCGGCGGGTCTGACCGGTTCGGCTTACCGCGATCCCACCGCGCTGACCGCCGGATGGCAGACGGCGCTGGTGATCTGTGCGGTGCTGGCGATCGTCGGCGGGCTGATCGCGTTAGGAATTCACAACGGGGTGCTCGGCGCTGCCGAACCGGACGATTCGCCGCATCCCGGGGATTGTCTGCATTGCGGGGTGGAAGGGCCGCCCACGCACGTCCATCCGGGCGGGCATCGCTGATTTTCGCGGGGTTGCTGGCTGGCCTACGTGGTGCTGCGGGATCGGGCGACTAGCCGGGTCTCGATGCCCTGCAAGGCAGTGATCAAGGCGCTGGCCTCGGCCGGTTTCGTTCCCTCCAGCAGGCCGGACCACGTGTCGCGCAGCCGTTGCAGGTTTTCCGCTGCCTTGTCGGTGGGGTAGAGCCGCACTCGGCGGGCGTCGTCGGGATCGGCTTCGCGGCGCAGCAGCCCCTTGTTCTCCAGGCCCCGGACGGCTCGGCTGACGTTGCTGGAGATCATCTGGGTCGCCTCGGCCGCGGCGTTGACCGTCGTTCCGGGGTGCCGGTCGACGAACCGCATCACCGCTCCTTCCAGCGGCGTCCCCGACTCGGCGTTGGCTTCCTTGGCGGCGTTGATGTGCCGGGCCACCGCGAGGATCAGGTCGGCCAACTCGAAGAGCTGTTCGTCTTTCACCCGGCTAGCGTAGCCCAATACCTATCGTTTGACAGGTATCTCCCCGGCGACGTAGGTTAGCTATCAATTGATAGCTAAGGGGAAGTCATGACCACAGGCAAAAGCGCGTTGATCATCGGGGCGTCGCGGGGGCTCGGCTACGCGCTGGCCGCCGAGTTCCTCCGCCGCGGCTGGCAGGTCACCGCGACCGAACGCACGCCGTCCGCACTGCACGAGCTGGCCAAATCGGCCGAGGGCAGGTTGACGGTGGAGACCGTCGACATCACGGCGCCCGAGCAGGTCGCCGCGCTGCGTGCCCGGTTGGGGCGGTTCGACCTGCTGTTCGTCAACGCGGGGACCAACTACACGACCGACCCCTCGGCGACCTTCGCCGACGTGTCCACCGAGGACTTCACCCGAGTCATGGTGACCAACGCGCTGAGCCCGATGCGCGTCGTCGAAACCCTGCAAGACCTGGTTCCCGCGACGGGCACCATCGGCGTGATGTCGTCGGGCCAGGGCAGCGTCTCCGGCAACACGAACGGCGGCTTCGAGGTCTACCGGGCGAGCAAATCCGCGCTGAACCAGCTCATGCGCAGCTTCGCCGCACGGCACGCCGACGACCCGCGCACCCTGTTGCTGATGGCGCCGGGCTGGGTGAAGACGGACCTGGGCGGTCCGAGCGCGCGGCTGACCGTCGACGAGAGCATCCCCGGAGTCGCCGACACGATCGAAGCTTGGGCGGGCAAGGGCGGGCTGCACTACCTGGACCGGCAGGGGCAGACCGTCAACTGGTGACCGGCCTTGAACATCCCCAATGCCACTTTGGGTGCGCTAGATGCACCGAATGCCGCATTGGGTGCGCTAGATGCACCGAATGCCACTTTGGGTGCGTTAGATGCACCGAGCGCCACTTTGGGTGCGCTAGACGCACCGAATGCCACTTTGGGTGCGCTAGATGCACCGAGCGCCGCATTGGGTGCGTCAGATGCACCCAATGCGGCATTGGGGCGCTCGGCTAGGCGAGCAGTTCGGCCAGCATCGCCGGATCGATGTTGCCGCCGGAAACGACCGCGACGGTGCGTCCGCCGGGGAGTTCGTCGGCATGGTGCAGGTAGGCGGCCGGAGCGGTCGCGCCGCTGGGTTCCGTCACCAGGCGGCCCTGCTGGGCGAGCGCGCGGACGGTGTCGCGGATTTCGTCCTCGGTCACCGTGATCACGCCGTCCAGGACGTGCCGCAGGTGCGCGAACGTGAGCTCGGACGGTTGCGCGCGCAGGCCGTCCGCGATGGTGCGGGCGCGGTCCGTGATCGGCCACTCCACGATCTCGCCCGCGGCGAGGCTGGCGGCGGTGTCGGCGGCCAGTTCCGGTTCGACGCCGTAGACCTTCGCGTTCGGGCACTTCGCCTTGATCGCCACGCCGACCCCGGAGGCGAAGCCGCCGCCGCTGACCGGGACCAGCACGGTCTCGACGTCCGGGAGGTCCTGCGCGATCTCCAGCCCGACGGTGCCCTGCCCGGCGATGATGTCCGGGTGGTCGAACGGCGGGATCAGCGTGAGGCCGCGTTCCTCGGCGAGGGCGAGCGCCGCCGATTCCCGTTCCGCGATCGGCACTTCGCGGACTTCCGCGCCCCAGCGGCGGGTCGCTTCGACCTTCAGCCGCGGAGTGACGTCCGGCACCACGATCACCGCGGTGATCCCGAATTCGCGCGCGGCGTAGGCGACCGCTTGCGCGTGGTTGCCGCTCGAATACGCGACCACGCCGCGTTCCCGTTCGGCGTCGGTGAGCGCGGCGATCGCGTTGTACGCGCCGCGGATCTTGAACGCGCCGATCGGTTGCAGGCTCTCGGGTTTCACCCAGAATTCGCCGGGAACCCAGAGCTGGCGCAGCAGCGGGGTGTGCACCGCGGTGCCCTTCAGCCGTCCGGCCGCGGTTTCGATGTCGGAGATCGTCACGAGGTGCATGAGGCGAGTATGTCAGGAAAGTGTGAGCTTTAGTCCATCCATTGTGGACAGTCAACGTGGCGTCCCTCACGCCGGGGCAACGAAGGGAGCACCTCGGACGACTTAACCGTTGAAGAAGCAGGGAACAGGGCTGGGAAACGATCAGATCGGAATCATGAGCGAGGAGCAGAAGGAAACCGCGGAGGACAAGAAGAAACTCCGCATGACCTCGGTGCTCGCCGCGGCGCTCGCGGCGGTCACCGCCGCGTTGCTGGGTTCGACGCTGGGGGTCGCGGGAACAGTCATCGGCGCCGGGGTGGCCAGTGTGGTCAGCACCGTCGGCGGCGAGTTGTACCTGCGGTCTTTGCAGCGCACTCGCGATGCCGCGCGGAAGGCGATGGAGACGGCTGCCCGGCGCAGCAGGGGTGCGCTGGTGCCGGTGGAGGCGGTGCGGGAGTCCGGTTCCGGCGACGCGGCGACGGTGCATGTCGACGCTGACGTGGCGAACATGCCTACGGTTCGGTTGCGTCCCACTCAGCCGGATGCGGCCGAAGGCCTGGGCGAGAAGCTGCGGAAGATGCGGTGGCCGTTGATCATCGCGTCCAGTGTGGTCGCGTTTGTCGTGGCGTTGGTTGTGCTGGTGGGGATTGATTGGACGACTAAGGGGAATGTGTCGACTGGGTTGATTCCTCGGCAGCCGGAGACCAGTCAGCCGCGGGATGATCATCCGGACAACACGCCCAGTACTCAGCCGCAGGTGCCGCCGACTGGGGAGTCTCGGTCCAACGGTTCGACGTCTACGCCTACTACTACGGCTAGTGCGCCGCCGTCTTCGCAGGCTACGCGGGAGAGTCAGGCGCCGACTTCTTCGTCTAAGCCGTCTAGTAGTTCGCAGGCGCCTAGCGGTAGTCAGACGGCTACTGCGCCTGTGGTTCCGTCTAATGGTGGGGAGTGAGTGGCTCGTCGCCTGGCGGCGACATTGGCCCGTCTTGGTTGCGTGGGGCACCCCGAAGGTTGATTGTGCTGACGGTTCGGGGGTGCTTGTCAAGGCGGGAAAGATGCCTTGACAAGCACCCCCGAACCGCAGGGGAGCTTCGTATCGGGGTGCGGGGGAGGTGTGGGTGCCTCGCTCGTTGGGTGGATTGGCTGCGGTAGAGGGG